>CANGIW010000018.1 GCA_947454145.1 Rickettsiales bacterium
AGTAAGAGATAATATTGTATAAGATTTATTTTTTGTATCAAAATTGGTAAATAACTCTTTTTTTAAACTTTCTATTTTTGACTCGTCTAACATATAATTAACCCCCTTAATTGTTATATTTTTTAGCTAAATACAAATAGTATAATTAAAATATAGCAAACTAGCTTTTTAATGAATATCTTTATCTTACATTATTGTCTTTAATTTTTTGATAAGGGGTCTTGCAATTGTATTGTTTTTAGTGTATTTAATATTAGTTGGTTAAACTAATTTTAATTAATTAAGAAATTATTATACAAAGATTTACAAAAGAGTTTATGAAAATACCAGACATCGATTATATTAAACATAATAATAAATATTCCTATAGCAGTTTTACTCTTACTCATTATCTAAAAGATGAAGCTAAAAATAAGCTTAAGAAAGCAGAATTATTGAAATTAAATGCTTCTAACATAACTAAAATAACTCAACTATACAATAGTACAAAATACTCTGATAATATAAAAATTCTCCAACAAATATGTCAAGAATTTATTAGAAATTATCATCTCAGTAATAAAGAATATTTTAAGAAGCCAAATAATCAAAAGATTCTAAAACTATTGTTTTCTTTCAAAGAGCCCGTTCAAAGTAATGAAGAAAATGTTGTATCTACAATTTTTTGGGCTACCCTTAAAAAGGATCGTGAGCTAAATGAAGCAATATTATCACTTTGCAAAGTTAAAGGCTTTACTAAGGAATCAAATAAGTCTAATAACTCTTTAGAAGCCTCAAAAAACTATGCCCTTTGGTTTTTTTTAATAAATGCTACGGTTAATCTTCCTAACAAGTTTAGTACTAAATATAAAGCAATGGAACAAGCTCTTGAGTATCTTTTTGACCAATGCGTTAGCTACAAATACTTAAATTTTATATTAAAATATAACAATAAGTGCTACCAGGATATACAAAAATTGATACATTATTTTCCTAAATTAGAGAATAAGCTCTATATCGAAGCAGAAAAATACGAAGAAGAAGAATACGAAGACGACGAAGAAGACGAAGAAGAAGAATACGAAGAAGAAGAATACGAAGACGAAGAAGAATACGAAGAAGAAGACGACGAAGAAGAATACGAAGAAGAAGAATACGAATACGAAGAAGAAGAAGAAGACGAAGAAGAAGAAGAAGAAGAAGAAGAAGAAGAAGAAGAAGAAGAAGAAGAAGAAGAAGAAGAAGAAGACAAAGAAGACAAAGAAGACAAAGAAGACGAAGAAGACGAAGAAGACGAAGAAGACAAAACTACTATAATACCGCCTCCTAATTTAATGACTAAGAATTTAATAACTGAGGAAGGAGAGAAAAAAATAACAATAATCTTCGGCAAGGATACTATGACGTTATCATTAAGAGATGGGGAGGAAAAGACCTATCGTCTACAAACCGGAACAAAAGCTGAAGCTGGAGGTAAAGAAATAGAAATTAAAGTAACATTCGAAGAAAAAGAATTATTTAATGCCTCTTATTTGTGCCAAATAACACGGGAATCTAAAGTATCTTATTCTTCTTGTACCTTTAGTTTTTTTGCATCAAACCAAGAGCTAAAGTATAGTTATAGCAAAAAACAATTATACCGAGAGCTATTGAATAGCTCTGAGTTAGAGAAAGAGGTACTACTAGATTTGCCTCTGTTAGCTCAATCTTTATCAGAAAAGCTAGAGGTTTGCACAAACAGCAACAATAGACAGGTGATAATAGCTCATGATGCAAGTGATGATGAACAAGATGCGTGGAAAGAGAGGGTAGAGCAGATCAATAAACATATTCATTTGAAACACACTGAGTTAAATAATAACAACAAATCTAAAAATCATGGGCCCGTTTATAACTTAAAGGGATCACTTGAGGTATTCAATGAGGAAATCATAATAGTAATTGATTCTAGTACAACGTTAATACTTGGTGCGAATAATAACCCATTTGAACATAATGAAACTTAGTACTAATTTATATACAGTGCAAATAATAGTTTAGCTATCTTAAATATTTAAAATACTAATATTGTTTGTATTTAAGTGGTAACTATTATATGATAATGGCATTATACAGCTATATATCATGAATAAAGTCATAAAAATCAACAGCCTCACTTTTTCTGGCATAAATGTAACTGATGTAGAAATTCAGGCACAGTTATTGCCAGGAATACCATCTTTTACAATAGTTGGTCTTGCCGATAAAACCATAGCAGAGTCTAGAGAGCGTGTAAGGGCTGCTTTAGTATCAATTGGTTTGGGCCTTCCTCAAAAGAAAATTTTAGTTAATCTAGCCCCAGCAGATCTTGTCAAAGAGGGTAGCCACTTTGATTTACCTATAGCTTGCGCATTGCTTTCAGCTTTAGGTATAATTCCAGCAGAGGAACTTTTGGAATATTTAATTCTAGGTGAACTTGGCTTAGACGGATCGATATTATCTGTAAGCGGAGCATTGCCAGCCGGGGTTGGTGCAAACTCTAGAGATTTAGGTCTAATATGCCCAAAAGTTAACGGAAAAGAAGCGGCATGGTCTAGTAATAATAAAATTATTGCGCCAGGCAATTTGTTGGAGTTAATTAATCATTTTAAAGGTACACAAATTTTACGTACTCCAGAAATTAATACGGCAATAGATAAGCCAAGCTATTTAAACCTTAAAGATATAAAGGGACAAAAACTTGCTAAAAGAGTTTTAGAAATTACAGCTGCTGGTGGGCATAATTTGCTGATGTTTGGCCCACCTGGTTCTGGCAAATCCATGCTTGCACAAAGATTACCAGGGATATTGCCAGAGCTAAGCCCAGATGAAATTCTTGAATGTAGCATGATAGCAAGTATTGCTGGATTGATTGAGAATGGAAAATTAACTAATATTAGACCTTTTATTGCGCCACATCATAGCTGCTCAACTGCTTCAATGGTAGGAGGCGGTATTAGTAGAAAAGTTAAACCCGGTTCTATCTCTTTAGCTCATAACGGAGTATTATTTCTTGATGAATTACCGGAATTTAACCCTAATGTTATAGAGTCTTTGAGACAACCTATAGAAAATGGAGAAATATTGATATCAAGAGTTGCTGCTCATGTTAAATATCCAGCTAATTTTCAACTTATTGCAGCTATGAATCCTTGTAAATGCGGCTATATTGATGATGCATCAAAAGCTTGTAGTAAAGCCCCAAGATGTTCTCAAGATTACGTATCTAGAATATCCGGACCAATATTGGACCGTTTTGATTTACATATACATGTTCCTGTTATTGATATAGATTACGAAATACAAAATTTTGCCTCAGAAGAGAATTCAGAAACTGTAAAATCAAGAGTTGTAAAAGCTAGAGACAAGCAACTAAAGCGCTACGAAGGTTATGGTATAAGAAGCAATACAAAGCTTGACGGACAATTATTATTTGATGTAGCTACGCCACGTGACGGAGGAATGGAGCTTTTAAATGCCGCTGCTAATAAATTCAAACTTTCGATGCGTAGCTATAATAAAATTTTGAAAGTAGCGCGAACTATAGCGGATTTAGAAAATGAGACGAGTGTTACCAAGGTTCATATAGCAGAAGCTTTAAGTTATAGACAGATAACTTATCTTACATAATATGATACTATAGTAAATTAAGTTGGCGTATCCTATAATATATTTTGTGATTAGTAAAAAATGCGAACATATATAGGGCCTCTTGCAACATAAAAAAGCAGAGCAATTTTTGTAGTATACACAAAATTGGCTAAAAAATTATTGTGCGGCTAGCAAAAATTTTTAAAGAATCGGGCAAATAACCCGTTATATTATCTGTTTGGTTTACGCACTTGATAGCCCTTCAACCCCTGAGTTGAAAGTCTTGTCTCGTTTAGGGCTATTGAAGTCTGTGCTAGTGTCTAAGCCACTTGAAGTCTTGTCTCGTTAGAGCTATTGAAGCCTGTGCTAGTGTGTCTAAGCCACTTGAAGTCTTGTCTCGTTAGAGCTATTGAAGTCTGTGCGCTAGTCTAAGTCACTTGAAGTCTTGTCTCGTTAGAGCTATTGAAGTCTGTGCTAGTGTCTAAGTCACTTGAAGTCTTGTCTCGTTAGAGCTATTGAAGTCTGTGCTAGTGTCTAAGCCACTTGAAGTCTTGTCTCGTTAGAGCTATTGAAGTCTGTGCTAGTGTCTAAGTCACTTGAAGTCTTGACTCGTTAGAGCTATTGAAGTCTGTGCTAGTCTAAGTCACTTGAAGTCTTGACTCGTTAGAGCTATTGAAGTCTGTGCTAGTGTCTAAGTCACTTGAAGTCTTGTCTCGTTAGAGCTATTGAAGTCTGTGCTAGTGTGTCTAAGCCACTTGAAGTCTTGTCTTGTTTAGGTGGCTATTCAAAAGTCTACACATTCTTTTTACCTTGAAGCAAATAGTATTACAGGTTGTAGCAAGTTCGTTGTTCCCCAATCCAATATATCGAGGATGTTTTGAGCTTTGAGAAAAAACCCGCCAAAAATTATTAAAGCCGTAGCAGATAAGCTTTGCTCAATAATGTTTTTACCTATTTATACCCCAGCATTTAAACTCAATAACACATTATTGGTTTAGACTAAAACACCATATTGGAAAACTTCCTATTATTTGAGTTTTTTAAACATTTAAATTGTTCTTTTAATAATTTTTGAATTTTTAGTTTAGGATAGTTTTTTGGTAAAATTTTAGCTTGATATCTTGTTTATTACAAATATTGATTGACAATATAATTGGGCTTTCTATAAAAAAGCCCAAGATATAAGAAATGATATTGATTTAATAATTAACACGTTCAACGTTAACAAAAATTCTTGGGATTTTACCAGTTTCTTCATTTAAATATCTTTTAACAACACCGCGTACTTTTTGCTCTATATCTTTATAGCTAAGGCTTGCAAGTGAATTATTATCATTTTTAAATTCATCAGTAATAATTTTTATTAAATTTGTGTAGCCTTCAAAATTTTCTTCTCTATCAATAATACCAGGAAGATTTACTACTGGTCTCGAAAGAAGTCTACCTTTACCAATGAAAACAGTGATAATTGCAATTCCTTCAACATGCATCAACCTTCTGGTTTTAAATATTTTAGAATTAGCCGAAATCATGTTGTTACCATCGATAACTTGGTAACCATTTTGTACGTGCCCTATAACTTTAGGAGCATTTTTATCAACTAAAGCCACACAACCATTACTTATCTCAAGAGAATGTTTAATTCCATGGCTTCTTGCTATTTTACAATGTTCATGTAAATGTATAGCTTCGCCATGAACCGGTATCACTATTTGTGGTCTTACAAGATCATACATATGCTTTAATTCTTCAACAGATGGATGACCTGAAACATGTACGAAGTGATCTCTTTCTGTAATTACTTCCACACCCTCTTTTATCAGAATATTAAATAATCGAAAAATACGCTTTTCATTACCAGGAATAATTTTAGAAGAGAAGATAACTGTATCAGAATGATTTAGCTCTATACTATTATGTAGCTTATCAACCATTTTTGTGATTGCGGCCATAGGCTCACCTTGACAACCGGTTGCTATAACCATTAATTCTTCTCTTTTAAAACCCTTAAATTCATTTTCTTTTACTACATTTGTATAATCCAAAAGATATCCATTTTCTTGAGCTGCAGCAAAAAGATTTAGTAAGCTCCTACCAGCAAGTATTACTTTTCTACCAGATTGTTTGGCAGCAAATAATAAGGTATCTAGTCTTGCTATGTTTGATGCAAAAGTAGCAACTACAACTAGTTTAGGACATCCGGCAACTAGATCTATTAAGCTTTTACGAACTTCTCCCTCTGATCCTGACTTTTGTTGATTAAATACATTAGTTGAATCACATACTAAAGCAGTAATACCTTCATCACCAAAACGTTTTAGCAATTCTTCATCACCTGGTCGTCCCACAACTGGATCATGATCAAATTTCCAATCCCCTGTGTGCAAAACATTTCCAGCTTCCGTTCTTATCATAAGAGCCTGCATTTCTGGAGTAGAGTGTGTAAGTGGAGCCATTTCAATTTCAAAAGGCCCTAAATGTATTCTTTGACCAGCTGTTACAGTAATAATTTGAACTTTTTTACTTAGATTATATTCATTTAATTTTAATTTCAACAAAGTTGCTGTGAAATTCGTTGTGTATATTGGGCATTCTATTTCTGGCCACAAAAATTGTACAGCTCCAAGATGATCCTGATGTATATGGGTAATAATCATACCAATAATATTGGATTTTATGTGTTTTAAGAAGCTTATATCGGCAACTACTACTTCTGCTCCCGGGATAGTTTCATCTGGGAACCCAGCTCCGCAATCGACTATTACAGCCATGCTTTTATAGATATATACACTCATATTTATACCTATCTCATTACATCCTCCAAGAGGTATAAATATAAGTTTATTATGATATTCTGTAAAATTTATCATTAACTCTTTTGTTCCTGGCATTTTGTTCCTTTTTTTTAATTTTAGTAAAACTAATTTATTTCATAGTATATACAATTTTTTTAAAATTGTATAGTAATAGATTTCATAAAGCTTGAATGTATAGTCTTTAGGAATTAAAATTCATGAGTTTTGTAATATCTCAAAGAGAAAACATCATAGCTAACTTTAATTTTTTTAGGAAAAAATTTTGGTGATATACTTATTAAAGTACAATAAAATAGCCATAAATATAGCTGCAATAAGCATTACATATAAGGCAGGAGTATAGTTCAGACCGGTATATTCAACTAGGTATCTTGCTACAATAGGGGAGGTGCCGCCAAAAATTGCTACACCTAAATTATAGCTAAAACCAACGCCAGAAAAACGATAACAAGGTTCAAATAAAGATATAGAAAAATTATAAGCACTACCAGCCACAGCTCCAGCTGTTATACCTAAAAGACTCAAGCCCAAGATTCGCAAGCAAAAATCTTGATTTGCCATAAATAAAAAGGTAGGCAATATCAAAATAAAGGAAAGCGAGGTAGCGTATTTTATAGCTTTTGTTTTTCCTATTATATCTGAAATATAACCAGAAATCGGCATAGCAAGCATCATTATAAATGATGTGTAAGACACATAAGAAAGAGAATCAAACGTTGTATGGTTTAGCACAGCTGAATAAAAAACATTTATGTAAGTTTTAACTAAATAAACTAAAATACTAGCAAGTGCCCCTAAGCTAAAACTTAATATCATGCTTTTATAGGTGCGTTTTACTAAAGTAAAAAAGGAAAGATTTATTCTGGATCTAGACCTTGAAGCAGTTATGAAAACTGGAGTTTCCGAAACTAACATTCGTAAATAAAATCCAGCTAAGCCAAAAATACCACCTAGAATAAAGGCAAATCTCCAAGCAAAATCTACTTCTGGAAAAATTCTATTAATTGCTATACCAACCAATGAAGCTACAAGAGTACCTAAAATATTCATTGCATGTATGAGTCCGGTTATAAAACCAGGCTTTAAATTATGATAATGTTCTAGCACAAATATTGCAGCCCCCGTTCCCTCGCCGCTAATACAAAGCCCTTGAATTAAACGCAACATAACAAGTATTATAGGCGCATATATACCGATATCGGCATAACTTGGTAGTAAACCTATTGCAAAGGTGGGTATAGTCATGCCTATCATTGAGCATATCAAAGATATTTTTCTTCCATATTTATCTCCCAAATATCCAAATAGTATACCACCTATCGGCCTTGTAAAAAAACCTACAGCAAAAACAGCAAGCGCTGATAATGTTTTAGATAGTTCTGAGTCGGGGGCAAAAAAACTATTAGAAATATTTATTAAAAAAACTGCATAAACCGTGAAATCGTAATATTCCAATATGTTACCTACTACCGCAGACAAAAAGACAAATTTACGATTTTTCATAGTTACCAAATTTTGAGCTAATAATTTAATAAATGTATAAATAAAAGATACATAGACTTTACTCTAAATATATCTATTTGCAAATGCAATAAAGCTATTTTGTTATTTTTTATGCTTCAAATGTTTATTAGAAATTTATACATTAAGCTTTTTTGAAATTCACTAAATTGAATATTTGGTATTTAATATAAAATTAATAAACCCATACTAGAATATTACTAGAATAAAGTTCATCTTTTTATAAAAAATGCTATCATTATATTTTATATTATCCGTTTTTTTTATTTGTATAATTTTAGCAAGCGCTGGTTTATCATTTAAATATTACAAACTTATAGAAAGAAATAACTTCTATGTCTTGAATTTATTTTTGATCAACCAATTTATTAGTAAAATATTAAGAGAATTTGCTTTTAATTGTAATAAGACAAAAGCATTGGTAAATAATATTAACTTTATAGAAGATTTTTTAGATATAGAGTTAAAAATTATTGATTTATTGAATGCACGCAATATTTTTCCTAAAAATCTGCAACATGATGAAAAGCTTAAAGAATTGGTAAATAAAAATTATGATACAAAAACAAATATAAACAATATTTTTAGTGATAAAAATGTTATGTATATTGACGAGGTAACAAATAATTTAAACGAAAACATTAAAGTCGCATTAGTTATTCTAGAAAACAACGATTTTCCTCTAGAGGAGCTCTATAAGGACTATGCTCTAAGAACTTCAGCTAATCTAACTTTAGTGATATATAGATTAATTTTAGCATAATCTCGTTACCTAGGATAAAAAATCTTTGTTAGTGTTTTTTGTGTGGTTATTAAATCTTGCCATGATACTGAATCGAATTGTATGATTGCTATTTCTGCAGGAGCAAGAATCCCAGAAAATTCATTTGTAGAATGGCTAGGTTCACTTAATATGTTTACTAAATGACTTAAACTAGGGTTATGGCCAATAATTAGTAAATTGTTAATTCTGTTTTCTTGAGCCATAATATCTACTAACCAATCTTTTTCTGAAGCTGTATAAAATTCTAATTTATTATCTACGGAACTTATATTTAATGAATCTTGTACTATAGCAAGAGTTTGTTGGGTTCTTACAGATAAGGAGCAGAGAATTTTATCAATTTTATAATTAGCCTTCAAAAACTGTGCAGCATGCAAAGCTTGTGCAATGCCTTTTTCACTTATTTCTCTATCCCAATCATTATTTTGGATATTAAGAGCTTGCGCATGACGCATTACAAATAAATTCTTCATATGTATATTGCTAGAGTTATAATGGATAATTATATTGTTAATTATATGATTTTTATTCTTTACAAAAAGTTAATACTTTAAACATATCCCCCATATATTTATCGCTTGTTAGATATTCAACTTCTTTATCTAGAGCTTTTGCGCATAATGGGTTTAAATTTTTTAGCATGTTAAGTCTTATATCGATTCCGTAATTTTTTAAAAAAGTTTTTTGTGTATAATAATAGCTTTTTAAATTTCGAGATAATATCAATTTTTGTAATGCATAAAAATCTACATGAGTTGTAATGTCTGCAACAGCAAAATTTTTATAAACATCTACATATTTATGATCCTTCAAAGCTTGTATTGTAGCATTATATTGATTTTTAGTTCGCAAATTTGGACTTATGCAATAGCCGTAGTCTATTATAGCACCTGCAACATTTGTAAAGCGTTTTAGTAATAACTGCAAAAAAGCTGTAGAATCAATATTTAATTCTATTATACCACCTTCCTCAATATTTATATGTAGATCCAATTCCTTGATAATATCTAAATCAAAACACTCTTTTTCTTCTTGCTGAAGATCATTTTCGCTATTTATTTGTACGCATATTTCATACCATTTGTATTTTTTTTTGATAAATTGTCTAACACCAAACACGTCGAAAAATTCGTTAGCAATAATTATAGTTGGATTAGATGGAATTTCTTCTATACTTGTTACCCATTTTATGGAGGGTATAAAATTCACAAGTTTTTGAGTTTGTTGTTTTATCAACGATTCATTTATATCCAGTAGATATATTTCTATATTTGCATGAAAATCAGCCAAATTTTTTGTCACTCTTAAAATGTCTGCCATTAAGTTACCACTTCCTGGTCCTAATTCTAGAATTTGAATTTTACTTTTACAAAATTTATTTTGCCAAATATCTAAAATCCATATAGCTATTATTTCTCCAAATATTTGAGAAATTTCACTAGAAGTAACAAAATCTCCTTGTGTTCCTATAGTTAATGCATTTTTGTAATAAGCTTTTGCGGTTAAATGATTTGCTAAAGAAATGAACTCAGCAATATTAACGCCGTTTCTTTCGGCAATTAGGCTTTTTATACTTTCTTGGACGTTATCTACCATTTACTTATACAAAACTATAGAAAATATCTAAAAATTGGCAATCTATTAAATTGAAAATTTTTAATTTTGGTTATTTTTTCTACAAAATTATTTACAAGATTTGTTATATAATTTTTGGTTTCTATGTTATTCAAACTTTTGTCCAGCGAATAAAAATTTAGAGCTTTATAATATAAAATGTCAAAGATTATACGTTTGCTATAGAAATTATAGTCAAGAGATGAATCTCCGGCCCAATGCCAAACTGCACAAGCTGTATTCCAAGCTACCTTTGCCCCAATAGCAATATTAGTTGGAGTTTTAACAAATTTTAAAGAATTGGATACAAAAATTTGATTTTGTGTTGTAATTTTTTCTATTAAAGCTGCGCTAACTTTATCTCTTATACTTACAAAAGTCTTGATCTTGAGATTAGAAATAATTTTATAATCATGCCATTCATTATAAGAAATTATTAATTCAGGTATTCCTTGAGGAAATATTAAATCACAATAATAAGGCTCAAGAGATAAAGCCATCTCTATTGATCTTAACGCTTGAGAGTTAAAACCCTGTTCTGACAATTTAATTTCAACAATTTCAAAAATCCTCTGCTTTATTTCTTCTATCATTTTTGCCTTAATTAGAAATTTTTGTTGCATCTTTACAAACTCTATACTACATTTTATACAGTCACAATGCAATAATAACGAATATATAGTGATAATTTTGATTTCATTTATATGAATCAGCTTTATCTTAAAATAATTTATTTTAATAATTAGGGGTCCTGTTTTGGTAGCTATATCTGTTCATGTGGTTGGTAACAACGTCGAGAAAGCTAGAAATGATTTAAAAAGAAAAATGCAAAGAGAGTTAATTTTTCGTTCTTTAAAGCTGTGTAGATACAATATCACGCCATCTATGCAAAAAGTTTTGGATAGACAAGAGTCTGTTCGCAGAAGAATGAAATCTAATAGAAAAAATAGAGGCGAGTAATTTTTTTTATAAAAAGTTATATTGTTTAAGGGGTACACAATATAATAATTGTAGTATGCGTGCATAAAACTTGCATATCTATCATGTTAAATAAAACAATTTTCTTTGCAAATTTATCTAACAATAACTTAAATAACACTTGTATATAATGTTAAAAAAAGTTGGTATTATTGGTGGTAGTGGTAGATTAGGCAATGAAATTGCTAATTTGATTAGCTCTAGTAACAAATATCAACTTGGTTTATTGTATAGTCGCTCCAATTCTAAAAATATTTCTATAGACGATGTGTTTTTAGAAAGCGACTACGTAATAGACGTTTCTTCATCCAAAATACTAAGTAATATATTACTTTCAGCTATAAAAAGCCCAAAACCTTTGCTGATTTTAACTACGGGTTGGAAAGCAGAGGAGTTTGAAAAAACCTTGGATTCTTTATCTAAACTAGCTTGCCTTATAATAGCTTCAAATACTAGTTATGGTTCTTATATGCAGGGTGCAATAGCTTATGATATCGCTAAAAATCTTGGGCAGGAATATGATATAGATATTGTAGAACAACATCACCGCAATAAATTAGATCAACCTTCTGGTACCGCTTTAACTCTATTCAACATAATAGCTAAGAGCAAGAAAGAAAATCAAAATTTAAATTACACTCTATACGATCGTAAAGATAACAGCCATCCCCGAAGCCCACTTACTATATCAATAGAATCTAGAAGAAGTGGCAATATTCCTGGGGAGCATGAAGTTTATTTTACAAGTAGTGATGAAATTATTTCAGTGAAACATGTTGCTTTAAATAGAAGCCTCTTTGCCCATGGCGCTATTAAAATATTAGATTGGTTGCTTTTGAACGAACCAAAGTCTGGTATCTATTATTCAAGCGATATTTTTAATATATAGCACCTTTAGCAACATTTAGATTAAATGATTTCAGATTCTTTTTGCTTTTTTTTGACTAGTTACTTTTGATTTTTTTAGGCATAAAAGCCTTTGAAAAGATTGTTTTTACTCTATACTACCTATCACAATAATTTGGCCAAGTTATGAGTTGTTTAATTAAAATTTGTTCACTATTTTGCTTAACATAAATTTTCTAAAAACATTTTTATCGCAATTACCCTCAAAAATAACCGGAGCTATCAACTTTGGTTACCAAGAGCATCTATCATACTGATACTTCTTTGGCGCTGTAACTGTTTTACTCCATAGCGCCTAGAGTTTTCATTACTCTCAATCTCAAATTGTACCCATATATGTAGCTTGAGCCATAAGTTTTAGCCCTAATATAGCTTTGTTATCTATACTTTTGTCACTCATTAATACAGTTAAGCTATACGTGATTGCAATTATCTAAATTACAGGATAATATATTAGCCATGAATAATTATAAAGTTAAGTAAATTACCTTATGCCAGCAACACAAAAATTATCTATGCAAGATATAGTATCACTTTGTAAACGTAGGGGTTTTATTTTTCAAAACTCTGATATTTATGGTGGGTTGCAAGGAGTCTACGACTACGGTCCTCTTGGGGTTGAATTAAAGAATAATTTGAAGGCAGCTTGGTGGAAATCTATTGTTTATGAGAGAAGCGATGTAGAGGGTTTAGATTCTGCCATCATAACTCATAGACTTGTATTAAAACATTCTGGTCATGAAGATACTTTTTCAGATCCTATGTCGGATTGCAAAGACTGTAAACACAGAATGAGAGCTGATCACATAATTGATGGTAAATGTGATAATTGTGGTTCAACAAATCTTACCCCACCAAGGCAATTTAATTTAATGTTTAAAGCTAATTTTGGTGCTGTTGAAGATAGTTCTAATTTTGTTTACCTGCGTCCCGAAACTGCGCAAGGTATTTTTACTAATTTTAAAAATGTTGTAGATTCTACTTCTCGTAAATTACCTTTTGGTATTGCGCAAATTGGTAAAGCTTTTAGAAATGAGGTTACTCCACGTAATTTTATATTTAGAGTACGTGAATTCGAACAAATGGAAATGGAATTTTTTGTAATGCCAGGAACGGATGAGGAATGGCATGAAAAATGGATACACGAACGATTATCCTGGTGGCATCAGCAAGGACTTGATCCTTTGAAATTGAAATTATTCTATCAGCCAAAAGAAGAACTTGCTCATTATGCAAAAGCTACTGTAGATATTTTATATCATTTTCCACATGGATTCGAAGAACTAGAAGGTATAGCAAATCGTACTGATTTTGATCTTGGTTCTCATTCAAAAGAACAGGATATGCTAAAATTATTTGCAAAAGTTATGCCAAATATCTCTTCGAACACAAAACTCTCTTGTAAAGCTTTATCTCATGATGCTGAAGATATAGTGCCTTTTGTCATAGAACCTTCCGCTGGTTTAGATAGGGGTATTTTAGCTATATTAAGCGAAGCTTTTACTAAAGAAACACTAGAAAACGGAAATGAACGTATAGTGTTAAAAATTAAACCACATTTGGCACCATTTAAATTAGCTATAGTACCTTTAGCAAAAAATAATGAATTAATTACAAATAAAGCTAAAGAAATTACTAAAAATATTGCAAAACTGGGTATCGGTAGAGTAAAATATGAAGATATTGGAAATATAGGGAAAGCATATAGAAGACATGACGAGATAGGTACGCCTTTATGCGTAACCGTAGATTTTAACAGTTTTGAAGGTGATAATGAAACTGTAACAATTCGCTTCAGAGACTCCATGCACCAAGAGCGTGTAGATATTGCTCAGCTTCCAGCTATTATAACAAAGTTTTATGAATAATTAAATTTGGTAAATTAATACAAATGTACAAAAAAAATATTATTGCTTTCTTTTCAATTATACTTTTAATAAGTTGTGGTGCTGTTTTTGCTCAAAACAACCTACGTGGCACCAATAATAATTTAGTTGCTGAAAAATCTACGCCACTAAACTTTGAAGATGTAGACAACAGTCAGTATTATAAAAATTTTCAAGCTATATTTGAGTTTGTAACCAATAATTATGTTAAATATCCGGATAAGAAAAAATTGATTGAGGCAGCTGCAAACGGTATGCTATCTTCTCTAGATCCATATTCAGAATTTTTAACAGAAGAAGATTTAGATGATTTTGTTTCTCAGCGTCAAGGTGAATTTGGAGGAATTGGTATTACAACTAGTTATGATTCCGGTGCTTTGAAGGTAATAAGCGTTATTGATAACCTTCCTGCTTACAGGGCTGGAATAAAAAAAGATGATTATATACTAGCGGTAAATAACCGTTATGTGAAAGATATTGGTCACTCGGCCTCTATAAAAGAACTAAGGGGTAAGGTTGATGGAGAAGTTTTAATCAAAATAATGAACGAAACCGATAAAACCCCTAGAGAAATAAAATTAATAAGAGCTATAGTAAAAATTAAATCAGTTGAATCTCATCTTGATCAAGATTTTGCGTATATAAAACTCAAGACTTTTAATGATAATACTACCACCGAACTTAAAGCTGCAATGACAAATATTTTAACGAAAATTGGTGGCGCAGATAGAGTTAAGGGTATAATTTTAGATCTTAGGGACAATTTGGGTGGAGTATTTGATCAGTCTGTAAGTGTTAGTGAATATTTTTTACCATCTGGTTTAATCGTAAGCACAAAATCTAGAAATGCTACTGAAGTAAAGGTTTATCATGCAAAAAAATTTACAGAAAAAGCTCCAATGGTGCCTATGGTGATTTTAATAAATAATTTCTCGGCCTCTGCTTCAGAAATAGTAGCTGCAGCTTTGCGTGAAAATAATAGAGCGATATTAATAGGAACTAAAACTATTGGAAAAGGTGTAACTCAAACAATAAGTTCATTCAAATCTTATGGGATAAAACTTACATCAGCTGGTTATTACACACCACTTGGTAATTCTATACATGAAAAGGGTATTGATCCTGATATTCATGTTGAGGAAATAAGTTTCGTAGAAAAACCTAATGGATCAAATAAGTTTTTCAGTAAATATATTAATGAGAACACTAGAGATAAAAAGCCTGAAGAATTAGATACTATAGATGAAGCTTTTGCCCATGATTATCAATATTCTAGAGCTATAGCCGAGTTAAAGTATCTTAGTAGAAAAAATAAATAACCAAAATTATATATTGAATTTATTATGCCAAATTTTATTTTTGTTACCGGCGGTGTAGTATCTTCTTTAGGTAAAGGTATTGTATCTTCAAGTTTAGGATCTATGTTGCAATCATATGGTTTTAAAGTTTTAATTAGAAAATTTGATCCTTATCTAAACATAGATCCGGGCACTATGAGTCCATATGAGCATGGTGAAGTTTTTGTAACAGAAGACGGTGCCGAAACAGACTTAGACCTAGGTAACTACGAGCGTTTTACTGGTATTAATACTACAAAATACGACAGTATTACGATGGGACAAATTTACAGTAAATTATTACAAAAAGAGCGCGTGGGTGACTATTTAGGAGCAACTTTACAAGTAGTCCCTCATGTTACAGATTTAATAAAGGAAACTTTTATCAAAAATACTGAAAACGCAGATTTCGTTATATGTGAAATTGGTGGTACAGTTGGTGATATTGAAAGCCAAGCATTTCTTGAGGCTGTGAGACAGTTCATTCATCAAAAAGATACCAAAATTCGCTCAATATTATGTCATGTTACTTTAATTCCCTACGTGAAAGCTGCCGATGAATTAAAAACAAAACCTACTCAACATTCTGTGCATGATTTACAAAGTTTAGGTTTGCAACCAAATTTACTTTTATGTCGATCAGAAAAAGAAGTGCCTGATTATTTATTATCTAAAATAGGCTTATTTTGTAATATACCAAAAGAAAGAGTTTTTCCAGTTATTGATGTAAATTTTATTTACAAAATACCTGTAATTTTCTGTGAACTTGGTCTAGATAAACAAATTTTTGATTTATTCAATATATCCAATAATATGCTATTTCCAAAATTTGGTCATTGGTATGATATAATTAATAAATCAGATAATTATAAACATTCAGTTAAAATTGCTATAGTAGGCAAATATGTTAGTTATACTGATGCCTACAAATCTTTAATTGAAGCTTTATGTCACGCAGGATTGTTGTTAGAAACTAAAGTAGAAATACAATGGATTAGTTCGTCAGATTCAACTGATGAGTTTTTAAACAAAACATCCAAACTATTAGCAAGTTGCGATGCTATATTAGTACCAGGAGGCTTTGGTAGTAAGGGAATTGAAGGAAAAATAGAGGTAATTAAATATGCCAGAGAAAATAATATACCCTTTTTAGGGATATGTCTTGGCATGCAATTGGCAGTAGTTGAAGCGGCAAAATCTTTAGCAAAAATTCAAAATGCTTCTTCTACTGAATTCAACCCAACAGGCACCTGTGTTATAGAATTATTAGAAAAATGTTATACCGAAAGTAATATCTTATCCACACAAAACTCAGGGGATCTGGGAGGAACTATGCGTCTTGGTGTATATCCTTGTTATATAATGAAAGATTCGAAGGCGGCAGAAATTTATTCATCCGCAACAATAATTCACGAAAGACATAGACATAGATATGCAGTAAATATAAATTATAAGGAAGTTTTAGAAAAAGCTGGATTAATTTTTTCAGGAACATCCTCTGATGGCAAACTTATGGAAATAATAGAAATAAAAAATCATCCATTTTTTATAGCTGTACAATTTCATCCTGAATTCAAATCAAAACCATTTGAACCACATCCATTATTTAACGCTTTGTTAAAAGCTGGATTAGAATTCAAAGATATAACCAACAGAAGTAATTAAAGTAGTGACATACGCATTTCTATTATCAATTTTAAAACAATCTACAGGTATTTGCACAGATTCTAGAGTAATTGCTGAAAAAGAAATATTTGTTGCTTTAAAAGGTTTAGTGGTTGATGGAAATCAATTTATTGAAGATATTTTATCTACAGCAGCTTTTATAGTTACCGATCAAGTTTCTGCTATAAAAAATTTCAATTATAATCCCAAGATTATTTTGGTAGACAATGCAAAAGCAGCTTTGAATTATTTGTTATCTAATTTTTATACTAAACTACCTAAATATTTGATAGCCGTAACAGGAACAAATGGAAAGACTTCTATAGTTAATTATATTCGTCAAATTTGTTATTATTCTAGTAAATCTTCTGCATCCATAGGAACTTTAGGAATTCAAAAAGACAATTATACCGCTTTAGATAATTCGGGTCTTACAACAATGGATGTGGTGAATTTATATAAAACTTTATCAAATCTTGCGCAAGATGATTATGAATTTGTTGCATTAGAAGCCTCAAGCCACGGTATAGATCAAGGAAGATTAGGGTTATTAAAGTTCAATGTAGGTGTTTTCACTAGCTTTAGTCAAGATCATTTAGATTATCATAAAAACTTAGACCATTATTTTGCCAGTAAATTTAAATTATTTAGCAATCATTTGCAGCCTGAATCTTTAGCTATTATATCTAAGCAAGTTTCGGATATTACTAATATTGAACAAGAATTGTCTGAGAATAAAATTTCTTATTTTAATGTAGAAAAAGATTGTCATTTTTCTACTAAAATCACTAAAAACGGACAAGAAGTTTTGCTAGAGTATAAAAATAAAATTTATAAATTTAACACATCAATAATAGGAAATTTTCAATTATGTAACCTGATTCAAGCATCTTTGGCTGTAGAATATTGCGGTATTAACCTAAATGACATAGTCAAAATTTTATACAAAGTAAAAGCACCAAAGGGTAGATTGGAAAAAATTACTCCTGATACTTCTATGTTTGATGTTTTTATTGATTATGCGCATACGCCTGATGCATTAGAGCTTACTTTAAAAACTCTTAAGACGATAGTTCCTGCAAAAGGTAGATTAATAGCCCTATTTGGATGCGGCGGGGATAGAGATAAAAGCAAAAGGCCTATCATGGGTCAAATAGCTTATCTGTGGGCTGATATAGTCATAATAACTGATGATAACCCTAGGGGTGAAGAAGCAAAGTTGATAAGGCAGCATATTATCTCGGCAGCGCCAAATGCAATAGAGATAGAAAATCGTAAATCAGCCATAGAATATGTCATCAATAATGCAAAAGAAAACGACGTTATCGTGATAGCAGGAAAAGGACATGAAAATTACCAAATTATCGGTACTATAAAATATGATTTTAGTGATGAACAAGAGGTTTTAAAATGTTTGGCCGTAAAAAATTTGAAATAATATGGAATTCTAATGCTTTGTCTGAAGCTTTAGGGGTGTTTGTGTCTGATAACATCTATGCATCAGGATTACATATAAACTCAAAGGATGTTACCCCGGGAAGCATTTTTATAGCTCTGGAAGGGGCCAAAAGCGATGGGCATAATTATGTAGAAGATGCATTAAATATGGGTGCTGAAATTGCTATTGTTTCAAGAATGCCATCCGAAAATATAGACCCAAATAAAATAATTTTAGTGCATGATTGTTTTGAAGCTATTAATTTGATGGCTAAATACAAGAGGAGTAAGTCGCAAGCTATTTTTTTAGGCATTACGGGTAGCGTTGGTAAAACCTCGCTAAAAGAAGCAGCTAAATGTGCTTTTTCGTCATTAGGTAAAACATTTTGCAGCAGAGGTAACTTCAATAATAAATTAGGTCTGCTAATTAATTTAGCTTCAATGCCTCATGATGCCGAGTATTGTATCTTTGAGCTTGGCATGAATAATTCTGGTGAAATGAGGATTTTATCAAATATACTATCGCCAAATATTGCAATAATAAATAACGTATATAACACTCATCAAGCCAATTTTTTGTCAACAAAAGATATAGCTTTAGCAAAAGCTGAAATATTAGAAGGCTTAGACAAAGAAAACTCGCTAGTTATACTACCTAGATCAAATGAATTTTATTCTTTGCTAGAAAGCTGTGCAAAAAAATTAAGGATAAAAAATATATATAGCTTTGGTAAAAATGAAAATTCTACATCAATGAATTTTAATAGTTATACTCATAACGTAGCTAGCTATAGCAATAATTTATCAGGGCAAGAAATAAGCATTAAACATAATAATCTACCCAATTATCATTTGCTAAATTTTACCCCTATTCTTTTGTCGGGACAGCTTTTAAATCTAAACATAAGAGATATGGCCAAAGCTTTAGAAAGCTATGAAATTTATGAAGGCAGAGGCAACATCATTCATGTGATAAAAAATGATTTTTATATAATTGATGATAGCTATAACTCTAGTCCTTCTGCTTTAGAAGCGTCTATTAAATATTTTTTCCAATTAAAGTTAAAGAGGAAAATAATATTGCTAGGAGACATGCTAGAACTAGGAAAAAACGAAGTTGAAGAACATTCAAAATTTATTAATATAATAAAAAATACAGATATAGATATAGTTGTTACTTACGGTAATTTGGCGTCATGCATTTCAAAAGGACTAGAAGGTGATAAAATTACATTTCACTCTAATAATCTTGCCGATATTAAACATTTTATTAAAAATATAATCAGACCTAAAGATTATATATTAGTGAAAGCTTCAGCAAGCACTAAATTGTTCGAAGTAGTTACATTTTTAAACGAAGAATAATTATATGATATTTTTACAAACTACACCATATCTTAATCTATCAGGGGCATTACTTCTGCCTATAGCAATTTGGCTGATACTGGGCAGATATTTTGTAAATCTTATGAAATATTGGCAAAAACATGGTCAACCAATCCGAGATTTAGGGCCTGAGTTGCATAAGAAAAAATCAGGTACTCCAAGTATGGGGGGCTTAATGCTTATTTTCAATATCATATTATCCGTATTAATATTTTCAGAAAATTACGGTCCTTATATTTTTTCAAGCATATTTGTGTTGTTTGGCTATGGCACATTAGGTTTTTTAGACGACTGGGCAAAAATAAAAAAAAACAATCATATAGGAATAAAACCAAAAGCAAAGCTGTTGATTCAAGTATTAATCAGCTTAGTTGTGTTATGGGTGTTACAAAATGAAGCAAATTTCAATAAATTTTCAATATGGATACCTATTGCTAATGTGTCCATTAATTTGGGTTATTTATACCCGATATTTGCATGTTTTGTGATAATAGGCTCTTCCAATGCGGTTAATCTTACAGATGGCATCGACGGCCTTGCTTCGCTTCTTATAACAATTAGTTTTAGCGCCATACTTTTGATCTGTTTTATTATTGGAACAAAATCATGTTATGGTAGTAATTTATTGCATGGTTTTTCTTTCAGTAGTTCACAATTATCTCAAATAGCAATTGTATGCTGTGCAGTTATAGGAAGCTCAATTGGGTTTTTATGGTTTAATACTTATCCGGCATCAATTTTTATGGGAGATACTGGAAGCCTATCTTTGGGAGGTCTTTTTGGTACATTAGGAATTATACTACATATAGAAATTTTAATTGCTGTTATTGGTATTATTTTTGTGATTGAAACGCTATCAGTAATCATACAAGTAGGCTATTTCAAATATAGTAATGGTAAACGCATATTTCTTATGACCCCTATTCATCATCATTTTGAAAAATTAGGGCTACATGAATCTGAAATAGTCACAAAATTTGCTATAATAACCTTTATTTCATCAACTATAGCTCTTGTGAGTTTTATTGTTGAGTGCGTTTCTTAATAAATCTCATATATTATTATCGGTTCTTGGGGTTAAGAATTTTAAACAAAATATTAGCATTGTCTAGTATTTTTTATTCTTTGTTTTGTTGATGTTAACGAACTGAAATATTTTGTAGTATATCTTGGTATTATTAGATTCATAATTAAGTTTATTGTATCACAAGTTGTATTGTCAATATATTGTAAAGGGTGAATTGTTTATTCTATCCGTAAACTTTTACTTAGCGAATTGTGCGTGAAATTACAAAAATGATAATAAATATTTTGTGAAGATCTAAATTTTTTGTGCAACTATATTTGCATTTCCTATATAATGAGTTATAGTATTGTAAATTAAGATTTATAATGTGTAAATTAAAGTAGATTTTCTAGTAACAAAAAATAAAGTTAATGTCCAATATAATTGATAATTACGCAAAAAGTCTATTCAACTTAGCACTTTTATCAAATGATTTAGAAAAAATAACTTCAGATTTAAAATATTTTGCGAATTTAATAAAAGAAAGTTCTGATTTACGCAAATTTTTATATTCAAAAACTATAAATTTCAATCATAAAAAATTAGTGTTAGAAAAATTAGCAAAATCTTTTCAAGACATATCAAGTAAGTTTTTGTTAATTTTGATAAAAAACAACCGCGTCAGCTTGATAGCACAAATTCAAGAAAATTTTCAGCTTTATTATAGAAGACACAATAATATAGAAGCAGTTCAATTGACTATAGCAAATGCAGCTGAAGGCTCTGAGATTGAAAAATTCAAAGAGATTCTAAGCAAAAGCTATAATAAAAATATTGAATTAGAAGTTAATGTTGATTCTAGCCTAATAGCTGGGTTAGTATTGTGGTTAAAAAATAACAATACATTATTAGATCTTTCTCTTGCAAAAGAAATAAAATCACTAGCAAATAAATAATAATAAAAATAAAGATTATGACTTTGAACATAAAGGAAACAGTAGAAATTATTAGTAAGCAAATAGAAGACTTTGGAGTTAATTTAAATTACGAAGAAGTTGGGAATGTTATAAGCGTTGGGGATGGTGTTGTTAAGATTTATGGCTTAGATAAAGTTCAAACTGGTGAACTGGTTCAATTTCCTTCAGGAGTTCAGGGGCTTATACTGAATCTTGAAACTAATAGCGTTGGAGCTGTTATACTTGGAGATTATTCTAGCGTTAAGCAAGGCGATATTGTTGTTCGCATAAAAAAAAGCTTGAATATACCAGTAGGTGAAGCTTTGCTGGGTAGAGTTGTGGACTGTTTGGGGAACCCAATAGACGGTAAGGGTCCAATCAATTATAGTGAAACAAGACCTTTAGAATCCCCTGCTCCTGGAATAATAGAAAGAAAATCTGTTAATCACCCACTACAAACTGGTATCAAGGCTATCGATGCAATGATTCCAATAGGTAGAGGGCAAAGAGAATTAATAATAGGAGATAGGCAAACTGGTAAAACAACAATAGCTATAGATACTATAATTAACCAAAAAAATGCTTTTATTAATAACGACAAGGCCGAAAAAGTACACTGTATTTACGTGGCGATAGGCCAAAAATGTTCTAGTGTAGCAAAAATTGTTAAAACTTTAGAAGAATGCGGTGCCATGAGTTATACAACAGTAGTTGTCGCTGATGCGGCTTCATCTGCAGCGCTACAATTTCTTGCGCCTTATGCTGGATGTGCTATGGGAGAATATTTTCGTGACAACGCACAACATTCGTTACTGATTTATGATGATTTGAGTAAACATGCTGTGGCTTACAGGCAAATATCGCTATTACTACGTAGACCACCAGGAAGAGAAGCTTACCCAGGAGACGTATTTTATTTGCATTCCAGATTGCTGGAAAGAGCAACTCAGTTATCCGATGAAAATGGCGGTGGATCTTTAACAGCTTTGCCTATAGTTGAAACACAAGCTGGGGATGTTTCAGCTTATATACCTACGAACGTAATTTCTATTACAGACGGGCAAATATTTTTGCAAGGTGAACTATTCTACAAAGGTATTCGCCCAGCTATTAATGTTGGTATATCAGTTAGTAGAGTTGGATCTAGTGCTCAAATTAAAGCTATGAAACAAGTAGCCGGAACTATAAAACTAGAATTAGCTCAATTTCGTGAACTTGAAGCTTTTTCAAAATTTAGTACGGATTTAGATATTGGAACTCAAAAAATTCTAAACCGTGGTGAAAGACTAGTGGAAATCTTAAAACAGGGTCAAAACAACCCTATACCTGTTGAAGAACAGGTATTTATTATTTTTGCAGCTTTAAATGGCTATATTGACTTAATTGCTAAAGATGCAATTAAAGATTTTGAAATTAAACTTGTAGAAAACTTAAAAATTAATGCTCCGCAATTATTGCAGGAAATTAAAGCTGTAAAGAAATTATCTGATAAATTATTGGAAGAAATGAAAGAATTTTTGGCTAATTTCGTCAAGAGTTATAATATTATTTAGTCTTTTATAAATATAGATAAATTTCATAACATGAAAAATTTAAAGCAGCTACGTTTAAGAATTAAGGTTATTGCAGATATAAAAAAAACAACAAAAGCGATGCAGTTAATAGCTGCATCAAAGCTACAGCATTTAAAAATAGCCCTAGAACCTTCAGACATGTCTTCTCTATCTAGTTATGATGCACTAGAAACTTGCCTAACTTTGTATAAATATTTTGAGATACAGCCTAAAACATATATAGAAAATTTATTACTTGATTCGTACAATAATATTCCAGAAAAAAAATTAATTTTACTTATTGCAACAGATCAAGGATTATGCGGAACATATAACAATAATCTATTTAAATTTATCAATTCTAAATTACGTTTGCCGAATGATAATTTAAAAGACAATTTTGAATTATTTACTTACGGAAAAAAAGCTGAAGAATTTGCTTTACGCAGCTTTAATAATATAGCGCAAGAGCATTTTTTATCTGACAGTAAAAATTTATGTATTAATACCAAAGAATTGTCTGAGAAACTTTTAAATAAATTCATATCAGGTAATTTCACTGAAATTATTGTCTATTCTAACTGCTTCAAAAACATGTTAATTCAGGAATGCAAAGAAGAGTCTTTAATAAAAAAATTACACAATTTATATAATTTTTCCCGCGTTAATTTTATATATGAAGGTACAAATTTACTAGATAAGGCTTTTAAAAATTATATAACCTCTACTTTATATCATAATTTGCTATTTGCAAAAGCTGGTGAAGAAAGTGCTCGCGTTATTTCGATGGATAGTGCATCTAAAAATGCCGATAAAATGATAGATCAGCTTACTTTAAACATGAATAGAGCTAGACAATCTATTGTAACCAGAGAATTAATAGAAATTACTACTAGTGCAGAAGTGTTATAAATAAAATAGTTTAACTAATATTATGAGTTTTTTTTCTAAACTTAAAAAGTCATTTGAAAGTATCACGGCTTTAATTATTGGTAGCAATCTGAACAAGGAGCTCATTGAGCAAATAGAGGATACATTGATTACTGGGGATTTAGGAATCTCTGTCACAAATAAAATCATACAGATGATAAAAGATGCAGCAAAAGATAAAAAGCTAACTTCGGAAGAATCTGTAAAAAAAGAACTTTCCAATATAATAGAAGATATTTTATTGAACAATCATAAGGAGTTCAAGTTGATTGGCGTTAAACCTGAAGTTATTTTACTTTGTGGCGTTAACGGAAGTGGTAAAACTACTATTGCCGGTAAATTAGCAGCATATTTCAAAGATCAAAATCTTAAAGTTACCTTGGGTGCATGCGATACTTTTAGAGCTGCAGCAGTAGAGCAACTTGAAGTTTGGTCTAAGCGCTCTGGTAGCACATTAGTTGCTGGCATCCACAATCAAGACCCAGCTAGTGTTGCCTACGAAGCATTAGCAAAGTGTTTAGAAAATAGGGATGATATATTACTTTTAGATTCAGCTGGAAGATTAAATAATAAAACCAATTTAATGCAAGAATTGGAAAAAATAATTCGTGTAGTCGAAAAAAATTATACTATTAGTCATAAAATTTTAGTTCTAGATGCTACAGTTGGTCAAAATGCGATAAATCAAGTAACAGAATTTTTAAAATTCGTATCCCTCACTGGTTTGATTGTAAATAAATTAGATGGCACAGCAAAAGCAGGAACTATAATTAATATCTCTGAAAATTTTAATTTACCTATATATTTCATAGGTGTAGGTGAAAATATAGAAGATATAGAAATATTTGATCCTAAAAAATTTTCTCATTCTTTAATCTAATACAATTAGTTCTAGATGCTACAGTTGGTCAAAACCCGATAAATAAAGACTAGAATGTTTTGTGCAAATAATCATCCGAATTATTGAAAACAAGCGCAGTTGCGACTAAAGCTTTAGCGCTGTTGGGGTTAAAAACAATAGTAAATACGCCTCCAAAGTTTAAAGAACTTACCGTTTTTTTTAATATCAAAAATTCAATTATCATCAAATAGCAAAATTTATTTTAAAAATCTTGGTCTGCAATAGTTATATCATAGCGTTAGACCGAACTTGTTGGAAATTTGGCAAAACAGACATTAATATTTTATTTTTAGTAATAGTAGTTGGCAAGGTGTTGATACCAATTTACTGGCATAGTCTTGATCATGGCGGGGGTTGTAGTCAACTAATAATGGAAGAAATATTGAACAGGTTTATCAACAATTTTAGCGCAAATAAAATCAAATATTTACTAGCTGACCGCGAGTTTATGAACCGTAAGTGGTTAAGCTTTTTGTGCAAAAATCATATTCCATTTTCTATCCCTTTGAGAAAAGATATGCGG
>CANGIW010000019.1 GCA_947454145.1 Rickettsiales bacterium
ATTCTTTACTGGGAATTGTATTTATAGCTGTATCTGATTTTTTAATAACCAAAATTACTATATAAACGATGCAAATTATGGGTAAAAGTATAAGATATTTTTTCATTATGTAGGTAGTTGGGTAGGTAAGTAGTTAGTAAATAGGTAGTTAAGTAAGTAGGTATAAAACTACTTACTAACCATATAATACTTATATTATATTATAATTTTATTAAAATTGCAATATTTATGTAGTTGATTAAGATATAAGGCAAAAATCAACTCAATCAAAAGCAGCAGCACTTTGCACAAAGTTTTGCAATAAAAGATATCAGTTAAAAGCTTCTTTACAACCAATATTTGCAGCACCTTATTCTGGATAAAATATACTAAAAGCAAGACATAATTTTAAAGTCAGATCTTTCTGTTACCAAAAACTTTTTAAAGAATTTGAAACAAAAGACTAAAGCAAAAAAAAGAGTCCCCAAGAAAAAACTAACGCCGATCGATTTGAAATACCTATGTAAGTAATACCCACCCATTACTAAAAAACTTTGATTACAAGGGTCGTTATTGGTTTATTGTTAACTTTTTAGTTATAATCTAGGCTGTTACAAAAGGGCCAATCTATATGGATAAAAACGGTATGTGATTAAACGTTATATTGAAATGGACTGTGGGTAGATAAACTTTTATGCGCTTCAAGGGCTCGTTCCCTAGAGCTATTAATAGCTACTATAGGTTTAGGATAATTCTTGCCTAATACTACTCCAGCTTTTTTTAATATATGTTCTGGTGCTTCGTAGGGATTAAATAAAAATTCATTGGGCATATTCTCTAATTCAGGTATAAAATGTCTAGTATATTTTCCTTCAGGATCAAATCTTAGCCCTTGGGTTACCGGATTAAAAATTCTAAAATAAGGAGCTGCATCAGCACCGCTTCCAGCAACCCATTGCCAACTTGCGCTATTATTTGCAAGATCTGCATCTACTAGGCAATCCCAAAACCAATCTTGCCCTTTGCGCCAATCTATCAATAAATTTTTTGTTAAAAATGATCCAACAACCATACGAAGACGGTTGTGCATGTAACCTGTTTGCCATAATTGTCTCATTCCAGCATCTACCATTGGATAACCAGTTTGTCCCTTTTTCCAAGCTTCAAAAAGAACATCGCTGTTTTCCCAAGGAAAGCTATCAAATTTACTTTGAAAGTTTTTTTGTGGTAATTTAGGGAAATGATATAATAAATAATGTGAAAATTCACGCCAACCAAGCTCTGCCAAAAATTGATCGACATCTCTATTTTCTAAATTTCTGCTTTCTTCAGCCATTTTAGCTGCATACCAAATGATATTTGGAGAAATTTCTCCAAAATGCAAATGCGGGGATAAAGAAGATGTATTTTTTAATGATGGAATATTACGTCCATCTTTGTAATTTACTAAGCCATTATCTATAAAATCATTAAGCTTATTGTGAGCTTCTTTTTCTCCAACCCCCCAGTGATTCATGATTTTAAAAGACCAGTGCTTTGAGGAAAAGTGTGCTAAGCCTGAAAAATCATATTGATCTTTTTTATCAATTAAATTTAGATTTTCAGGTTTTGCAAGAGGTTGTCTTGGAGTTTCTTGACTAAGACAGCCGTTACGATAATATGGTGTAAAAACTTTATAAGTAGTTTTGTCTTCTTTCAAAACCGCCCAAGGCTCCCAAAGTAATGAAGCATTAAAAGTTTTACATTCAACATCTATTCCAGTTAAGTAATTTTTTATCTCTGTATCTGTTGCAATATTTTGTGGTTCATAGCGACGATTCCAATATACAGCAGAAATATTATGTTCTTTAACTAGTCTTTGAATTACCTCTAAAGGCTTAGAGCTATATATACTTAATTTACCCTCAAGAGACAAATTTAATTTCTCCAAGGAATAATACAGCCAACAATTGCTTGCTGATCCATTAACTTCCAAAGGATCTATTATATATATAGGTATTACTTGACCAAAGCTAGCTGCATGATGAAGGGCTGGATTATCAGTTATCCTTAAATCTTGTCTAAACCATAAAAGTGTTTTCGGCCTGTTCATATAAATTTATCCTTTATTTATGAGCATATTATTGATATTTTTCAAAAAAATAACGTTTAGGGTCTAATAAATCAATAACTTTTAATTGTTGACCAAATAATCTATTTTCTTCGTTCATGCGCAGCAGATATTTCCAAGCCCTTTCTAGATCAACTTCGGGCATTTTTACGGTTATATTTTCGTCTAATATTAAATTCCATCTCCTTTGCCCATATCGTACAGCTGAAATTATTCTACTGCGCAATCTCTCGTTTGTTGACACTATAGCAACTAATGATTTAGCAAAAATATTTGCATCGGATCCAACTACATAAAGTAAGTTTTTATAAAATTTAGGATTTTCTATGTTGATACAATAACCAGTATCATCTATTAAACTAATATTTTTATTATATTGCCATAAAGCTATTGCTTTACGTTCTAATAAACCGACGTGAATAATATTAGGTAATTTTCTAGTTACAACAGCTAATTTCACCCAATCATTAGATTCTAAAGTAGTTTTTACTTGATTAAGGTTTATACTAAAAATCGGAGTGCCGTGATCTAAATTCAGAGCATTTAAAATATATTCAATTTTGGTATTATTGTTGCCCTCTATTTCTACCCCATCCAATGCAAATCCTAATTCTGCAGTTTTGTCTTGAAAAAAAGATAGTATATCTTTTTTTATATTAGGTAGGTAGGTAGTACAAAATAGAAAATATAAAAATAAGGATGATAGAAAAACAATCCCATAAAGGGATAAGAAACAATATTTTTTTATTTTTCTTTTTACATTGAAATTAATCTTCATCATAAGCAGCTGATTCTATCATTTGCTGTACTAATTCATTCAAACTTATGCCAACATAAGCGGCAATTTCTGGACAAATTGAAAGATTTGTAAATCCTGGGTGCGTATTGATTTCTAAAAAGAAAAATTTATTAGTTTTCGTGCATAGAATAAATTCAGCCCGAGCAAGACCTCTGCAGCCAATGGCAGAATATAATTTTTCTGATAAAAGTAATAATTCCTTATATTTATCTTCAGATAAAGCAGCTGGCATTATATGCTCTGCAAAGCCTTCTGTATATTTGGCTTCATAGTCATAAAATTTTTTACCCGTGACGAATTTTAGCTCTAAAGCTCCTAAAGCTTTACCATTTAGTAAGGCAACCTGGATTTCTCGACCTTTGATATATTCTTCTACTATAATTTTATTACCATATAAAAATTGATAATTTTTAAAATTAAAGTCAGTGTCGTTAAATATTACCTCAACCCCTACACTAGAACCTTCGGATATAGGTTTTATAACATAAGGTCTAGATATAGGATCTATATCTAAATTAGCATCTTTGCTAATAATTTTATATCTAATTGCATCAATATTTAAACTTGTAGCTATATATTTGGTTAGAATTTTATCAAAAGCTACAGCGCTAGCTTTTAAACCAGAATGGGTATAAGGTATCTTTAAAATATTTAATATTCCAGGCAGACAACCATCTTCACCGTAAGTGCCGTGAAGGCTATTAAGAACTAAATCCGGATTAACTTTAGTAGCTATCACTTCAGCTATATCAGCTCCCATATCTATCATCGTTAATTTATAGCCTAAATCAAGACAAGATTTTTTAAAGGTGTGTGCTGAAATTATAGAAATATCACGCTCGGAAGACATGCCGCCATAGACCAAAGCAATATGCTTTAAACCTTTCTCTGAGATTATATCCACAACGCTATGGTGTTTATAAAATTTTTTATTATTGATGTTGCTCATAATTACCGAGTATTTTTACCTCTAAAATTAATTCAATATTATATTTCTCTTTTACTTTTTTTATAGCTAAGTTTATTAAATCTTCAAAATTTTGAGCTGTAGCATTACCATGATTTATCAAAAAATTGCAGTGTTTTTCAGAAAAACTTGCATCACCAATTTTAAATCCTCTCAATCCCACCGACTCGATAAGTTGCCAAGCTTTATGATTTGGTGGATTCATAAACGTGCTACCCGCTGTTTTCGCTGTATAAGGTTGGGAAATACTACGCTCAGTAGTGATTTGCTCCATGCGTTTTTTTACAGAGTCAAAATCTCCTTTTTTAGCTATAATTTTTGCTTCAATAACAAGCAAGTCTTTAGGTAAATTTGAAGTTCTATAATTAAAATTTATTTCGTTATTTTGTAAAATAGTTAAATTTCCATATTTGTCTAGCAATGTAACTTCGGATATTATATCCTTCATTTCCCAGCCGTAACAACCAGCATTCATAAATACACTTCCGCCGATAGATCCTGGAATGCCGCATAAAAATTCTAAATTAGCAACAGAATTCTGTAGAGCAAATTGTGTAAGGCTATAATTCAAAGCTGCGCCACCCACAGTTATATGTTTACCATCATATGTTACTTTAGCAAATTTGGAAGTTAATTTTATCACTACACCCCTTATGCCTGAGTCTTTTATCAATATATTAGAGCCAGAGCCTATATAGGTTATCGGGTAATTTGCGGGTAATATTTTTAAAAAATTAATTAAATTCTGTAAATTTATCGGCTTGAAGAAAATATCAGCAATACCCCCAACACCCAATCTAGTTATTTTATGTAGAGGGTATCTATAAGCTACAGACATCTTATTGGTTTCTAAAATATTTGCTAATAGCCTGTCCATTAAATTGAAATACTGCATGGGTTAATTAAAAGTGATAATAACATCAAAATACAACTAAATCTAGACTGTTATTTAATGAGAGACAGCATGAAATGTAAAAAAACAGCTAGTTTAATTAATCATTTTTAACAAATATTTTATCTTAGATTAGTAAATATGAGCTAAAAGTTCTTGCATTTTCCCAATTTAATAACCATAATCTAAACTAGCATTTAAGTATTTAAGTAAATGCCGATTCCGGTGTTTCAATTAATAAAACACAGTGATAAATAATTTAATTAATTAAAAAGGAAATATATGTCTATAAAAAATTTGTTTAGCCTTATCGTTTTTACCTTCTTGCTTGTAAGCGCTTCTGGATGCGCTAAAGAAAATGAAACTGATAAAGTTATTGCTAATAAATCTTCTGAATCTTCTGAATCTTCAGATAAATCTGCAGAAAATAATTCTACCAAATTAGTTAAGCAAGTAAATAAATCAGTAGATCAAGTTATAGCTGTAGTTAATGGAAAAGATATAAAAGAATCAGAATTTAAAAATACTATATTATCTCCAGTAAAACAATCTGGTGTAGATAATGAACAAATTGAAGAGATTTACAGTAAAATTACTTCTGAAGAAAAGCGTAAATATCTTGATATGTATATCGATCAAAAGCTTATTGCACTAGATGGTGAAAAAAGCAAATTACAAGATAGCATTGAATTTAAAACTACAATGGCTCAGTTAAAAGAGAAGGTTATTTTTGAAATGACCATGATGAGTTACTTAAAAGACAAAATAAAAGAAGAGGATGTAAAGAAATTTTATGATAATTTCGTAACAAAGTCTAAAGGGAGATTTGACCTTAAATTATCACGCATATTAGTAAAAACTGAAGAAAAAGCACAACAAATTAAAGATTTTTTAGCTAAAGGTCAAAAATTTTCAGATTTAGCTAAAAAATTCTCAGACGATAAATCTTCAAAAGCTAAAGGCGGTGATTTAGGCTTATTAAGTATTGAAGCTATTTCTAAGCTTGGTTTGGTTGAAGGTGTATATAACTTAAAAAAGGGTGAAATATCGAATCCTATAAGCACTGAAGCGGGTTGGAATATTGTGAAATTAGAGGATAAAAAAGAAGTAACAATCCCTGCATACGACAAGGCAAAAGAGGATATACAGCGTATTTTGAGTCAACAATTGCAAATGCAATATGTAAAAGAATTAAGAGCCGCAGCTAAAGTTGAAATTAAATTAGACTAAAACTCAATTAACTACATAAATAACAATATAGTATAAATATATTATTTATGTAGTCTTCTTTATGTAATGTTCTTACAAAAATGCCACATATCAAATTATTGATAATAATTAACAGATAAATTTTTTTTTAATAGAATTGATCAAATTTTTCAGCTATTATTAATTAATAGCATATTTTGAATTTACTTTCATTCTTATATATTATTTGATCTCGTTTAAAAATAATTTTTTTATTCTACACGAAGCTATTAATAGTTCATTAGCTATTAATGGTTCATTAAATAATATATTTAGCGTTTATAATATGAAGAATAATTTTAGACTTTAGGGGATAAATAAATGGCGTTTTTAGCATTGTTAATCTGTATTGTTTTTGGCTGGCTGGCCGCAATCTTGGCTTTCAAGTCATATAAACTATCTGTTTTGACATTTGTTGCTTTTGCCATGCTAGCGGGGGGTATACTAACAGCAATTTTAGCACTAATCTGGGCTCTTGTTGAATCAACTAACCCATCTTTTTCATTTATCCTAATAGGAGTAATTTTAATATTTGCGGTTTCTGGAGTGGCAATCTTAGTTCTTAGTTTAAATCACTGTTCTTTGTTAACATTTACTTTAACATTTGCTGCTTTTGATGCACTAGCTGTAATCTCAGCTTTTAAGTTTTTAGCTGACAAATCATATCAATGGATTTTTTTAACCAGCGTTACCTTTAGCTCTTTAGTTGCACCTTTGGCTTTTAGTGCAAATAAATGGGTATTTAATAGAGTTAATTTTATTAAAGATAATAAAGCACGCCTACTTAGTAAAATTTTTTATATATCGCTTTTACTTTGGTACCTACATACTTTTTTGTATGATAATGTTGCTTTTGCTTTATTCCCCCTTCCGGCTTCAGCTTTAGAGTGTTTAAGAAATCAATTTCTGATGAATTTTACCTCGCATAATGATGTTCACTTCGAGTTAACTAATATACCAGTCATAGAAGATTTTACTTTGGTTGTATATTGGATTTCTATTCTCTCTATAAGCACGCTACTTGCATTTTTTCAAATATGGTTTTATTTATTGATGGTATCCTTAATTTTTACTGTCAACAATATAACTGCTCGGTATGTTTTTGGTTTCTTATTAGCATTAGTTTTTTTCTATAGGATAAGTTTTAGCAGTGTGTTTACATTATTTCTAATCTTGTTTATAGTCCTTAATATTTACTCTAACCAACGATATCAAAACTCTTTTAAAAAATAGTAAAGAGTTTCGGAAAGAATATCTAACTTAAGAATTCCACGTAATGTTAATTCTGAGTGGGATCTACTAATTTTGTGACTAGCAATGTTTTTATTCGATGAGCAGATTTTCTAAGGATATTTATTCTTAAATCAAATAATTCTATAACTTCATCTTCTTCGGGAATACGTTTTAATTCAGAGATAATCAGTCCACCTATAGTACTAGCATCACCGTAAAGGCTCCAGTTAAGCTCACGATTTATATCCCTAATAGGTGTGAGTCCGTCTATAATATATTGATTTTCTTCTTTTAATATTATTTGACTATCGTAGCTGTCATGCTCATCTTCTATCCTACCCACTATTTCCTCAAGTACATCCTCTAATGTAACCATTCCTAATATATCGCCATATTCATTTACTACCAAAGCGCAATGATATCTTTGATGCCTAAATTCATGAAGTTGTTTACTTACTAAAACATTTTCAGGAATAAACCAAGGTTCTGTAAGTAAATCTGTAATATTAATTTTAGAAACATCAAAATTTTGTTTATATAAATTTTTTAAAAGATCTTTCACATGTATAATACCTATTATATTATCTTTATTGCTCTTCCACATAGGTATTCTAGTATGAGAAGCTAGCGATAATTGTTGTAAAAGGTCTTTAAGCGGCAAATCTACATTTACAGTCTTTAATTGGCTTCTATGTACCATAATCTCTGAGACTAAAAGATTTTTGATATCAAAAATACTACCAACCATGTCTCTATCTTGTTTAAAAACTTTACCTTCAGCATGCTGATATTCAACAAGATTCATAACTTCTTCATCCGGCGAGATATTGTTTTGCAATTTAATATGAAAAACAAAACAACTAAAACGTATTAATTTAGATAATATGAAATTAATTGGTGCTAGGATTTTTAATAAGATAAAAATTATATCAGAAAAAGCTACGACAATTTTTTCTGCTTTAGAAACAGCGATTGCTTTGGGTAAAACTTCAGCAAAAATAATGATAACAATAGTCATCACTACTGAAGTTATAATTGAACCTAATTCAACGCCATAAAGATCTATAAATACATTTGTAGCAATAGTTGTAGCGATAGTAGTAGTTATGGTAGCAAAAATTAACATTGTACTTATAATTTTGCTTTTAATTTTTATTATTAAAATAACATTTTCTTGTTTTGATGTGTTGTTAGACAATTTTAATAATTGTCCAGGGGAAGAAGCAGTAATGGCTGTTTCTATGGCTGAAAATAATCCACCACAAAATAATAAAATTAAAATTATTAAAAAATATATAAATGTCATAAATTGTATAAATTAGTTGTAAATACTAAGTTTTGAGAGTCAGAATTTTCTGGGGTATATTGGTAACCTTCGTCAGAAAAGCTTTTTAAATTATCAATATCATCTATTTTATTTTTGATAATCATGTTTAGCATTTTTCCTCTGGCTTTTTTAGTTAATATTCCTATATTTTCTAACTTATTTTTACGAATTTGTCTAAAATATATTGAAAACAAAGGAAAAGTTAATTTTTTGCGATCTATAGCTCTAGAATATTCTTCTGAAGCCAAATTTACTATAAATTTATTTTTAGTATCGTTTAATAGAGCATCATTAAAATATTGTGTAATTTTTTCTGTCCAATAACTGTATAAATTGCCATAACACTCTGGTGCCAACTTAGTTGATATTTCTAATCTATATGGCGCAATAAAGTCCAAGGCCTTCACTACTCCATATAAACCCGAAATTATTGCTACATGTTTATGCGCAAAAGATAAATCATTATAATCAAAATTAGTTTTATCTAATTGCTGAAAAACATCACCAGAATAAGCTAAAATTGCTGGCTTTTTGTTGGCAGAACTAAAATTTTGAAATCTATCGTAGTTTAATTTAGCCAATTTATCATTAACCACAAAAATGGATCTAAGCTTTTCAAGAGAAAATTTACTACATATCTCAGCTAAATTAGATGCACATTGTGTATAGATAGGATAAGTTGGTTGTAAATTCAAGATAGGTTTGCTAAAATCCATTGTTTTAGCGGAAGAAATTATGGTGATCATGTTATATCAATCATCCTCTTTGTGTAACAGATAATTAAATTCAGCGCCATAAATGAATATTGTATTAATTATATAAAAAAATAGCAATGTAATGATTATATTGCCCAGAGATCCATATATAATACTTAGTTGCGTGTAATATATAACATATTTTGATAAAAGTTTTGCAGAAACAATAAATAATATAGTCGTAACTATTCCCCCCGGCACAACCTGTATAAATTTCAACTTTAAATTAGGTATAGCGTAATACATGGTAGAGATAACAAATAATAATGAACAAAAGAATAGTATTTTTCGTAAATAAAAATGAGTTGGTTCGTATAAATTAGGTATTATATGTCTAAGACTTTCTATTTGAGTTAAAATTATGGGTAAAAATACTAAGAAAATAGCAGCCAAAAATAGAAATAAAATTAAAACCAAAAATTGTACAATACTTAAGATCCTTCTCAAAATATAAGAAGGAGGAGATTTCACATGATAAATCCTGTTCAATATAGTTCTGATAGATTCAACAAAAGAAGATGAAGTCCATATCATACCTATAACTGCTAAAGTTAATAAACTTGGTGGAGGGGAATCTATTATCTCGTAAATTCTACCTTTAATTAATTCTGTAATATTATTTGGTAAATTTTCCATTAATAACTGGATTAATTCTTTACCATAGCTTGATGCGCCAAAAAAAGCAGCAAACGCAGTAAAAAATACTATAAAAGGAAAAATACATAACAGCATCATAAATGACATGTAGCCAGCGTGCTCTATACCGTCATGGTTTACTGTATTAATTATTGCTTTACCAAAAATTTTTAGGAGTTTTTTAAAATACACTTGCTTATTGAAATTATTTATTTTTTTCTTCATATATTACATTAGCATTTTTGCTAATTATTGTATATTCATGAATATTATATAATTGCTAAATTAATATTTTTCTAGAGTGGTATAAGAAGTAATTAAGTTTATTATAAACTAGGTTTATTTAGATGCAAGTATGATATTTTTGTTACTATAGATTTTTTTTTGAATTATTATTCAATTTTATACTTGCTATATTTTAGATTTTGTAGTATATTGCTTCTTGTATACAACAGATAGTTAAACTAATTAGTTAAAAAAGCTTTATTAAAAATTATTAAATATAAGGGGGATACATGCCACGTAAAGATCAATTTATAGATCAAGTAGAAAATGCAATTGGTAGAAAAGTTTACCAAATGAGAGTTGAAAATGGATGGTCTAGAGAATTATTAGCAGAAAAAATAGGTGTAACACACCAACAAGTGCAAAAATATGAAAAAGGTTCTAACAGAATTACAGCTGGACGTTTAGCATGTGTGGCTCAAGCTTTTAGAATCAGTCCAGTATTTTTTTTTGATGGCTTTTCCAGCTTAGATCAAGGTAATCCAAATGACGATGCAAGAGGACAGCGTGCTTATCTTGAAATTATAAAAAATGTTAAAAAAATAACCAAGCCAGAACATATTTTAGTTATAAAAAATCTAGTTAAATCTTTAGTTAACGGTTAACTTTATAATAATAAGTTAAAGCTCTCGCTTCTATTTTGCCTATAAATTATCACAACAATCCAAGAAAACATGGTTTTCATAAGTATATGAAATATTGTACTTTTGCTATAAACAAACTACTAGTAGTAAATAATTATACAATTGTACAAATTTTGTATCAAACATTCTATTTTATTTCATATCATGATCAAAATCATAATTAATATCCAAAGTGAAATTAGGTTTTGAAGCTTTGGATGAGATTATACTTGTAGCGCCAAATATTATAGGATAGTTATCATTACCATGTCCAAAATTTTGGCTAGAAAACACAGGTATATTAATTTCATTAGCAAATCTTTGTATAGCATAATTTAAATTTACAGATCTGTTGGGTAAAATAAACTGACCAAATATTATAGCTTTAGCCTCTAAGAAAATTCCAGCTTGCTTCATATGTAAAAGAGATCTGTCTATGCAATATTCAGGACATCCTATATCTTCAATGAATATAATTTTATTTTTACCATCTATCTCCCAACTTGTTCCTAAACTATTTTCTAATAAAGTTAAATTTCCTCCTAAAATTTCGCCTTTTATAGCAGTGCTATTTTTTGCAACATTATTCATAGCTTTTAATTCCGTATAGGATAAGGTACCTTTCGGATTAGAAAGAATTTTAGCCAACAAACTAAAATTCTTTGGATTAATCTTGATATTTATTAAATCGTAAGGCATGGCCCCATGTATAGTTTTCCACCCCCATTTATTAAATAATAAATGTAAGAAAGTAATATCACTATATCCTATTAATATTTTGGATTTGACGGGTTTTTTTATTGAACTTAAATCATCTAAAAGTCTAGCAGAGCCATACCCACCTCTAATGCACCATAAATATTTGGCCTCTCCATTTAGTGCATTTAGTAAATTATAGAATCTGGTTTTATCATCAGCTGCATGATAAAAAATAGAATTATTATGGATGGCTTTTCCATTGATTATTTTAGGTATTTTTAATATTTCATTAATTTTATTCCACTGAGACTCTGAGAGCCCAGACGCAGGAGCTATATAAGTAATTTGTGAAAAATCTATAGAGTTAATTGACTTCACAATATTAGGGTTAATGGCAAAAATTTTAAATGAGAATAATAAACTATATATTATAGTAATAAAAATAAATTGAGATCTATGCATAATAATTTTATTTTTTTATATCTTGTACAAGATGAGTTTTTGATATTTTATTTTGCAAGGCTTCATAATGGGTTTTGATTTTTTCTAAATCATACTCCCCTTGATAAATGGAACCAGAGTTACTTATCTGAGTAAGATAAAAATTAATTTTTTCCACCTCTGCTAACCCTAAGTCTCTATCTTTTATTAAATCTTGATTTTCACTAACAATATTTTCTAATAAATCTTTTTTTATATTGTAAAAGGTTGATTGAATTTTTTGAAAATAGAAGAGGATTTGTTTTATTTCTTTAGGAGAAAGAACAATGGTGGCTACAAGAAAAACAACGAGTAGTTCTGCAAAAGACATATAATGATGATGCGCGCAAATATTTGTGCAAAACGTGCACTCGAGAGGAATTGAACCCCTAACCTTATGATCCGTAGTCATACGCTCTATCCAATTGAGCTACGAGTGCTAATAGCTAAATATTCTAACAATTTTTTTATAACAAATCAATGGTAAAGCTATAAATTTAGGTTATTTAATGGTATTTAAGTTGTGATAATGGCCATCTTGCTCTTGGAGCAAAATCTAATTTATTAAAAAGCCCGGCATTAAATCTTTCAAATCCAGCCCATGCTATCATTGCCGCGTTATCTGTACATAAATTTATCGGGGGAGAGCAAAATTCCATATCATATTCTTCTGCTAATTTGTGAAGAGTTTGTCTTAAAGTTTGGTTGGCAGCAACTCCTCCGGCAAATACAAAATGATTTTTATCACTTTTAATATTTTGAGAGTTTAGTAATTCTTTGAATAATTTAATGGCATTGACTGACCTATTCTGTAAAATCTTTGATACTGTATACTGAAATGACAAACAAATATTTTGAATACGTTCTTGAGAGTTGTTTTGTTCTTGTAATATTAAATTACGTACTGCGGTTTTTAACCCAGAAAAAGACATATCACAGCCAGGCTTATCACACATTGATATAGGTAGGGAATAATAACTAGTACCTAATTTAGCTAATTTTTCTATTATTGGACCACCAGGGAAATCTAGATTTAGCAATTTTGCAGTTTTGTCAAAAGCCTCACCCGCTGCATCATCTAATGTCTGTCCAAGAATTGTATATTGCCCCAAACCTAAAACTGCTAAGAATTGGCAATGTCCACCTGAAGCTAGAAGTAATAGATAAGGGTATTGTATATTATCCGTTAGTCTTACTGTAAGAGCGTGACCTTCAAGATGATTTACAGCTATGTAAGGTTTATTCAAACTTAAAGCTAAAGCTTTTGCTATAACAGTTCCAACAATTACACCACCTATTAAACCAGGGCCTGCTGTTGCAGCTATGGCATCTATTTTATCTAGCGTTAATTTTGCTTCGTTTAAAGCAGATTCTATAGCTTTGCGTATATAAGATAGATGAGATCTTGCAGCTATTTCAGGCACTACCCCTTTATAAGGTCTATTATCCTCAATTGAGGATAATACTATATTAGCTAATATAGTACGATCGTTATTTACTATTGACACACCAGTATCATCACAGCTAGATTCTATACCTAATATATATACAGGCTTAGTTGTCATTAGATACACTGATGTAGCTTACAACTTCTTCAACGTCGTTAATTTTAGATATAATATCAGTTACTTCGTCCATTTCTTCCCCGGAAAGAGCTAAGCCAAATATATATACGATATTATAATGTGTAAAAACTTCATAGTTCGATGATTTAACGGATTTAGCTAATAAAAGTTTTGTTTTTACTAAAGATGTGATACCAGCGTCAATAGCGTATTGTTTGAAATCTGTTTCGTTACTATTTTCAGTTATTTTTATTTCATTGATAACATCTACAACCCCAGCTTGGTTCTTTGCTATATTAACAGCTACTAAAATATCATTTTCACTGGATACAAAGCCACATAAAAAGACTCTACCTCTTATTACACGTATATATATTTTTGTGTATAAAGCCTGAAATTGTCTATTTATAAAATTCTTTTTAATTTTTGAAGCTATCACAGTATCGTCTAATATTGAGCCAATAGTTTGATCTTTTCTAGCTGTATTTATTATTACCGCCCCGCCACCTACAATTCCAACATTTACTAATGCAGTAGTACACGAAGATAACATTAAGAGTACATATAAATAACAAAAAATTTTTAAAAACCTAAATTTATTATTTAACATAGCTTGATTGGTTTATTTATTATGTTGATGATATGTATATATTTAATTATACCAGATTTTAAATTCATGTATCTAAATTTAGAAGATATTTTTCTTCTTATATAAGAAGAAAAACTTTTTTACATAGTCATAACCAGAAAATAATGTTAAAAAGGCAGCTATCCATAAAAATATTTGACCTATAAGATCCAAAAATTCTATGTTTGAGCCTTTGCTACCAAGAATCAGGAAAAAAATAGCAAACATTTGTATGGTGGTTTTAAATTTAGCTATTAGAGATACCTCTATTTTTTTGTTAATCTCAACTAAAACTTCTCTTAATCCTGAAACTAAAAATTCTCTGCTAATAATTAATAAAGCCGGCACTTCGTTAATCTTACGAAATTTTACCAACATAACTAAAGTAGTCACTATTAAAATTTTATCAGCAATATTATCCATAATTTCTCCAAAACCCGATTGTAAATTAAATTTACGAGCTAGGTGGCCATCTAAAAAATCAGTTATTGCAGCTATAAAAAATAAAAACGCTCCAAATTGATGAGAAAATATTGAATCATCAAAGTAAAAAGTAAGCAATATCAGTGGAATCATCGCTACACGTATGATTGTAAGCGTATTTGGAATTTCTTTTAAAAAATTCATATTTTTTTACCTATATTTTATTATTTTTAAATAAATCATAGCAGGTAGATATTTTTATATTATGTTGTATTTGTGTGGTATTAAAAAGTACTAGTATCAAATTTTTGAACTATACGTAACCTTCAAATTATAATATAATATAGCTTAAGAGATTAAGCTATAAACTTTAAACAAAGAGTTGTAGTAAATAGTTAACAAAAATTAATCATAATAAAGAGTAGTTTAAAAATTTCTGCTAATAAAAATGTATAAAACTTCTAAAAACGCATAGGTATAAGTAAACAATCCCTCTTGTAAATGCTTGATAATTACTCTTATGCGCAACAATATTGATAATAATGTCATTTTAAAAAAAGTCAATGCAACATAGAGCAAATAATATTTTTGATAAGGTTAATAAAATAACTCGACGTAGTTTTGTTTTGATTTCTTTTAAAATTTTGGGTTTCCTTGTCTTGATTTCTAGAGCTGTATATCTGCAAATTTTTAAAGCTGCTGATTACCGTACTCTTTCAGATAAAAATAGAATCAATATAGAACCCATAATGCCGATAAGGGGCAACATTTTAGACTCTAAAGGTCTAATGCTAGCAAAAAATATTAACATATACAGATTAGTATTTCATAAAATATCTCAGGCTAAACACAACAACACTATAGATATTTTAGCAAAAATATTATCATTACCCAATGAAATAATAGAAACAATGCTTAAAAAAATAGCAAAAATTCCTAATAAATCTCAAATAATAATATTAGAAGAATTAAATTGGCAACAAGTCGTTAAAATAGAAGAAAATCTTTATTTATTGCCAGAGTTAAAGATACAAAATTTACATGTAAGATATTATCCATTTGGAGCAATTTTTTTTCATTTAATAGGTTTTGTAGGCAAAATAAGTCAAAAAGAAAAAAAAGAAAAACTTATAACTCATGATAACAATTTTGTAATTGGAAAAAGCGGTATAGAAAAATTTTATGAAAAAACTTTACAAGGAAATTTCGGTTGGAAAGAAATAGAAGTTAATGCTTTTTCTAAAAAATTGAGACAAATTTCTTATAAACCTAGTGCAACTGGTGAAGATTTAACCTTAACTATAAATGCTGAATTACAAGAATTTATATTTAATTTATATAAAGATATATCTGGTGTAGCAATAGTTAGCGATTATACAAACGGTAATATCGTAGCCTTAGTTTCATCTCCTTCTATTGATAGTAATATTTTCAAAAGCATTGATAGTCAAATTTGGAATAATATTTTAAATGATCAAGAAAAACCTATAATAAATCGAGCTATACAAAGTAGCTATCCACCGGGATCTCCTTTTAAAATTATTACAACTTTAGCAGCTTTGGAATGGGGTATTTCTCCAGATAAAGTTTTTGAATGCACTGGTGGTCTTTTTTTAGGCAAGCAATATTTTCGTTGTTGGCATAAAGGACACGGTAAAATAAATATGCATCAAGCTCTTGTGCATTCCTGTAATAGTTATATGTTTAATTTGGTAAAATTAATGGGTCATCAAGCTATCATTAAAACTGCTAAAATTTTTGGAATAGGTTCAAAAACAGAAATTGATTTACCTTTTGAATCTAAAGGGTTGTTGCCAAGCGATAGTTTTAAGAAGCAAAAATTTAAAAATTCTTGGAATTCAGGGGATAGTTATAATTTATCTATAGGCCAGGGCTTCTTGTCTGCAACGCCTATGCAGCTAAATACAATGATAAATACAATTGCAAATAATGGGATTTTGTATAAACCCAAGTTTAATGCTAACTCTGAGCCTATATCTAATCGGATAGATATTAAACCAGAATTTTTAAAAATTATAAAAGCAGCGTTAAATGATGTGATAAATCATCCTAGAGGAACTGCTTATGCAAATAGAAGTAATTATTATGAATCTCGTTTTTCTGGTAAGACTGGAACTTCTCAAGTTGTAGGTAAAAGGGGGCGAGATAAAGATCTGAATAGCCAAAATGTAAAAAGAATACATCGTAATCATGCACTTTTTGTTGGATTCAATCAAAACTCAATTCACAAATATGCTGTAACTATTTTAGTAGAGCACGGGGGTGGGGGGTCTACATCAGCAGCACCTATTGCTAAAAAGATTTTTGAATTTATTTAACAATTTAAGTTTGCCTTATAGCCGTTATTGCGTAGAATTATTAGTAAAATATAGTTAATTATTAGAAATATTGTAAATAAATGCAGATTTTAGTACAAAAATTTGGTGGCACTTCGGTTGGCAGTACTAGCAAAATTATGAATGCTGCCTCTAAAGTAGTACAAAGCTTAGTAGAAGGCTATAAGCCTATTGTTGTTGTTTCTGCTATGGCCGGCGTTACAAACCAATTAATATCCTATTGTTCAGAAATGTCTAAGCTGCATTGGGCAGATAATTTGGTAGAATATGATGCAGTTATAAGTAATGGGGAGAATATTTCTGCTGCTTTAATGTCATTGGCTTTACAAACTTTAGGAATAAAATCTCGATCTTTTCAAGGATGGCAAATACCTATAAATACTAATAGTAATTTTAGTAAATCGCTTATACAAGATATAAACCCAGCTTTATTGATAGAAAGTTTAGAAAAAGATATAATACCGGTAATTACGGGTTTTCAAGGTATTAGTCCCTCTGGTCAAATAACTACACTAGGGCGTGGTGGCTCTGATATTACAGCTGTTGCAATAGCTGCAAGCACCAAAGCTTGTCATTGTGATATTTATACAGATGTAGCCGGTGTTTATAGTGCTGATCCCCGTTTTGTTCCTGATGCGCAAAAATTAGAAACTATGTCTTACGAGGAAATGTTAGAATTTAGTATATTAGGTGCAAAGGTTTTACATTGGCGCGCTGTAGAAATAGCCATGAAATATAAGGTATCAACAAGGGTTTTGTCTACATTCGAAAATTCTCACGGAACATTAATTTATAGTAAAACAAATAATATGGAAAAAGTTCAGATAACAGGAATAGCGTATAATGATAAAATTATACTGATAAAAACTAAGGCGGTAGCTAAAATCAAAAACATAATTACTGAATTTGCAAATAAAAATATAGCCATAAATAATATTTCATTGGGCTTAGAAAATTGTACATTGATAGTTTCATTAATAGATTTGCCTATAATCAAAAATATTTTTAGTAGTCTGCAGTTAGATTATGAATATAACAGAGATGTTGCTTTAATTTCTGTAGTGGGTATAGGAATTAATAATGATGTGAATATATTATATAAAATAACAGACATAATTGGAGATGATATGCTTGAATTGTCTTTATCTAGCACAAAAATAAGTTTTGTATATCCAATAAATAAGATAGAAAGCTGTATAAAGCTACTACACAAAGCTTTAATAGAATAATTTTTGTTATATTAATTGCGCATAGCAAGATATAAAAATTAACAAATCTCAATAAATTAATAGACTTTTTATTATTTCATTGCTTTAATTGTATTAAATATTTTTAAATCAAAAATAATGAAATTCTATAATTATAACAAGAGCATATTCATGAGTAAATTTTTCAGCATTGCTATTATAGTCTTAGTTTTGTCTAACAGATTTTTAGTTTTAGCTAATACCCTTGAGATAAACAATGTTGAAAAGCAATATTATGAATTTGAACAAAGGATTAATAAAAAATATCAAAGAAACTTAACTGCATATCCTTTAGCACAAAATGAACAAGGTGAGGTAGTAAATGTGCAAAACAATGCTTGTAATAATTTTAACCATAGGCCCGAAGGTTTAAAGCCTTTATATATAATTCAACATCACACAGCAACAGAAAATTTTCAAAAAGTTATCAATGCTTTTTTTAAAAACAATACTTCAGCGCATTATGTAATTGATGTAGACGGTACTATTTAACAATTTGTTGATCCAGATCTTCGAGCGTATCATGCGGGTAAAGGTGGATTAGCTGCTAATTCAAAATTAAATCCAACTAATCAAGTATTACTTGATATGAATAATGTTTCAATAGGAATTGAAACTGTTGGTGATGGATTAAGACCTTTTACTGCAAGTCAAATTATAGCTAATATTACGTTATGCCAATATTTATTAGATAAATACCCGTCTATAAATCCTAAAATCTAATAAATCTAAAAATAAAGTTAAAAGCATAAAAAAAGTACAAAAGCTTTTACAAGAATATGGTTATCTAATAAAAGATGAGCCGGGTGTTTTGGGTAATGATACAATTTTTGCTATAAGTTCATATAATCTACACTTTAAATTTGAAGAATTTTGGGCAAAACATACTGAAACCATCAAAATATTAGCTATTGTTGGCGCAAATAAAGATTTAGCGAAAGAAATATTATATTTTGATGAAAATGATGAGATCATCTTAAAAGATGTGTTGTCTAAATTTTGAGCAAGAAAACTTATAGCAACAATCTAGTGTACTCTTGTTGCTTGAGTGGCTATAGTAATTATAAATTAGGTGTAGAAGTTAAACCAATAATTGGATATATAAACTCATTTCCATTGAAGTAACTATTAAAATTCATAGAATCATAGAATCATAGGTTCATAGGGTGAATTTTTGATAGTTATTTTTGATTTAAATCAAGTTCTTTATCTTTTTGCGTTGGAGTTTTGTAAAGACTAGAAAACATTCTTTCCCATCTTATAGAATTCCACCACAAACCTACTTGCTTAAACTGATGAACAAATCCTCCTTGCAATTGCAATAAAAGTTTAGCGGCTGAAAAATGTATGATTTGTCCTTTGGCAATAAGATTTTCTTCTGCTACAAATCCTAAATCTATTCTGCTATCTAATGATTCGTCTCTATTATCCCCCATAAAGAAATAATGCCCTGAAGGTATGTAATAGGGTCCAGTATTATAAAGTCTTTTACCGTTATATATGTTTTGAGATTCAATTATTTTATAAGAGCAATTATTTGGTAAGCTTTCTATAAAGCTATTATATCTGTTACCCTCTTCATCTATAAATCTATTAGTAGAGATTTTACTTATAGGGACATCATTAATATTTATAACTCCGTCAATTATTTCTATTTTTTCACCAGGAAGACCTATCAGTCTTTTAACCCAACGTTCTTGTCTAACGTTTTTTGGTGGCCAAAATACTACTATATCGCCTCTTTGTGGTTGAGAAAAAAATAATCTACCTTCAAATAAAGGTAAAAAAAATGGTAAGGAATATTTGCTATAACCATAAGAATATTTGGTAGCGATAATATAATCACCCTTTAGAATTGTTGGTTTTAATGATTCAGTTGGAACATTATAAGGTTCAATAACAAAAGTTCTTAAAGAAAATACAAAAATTAAGAGTGAAAATAATGATATAATTTCATCCCTCCATCGAATTGATTTTTGATCAAGCTTGTCTATAGAGCCGGATGATTTTGTTATTGAATCCATAAAAAATGCTTATAAATTTATATTACGAGTAGTGCTTGGAACTGTAATTTTCATACCATCTAATTCTTCTGACATAATGATTTGACATCCTAGCCTTGATGTATTAGTTGGATTAAAAGCTAAATCTAACATATCTTCTTCTTCGGTGGAGGGTTCGGGTAATAAATCGTAATAATCTTTATCTATTACTACGTGACAAGTAGAGCAAGCAAGAGATCCTTCGCAAGCACCTTCTAAATCAATATCATATTGATGAGCTACTTCTAGTATAGAAAGTCCTATTGGTGCTTTTATTAATCTTTCTGCTCCATCTTCATCAACAAAAGTAATTTTTATGCTCTTCATTTGTACTCCTTAGATAAAATTAAAAATTATTCTCAAAAAAGCTTCTTGTAAAGCTTCTTGCATAGATATTAACAACAATCTAGCATAATTCTTTTGTGATTGTCTAGTTGAAAAATTATTAAATAGTCAATTTATAACTGTTTTATTGTTTATTATAACTTCATCTGATAAAATTTTAGATATAGATATATAAATAAAATGTAGTAATACAGAAGTGTTGACGCAATTAAGAATAGATTTTGATGATACAACAAAATCTCAACAGATAAAACAGTATAGTGTTACCGAGATATCACAATTACTTAAAAACACTATAGAAGAAAAATTTTTTAAAGTAAAAATTGAGGGAGAGGTTTCTGGCTTTAAACTTGCTTCAACTGGTCATGGGTATTTTAATGTAAAAGATGACAATGCAGTTTTAGCTTGTACATGTTGGCGCCCCGTGATGAGTCGTTTGGGTTTTAAATTAGAAGACGGCATGGCTGTAGTAGTTATAGGTAAAATAACTACATATTCAGGTATGTCTAGATATCAAATGACTGTTGAAGATATATTGCCTTCGGGTGAAGGTGCACTGATGGCTATCTTAAAAGAACGCAAAGAGAAATTAACACAAGAAGGGTTGTTTGATTTGGTTCACAAAAAACCCATTCCTTATCTACCCAAGATTATAGGTGTTATTACTTCAGAAACTGGAGCCGTAATAAAAGATATATTGCATCGTATAGAGGGGCGTTTCCCAACCTCTGTTATTTTATGGCCCGTCTCTGTACAGGGGCAAAATTGTGTTAAAGAAATCCTTGCAGCGTTAAAGGGATTTAATAATATGGAGCAAGAAAATAGACCAGATTTATTAATTGTGGCAAGGGGCGGGGGGTCTATTGAGGATTTATGGGGATTTAATGATGAAGAAATCGTGCGCGCAGTTTTTGCTAGTAAAATACCAGTGATATCAGCTATTGGCCATGAAACAGATTACACCTTAATAGATTTTGTTAGTGATATTAGGGCACCTACTCCTACTGCAGCAGCTGAATTTGCCGTCCCAGCTAGTAGAGAGTTATTTGCTCAAATTTCTCATAATTATAGTTCTATTATATATGGCATGAGTGGGTTTCTTAAAAAAGCGGAATTTGCTGTAGAGATAAATTCTAATATTATAAAAAGTGAAGATGGAATATTAGATAATTACTTTCAGTCTTTTGATGAAGTTGTGTTTAGGTTAAATACTTCTATACAAAGGTTATTAGATCTAAAACAATCAAAATTTAATTACATATATATATCCTCAGAGAGTGTGCAAAGAAAAATAGATTTGAAATCCATAAAAATTGAAATGTTGTTTAATGAATTGCGGCATTGTGTAAATCAAAAATTAGATTATTTCAATAAAGATTTAGACCTAAATATTTTATTGATGCAAAAAACTGATTTTATTGGAATTTTAAAAAGAGGATTTGCTTTGATTTCTAAGGGGGATAATAGAATTACATTCGTAAATCAGTTGAAATCCAACGATGAAATTCTTGTAAAAATGTTCGACGGAGAAATAAAGGCAAAAGTCATATGAGCTTTCCTGCGAGAATTTAATATCAAATATCAAAAGCTAAGTAGTTTTGATAAATTAATTATCAAATTCAGACTTATTCATACAATGAATAATAGAGCTAAAAGCTTTACCCAATAACTTTACATACATAAAATAAAATTTTTTTAAATCTTTGTATTTAGCGCTTGACATGATTCGCCTTGAGTGTATAATAAGATCTATGAGCTCAGCAAAACAAGCTCAAAGCTGTTTAAAAAGTAAAGTAAAAGTAATCAATAACATCAAGCTTTAAGATTTTAAAATTAATTCTGTGTACGGTTTGATTAAAATTAATTAAGGGCAATTGGTGGATGCCTTGGCGTTAGAAGGCGATGAAAGACGTGTTAAGCTGCGATAAGCTCCGGGTAGTTGCGAAAAAGACTTTGATCCGGAGATTTCTGAATGGGGGAACCCACCTATTTTAATAGGTATCACTTAATGAATACATAGTTAAGTGAAGCAAACCCAGCGAACTGAAATATCTCAGTAGCTGGAGGAAAGGACATCAACATGAGACTCCGCTAGTAGTGACGAGCGAACGCGGACCAGGCCAGTGGTTTTGAGGGGATAACTAGAATAGTATGGAAAGACTAGCCATAGAAAGTGATAGCCTTGTAAAGGTAAATACCTCAAAATCCTCGAGTAAGGCGGGACACGTGAAATCCCGTTTGAACATGGGGGGACCACCCTCCAAGCCTAAGTACTCTCTAACGACCGATAGTGAACTAGTACCGTGAGGGAAAGGTGAAAAGAACCCCGAAAGGGGAGTGAAATAGATCCTGAAACCAATTGCTTACAATCAGTCGGAGCTTTTTGAGTGTTTACACTCAATTTAGTGACGGCGTACCTTTTGTATAATGGGTCAGCGACTTAATTTGTCCAGCGAGCTTAAGCCGTTAGGTGTAGGCGTAGCGAAAGCGAGTCTTAAAAGGGCGACATAGTTGGACGAATTAGACCCGAAACCGAGTGATCTAGCCATGACCAGGTTGAAGACGGGGTAAAACCCGTTGGAGGACCGAACCCGTTAATGTTGAAAAATTATGGGATGAGTTGTGGCTAGGGGTGAAAGGCCAATCAAACTCGGATATAGCTGGTTCTCCGCGAAATCTATTTAGGTAGAGCGTTATGTGATATTGCTATTGAAGGTAGAGCACTGGATAATCTAGGGGGTTCACAAACTTACCAAACTTAACCAAACTCCGAATGTCAATAGTTTATAGCATAGCAGACAGACTATGGGTGCTAAGGTCCATAGTCAAGAGGGAAAAAGCCCAGACCACCATCTAAGGTCCCTAAATCATAGCTAAGTGTGTAAGGAGGTGAGAAAACCAAAACAACTAGGAGGTTGGCTTAGAAGCAGCCATCCTTTAAAGAAAGCGTAATAGCTCACTAGTCTAAATAAGTTTTCTTGCGCCGACAATGTAACGGGGCTAAAGCTATGTACCGAAGATGTGGATTCACGCAATGGCGTGAGTGGTAGCGGAGCGTTCTGTAAGCCTGCGAAGGCAAACTGTGAGGTTTGCTGGAGGTATCAGAAGTGAGAATGCTGACATGAGTAGCGAAAAGAATGTGAGAAACATTCTCGCCGAAATTCTAAGGTTTCCTACGTAAAGGTAATCTGCGTAGGGTTAGTCGGCCCCTAAGGCGAGGCTGAAAGGCGTAGTCGATGGGAATCAGGTTAATATTCCTGAACCTGAGGGAAGTGACGGAGTTACTAAATTGTACGTGCTTATTGGATTGTGCGTGCAGTGAAAAGCTTCCAGGAAATAACTCCCTCGTATAGACCGTACCACAAACCGACACAGGTAGAATAGTAGAATATACTAAGGCGCTTGAGAGAACGATGCTGAAGGAACTCGGCAATTTGCATCTGTAACTTCGGAAGAAAGATGACCTGCGTATGGGCAACCATACGCAGGTGGCACAGAATAGGGGGTAGCGACTGTTTAACAAAAACACAGGGCTCTGCAAAGTCAATAGACGAAGTATAGGGCCTGACGCCTGCCCGGTGCTAGAAGATTAAAAGGAGGGGTGCAAGCTCTGAATTGAAGTCCTAGTAAACGGCGGCCGTAACTATGACGGTCCTAAGGTAGCGAAATTCCTTGTCGGGTAAGTTCCGACCTGCACGAATGGCGTAACGACTTCCCCGCTGTCTCCAGCATCGACTCAGCGAAATTGGATTCTCCGTGAAGATACGGAGTTCCCGCGGTTAGACGGAAAGACCCCGTGAACCTTTACTATAGCTTTGTACTGATGTTAGTTGTTGAATATGCAGGATAGGTGGGAGACTAAGAAGTGATGGCGTCAGCTGTCATGGAGTCGTCCTTGAGATACCACCTTTTCAATACCTGATATCTAACTGAGATCTTTGAATCAAGGTCCAAGACAGTGCATGGTGGGTAGTTTGACTGGGGCGGTCGCCTCCCAAAGAGTAACGGAGGCGCGCAATGGTTAGCTCAAGTTGGTCGGAAATCAACTTTTAGAGTGTAATGGCATAAGCTAGCCTGACTGCAAGTCTGACAAGACAAGCAGAGACGAAAGTCGGTCATAGTGATCCGGTGGTCCCGAGTGGAAGGGCCATCGCTCAAAGGATAAAAGGTACGCCGGGGATAACAGGCTGATCTCCCCCAAGAGCTC
>CANGIW010000020.1 GCA_947454145.1 Rickettsiales bacterium
AAATTTTTTTGGCTGTAGACAAATGTTTTTCCAATATAAAAGTCTACCTCATATGAGTTTTCTTTGCCAGCTAAAGAAGAGCTGGATAAGGCAAGCGTTATTGCCGCGCTTAAAATATATTTTTTCATAGTTAGTTAGTTAGTTAGTTACAACCTAACTATTTTATTATGATAATAATAATACTTATTTAATGTGTTTTCAAGAGTTTTATTAAGCTTTTTATTTGAATTATCTTTATTTAATGAGTTGGCCTTTGTCTTGTAGATAGATGAATTTGAGAAGCAGCGATGAAAATCTTAATGATTATATATTGGGTGCTAAGATTTATCCACAGAAACAATTTGACAGGTTTTGATAAGGCTCATACAATTGCGTTTGTGAGATAAATATATAAAAAGATACAATGTTGAAAGAAAAAGCGAATAATTATGCATTAAGTTTTCTTGTAGCCTTAGACGGCCCTGCTGCTTCTGGCAAAGGTGTAATAGGAAAAGAAATTTCTAAAATTTATTCTTTGAATTATTATAGTTCTAGTATTTTTTATAGAAAGTTAGCCGGACTAGTTCTAAATTTAGGCGTCACTGCAAATCAAGAGATTATAGAATTGTCAGCTGATGTAGAAAGACTATTAGATTATAAAGATAAAAATTTGCATCGTTCTGAAATTAGCGTTATGGCTTCTAAAGTAGCTGCTTTAGGCCAAGTAAGATCTAATTTATATCACGCTCAAAGAAGAATTATTGAAACTAATCCAAGATTGATAATGGAAGGTAGGGATATAGGTAGCGTTATAGCTCCTGAAGCAGATTTGAAAATTTATTTAACAGCTTCTGTTGAAACCAGAGCCTTAAGGCGTTTTAATCAATTGAAAAATCAAAATACGGATTTAGACAAAACTTTTGAAAATGTTTTACTAGAACTTAAAGAACGCGATAAAAGAGATGAGGAAAGAAAAATAGCTCCTTTAAAAATTCCTCAAGATGCTCTTTTTATAGATAATTCAACAATTGATGTTGATAGTACTTTAAATTTTATTAAAAATTATGTACACTCTAAATGAGTTATTCTGGATACAAAGATTTAGTGCTAAAATTATTTCTCTAGAATATATGATAACCCTTTAATTTTTAGTTATTTGCACGCAACTAATTTTTTATCAAAATATGAGCATAAAACCAACTAACAAACAACGTTTCACACCATTCGCTTTAGAAACAGATGATTCAAATGAATTTGCAAATCTTTTGAAACAACATCAAGAGCAATTACCAAAAAATACCATTGTAAAGGGTATAGTAATAGAAGTAACTAAAGAAGTAGTGGTTGTAGACGTAGGTTTAAAAAATGAAGGTAGAATACCTTTATCCGAATTTTTATTAGATAAATCCGCTGCAGTTCCTCAAGTAGGAGACATGGTAGAGGTTTTTGTAGATAAAGTAGAAAACCGTAATGGTAGAACTATGTTAAGTCGTGAAAAAGCGATTAAACAAGAAGCATGGGTTATATTAGAAAAGTCCTTCAACGAAAATCAATTAGTTGATGGTATAATTTTCTTAAAAATTTCTGGTGGTTATTTAGTAGACTTATCTGGTGTTGTTGCATTCTTACCAGCAAGTCATTTAGACATAAGAATAGTTAAAGATCCTTCAACCTTAATGAATATCGTACAAAGTTTTCAAATACTGAGTATGGATAATAATTTAGGAAATATTGTTGTTTCAAGAAGATTAGTTATTGAAAGCTCTGCATCTGAAGCACGTAAAGAAAAATTAGCTACTATTAAAGAAGGTGATGTATTAGAAGGTATAGTAAAAAACATTACCGATTTTGGTGCTTTCGTTGATTTAGGTAGTGTAGATGGTTTATTACACATAACAGATATTTCTTGGAAAAGAATAAATCACCCTTCTGAAATATTGAAGCTTGGTGAAAAAATAATGGTTAAAGTTACAAAATTTGACGAAGAAGCAAAACGTATTTCTTTAGGTGTAAAACAAATAGATGAATCACCTTGGAATGGTTTTGTAAAATCTTTTTCAGTAGGCAACATAGTTCCTGGTAAAGTTACAGATATTAAAGAATACGGTGCTTTCGTTGAAATAGATGGTGGTATAGAAGGCTTAGTTCCATCAGCAGAAATAAGTTGGACTAAGGTACATAATTCTCCAAGAAAAATGTTGAATATTGGTCAAGAGCTGAAATGTAAGATTTTAGATATTGATACAGAAAAACATCGTATTTCACTAAGCATTAAACAATGTGGCGCTAACCCATGGAATGAATTTGCAAAAAAACATATCCCTGGTGAAATTATGGAAGCACAAATTAAGCACATAACAGACTTTGGATTATTTGTAAGTTTAACTAGCGAAATAGATGGCTTGATACATATATCAGATATTTCTGACGTAGACGGTAAAGGCGTGGAGCTTTTAAAACAACACGTTAAAGGGGATATGGTTAAGTTCAAATTATTATCTATAGATCTAGAAAAAGAAAGAATTAATCTAGGTATTAAACAGCTATCTGAAGAAGTTGAAAGTAGCAATTAATTTTGTATTACTTTGATTTTTTCTATTTAAAACTTTGCCTTTGGGAACTCTGTTTTTGAAGGTAAGGTCTTTAAGATTTATTCTATTATAGTTTGATTGTATTGATATCTGCAATTATTTCTAAATCACACAATTCATATTTCCTTTTAAAATTGCTACAATATTTTCTATTTTTGATATAGAATTAAAAATGTAAAATTTTTAATTTAACTAAGAAATTCATAAATAGATATGATTGATTTATCAAACAACACAGCATTAATTACAGGTTCATCAAGAGGTATAGGTAAAGCAATAGCTAAGAAATTGCATCAATTAGGTGCTCACGTAGTAATTACTGGCACTAATTTAGAAAAGCTTAATGAATTGTCAGTCGAGCTTGGACATAATAATACGGTTTATCAAGCTAATCTAAAAAACAAAGAAGAATGTAAAAATTTAATAGAAAAATTTGATAATATAGATATATTAGTCTGCAATGCTGGAATCACAAAAGACGGCCTTTCTATCAGGATGAGTGACGAAGCCTTTGAAGATGTTATGCAAGTTAATTTAACCGCAAACTTTATTTTAATGCGTGGTGCTGTAAAAAATATGATGAAAAAACGATACGGAAGAATAATTACCATGAGCTCTGTAGTGGGCTTCACTGGAAATGCTGGGCAGGTTAATTATACCGCTGCAAAGGCAGGGCTTGTGGCAATGACTAAGTCTTTTGCACAAGAGGTTGCAAGTCGCAATATAACAGTTAATTCAGTTGCACCAGGTTTTATTTTATCAGAAATGACTCAGCAGCTAAATGAAGATCAAAAAAATGCTATTTTGGAACATATTCCAATGAAATCTTTTGGAACGCCTGAGGATATAGCAAATGCTGTAGCTTTTTTAGCGAGTCCGCAAGCTAGATATTTAACTGGAAGCACGATACATGTAAATGGCGGAATGGCGATGATTTAATAATAAAAATTAACGGTGAATAGTTGAAAATTCTACTTGCATACATATATATCAATGGTAGTTCTGAATTTAGTAAAATAAATATAAAAAAGTATAATTAATTATGACTTACATAACACACGAAACCAAAAAATTTAGCGCAGAAATAGATAAAGTTTTAAAATTAATGATACATTCTCTTTATACCAATAAAGATATATTCTTAAGAGAATTAATTTCAAATGCCTCTGATGCTTGTGATAAATTGCGTTATATCAGCCAAACAAATGGGGATATAGTAAGCAAGGATCCGCTAATGAAGATAAGTGTAGAAATAAACAGTGATGCCAAAAAATTGATAGTTAGCGACAATGGTATAGGCATGAGTATGGAGGAACTGGAGGAGAATTTGGGGACTATCGCTAAATCTGGAACACAGCAATTCCTATCTCAACTTACTGGAGATTCAAAAAAAGATACCATGCTTATAGGGCAGTTTGGTGTAGGATTTTATTCAGCTTATATGGTTGCAGATTATGTTGAAGTTATCAGTACTAAAGCTGGTTCTGATAAAACCTATATATGGGCTTCAAAAGGAGAGGGTGAATATACAATAGGTGAATCTGAAGAGAAGTTACACAGAGGCACTAAAATTATATTACATATAAAATCTGAATCAGATAATTGTTTAGACCAATTTTACATTAAAAATATTATCAAAAGCTATTCCGATCATATAGCTACACCTATTTATTTTATAGAACAAAATGGTAACCAAGTGCAAGTTAACTCTTCATCTGCATTATGGTGTAGAAATAAGTCTGAGATAGACGAAGAGCAATATAATGAATTTTATAGAAACGTTGGTTACGCAGCAGATAAACCATGGTTGACTTTGCATAATAAAAACGAAGGAGTAGTAGAATTTACTAATTTATTATATATACCATCCACTAGAACTTTTGATTTATTTCATCCAGATAGAAAAAGAAGAGTTAAGCTTTACATCAAAAGAGTCTTTATTACTGACGAAAATATTGACATAATTCCTCATCACTTAAGATTTTTACGTGGTGTTGTTGATTCTGAAGATCTACCACTCAATATTAGTAGAGAGACGTTACAGTATAATTCAACAGTAGAAAAAATAAAAAATGCTATAACTAAAATGGTGGTAGCTGAATTGAAAAAGAAATTAGTCGAAAATAAACAACAATATCAAGTATTTTGGAATAATTTTGGTTCTGCTGTCAAAGAAGGATTATGTGAACATTTATCTAACGCGGATAAGCTGTTAGAAATATGTATGTTTTATAGTCATAAGAAAGATAGCTTGATAAGTTTAGACGAATATATTGCTAGCATGAAGCCAGATCAAAAAAATATATATTATTTGAGTGGGGATGATATCGACAAGCTAAAAAACAGTCCACAGCTTGAAGGTTTTACTAACAAAGATATTGATGTTTTGCTTTTTACAGATAGCGTTGATGATTTTTGGGTAACCACTAATCATACATATAAAGAAAAAGAAATTAAATCTATTACCAGAAGTAATATAGATCTTGAAGACATAGACTCAGATACGTTGACAAGCGACAAAGATAAAAAAGAAGAGCAGGACAAAGTTGAATATTTAGAATTACTGAATTATTGCAAAGAAACTCTAAAAGATCAGGTTAAGGATGTAACTATTTCAAAAAAATTATTTAGCAGTCCAGCTTGTTTAACTGTTGATGATAATGCTCTAGATATTAGAATGGAAAAATTTTTGATAGATCAAAAACAACTTAACAAGCGCTCTTTGAAAACATTAGAGTTAAATATTAAACATCCAGTTATAGAAAATATGATGCATAATTTGCATAACTCAGGTCTTGCTGAAGAAAATAAAAATCTTCTACAAAGTATATTTGATATAGCCTGTTTAATTGAAGGTGAAGAAATTAAAGATCCGTCCAGCTTTTCAAAACGTATGATAGGTTATATTATGGCCAAAAAATAAGATTTAACAGATCTCAAGTAGCGTATTAGTTAAATAATATGCTACATATACGATATGCCACTTATGTCTAAGTAGTATATTACTCAAATAGAGCAATTAATTCCAAATGTTGAGTCCAGTGAAACTGATCTATTGGTGTTATGGATTGTAGAGTATAACCTGAGTTAAGAAGAATTTTAGCATCAACTTTAAAGCTTTGGGGGTTACACGAGACGTAAATAATTTTAAATCTAGAACTTGATTTTGTGATACATTCAATTTGATTTTTTGCACCAGCTCTTGGTGGGTTTATAATTATAACTTCAAATTCGTTTAACTCTTTTGCCGACAAAGGATTCAGACACAAATCTCTATTTTCAACCCTTACTCCTCTTTTTGCTTTTTGAGAAGAAGATTTCAATATATTTAAAGCTTTAGCGTTATTATCTACACCAACCACGATATTGTTTTTGCTTAAAGCCATAGTATAAGTTCCAATTCCACAAAATAAATCAATTATTGTATAGGGCCTATCTTTTGACACATAATTCATAACGATATTTAATAAAATTTCATCAGATTTAATAGTAGGTTGTAGAAATATATCTTCATCTATTTCAACTTCAACTGAATCAAGCAAGATATAAGGTTTTTCAGATTGATATAAAATATCGTCATTATGTTTTATGCTAATAACATTGTGTTTTGACGTTAAAATATCAATATATTTATTCGTATCAGTAATATTTGTTCCATAAATTTTTAGAATTAAACCATTATATGTCTGTAAAACTGTTATATCAGCTTTTGCTGATAGGGGTAAAATATTTCTTAGAAATAACTTCAATTCAGGTATCAAATTAGAAATTTCATCAGTCGCTGCACTACAATGATCTATGTTATTTATTTTATGTGAATTCAATTGATAAAATCCTAAAAACAAATTATCAATTTTGTTAATAGCTTTAAAAATTACTCTTCTTCTCAAAGCTTTGCCAACGTAAACAACCTCATTTATTTGACTTGTTAGATTTAATTCTTTTGATATATTATCAACCAAATCTTGCTTGAATTTTGTGTAAATATTTTTACTTAAATGTTGTAATGAGCAACCTCCGCATCTTGTAAAATATTCACATTCGGGAATAACTCTATCTGCAGAGCTTGTAATAATAGAAGAAATTACATAATTAGATTGAGACCTATATTTATGCTGATCAAATAATATTTCATCTTGCGGAATTGTGTAAGGTATTTCTATAATATTATTTTCTACAAAGCTAGTTCCGCAACCTTCTTTATTAATACCGGTAATTATGCATTTATCTTGCTTAATTATTGCCATATATGAAATTAGTCTTTTGCTTGTTTGGATAAAAATAGAGTAACTACAAACATAAGGGCTATAACTATCATAAAATAACACATCGGTAACCAAGATATTGCTGATAAGCTATATAGCTTAGTAGATACAAAAGATGTAGATCCAGATATAGCTATTGAACCTAATGCATGAGAAAAGCTGTATATTCTAAATCTCACTGGTTGTAAGACTGCTTTTTTTATTATAACGTGTGAAGGCACTATTAAAAATGGTAATATAGAGGCTAAAGCTAGAAATGCTAATATACTAAATTTTGTTTCTAATATACAAAAAATCATATAAACAGAAATTAACATAATTACTAAAAATGCAAATATTATAGTCCTGATTTTACCTATATAATCTGCTATTATTCCCGCCAAAACGCTACCAATTAAAAATAATCCAATAGCTGCAGGTAATAAATAAGAGCTCAAAACAGTAGTTATTTTTAATATATTGGTATTAAATTGTAAAAAAAATACAGTCAAAAATTGATAACTACTTCCTACAGCTCCAGCTACTAAACTCATCATTAAAATAAGTAACCAATTTTTTAATAATGTAGTTGCTATGCTATCACCTTTTTGGTTTTCGATTTTTTCTTGTTTTTGAATTTTATATTCTGTTATAGGAAAAAAATATTTAATTAGAAAAACTAATATACCTAATAAAGAACCGCTTGCAAAAGCAAATCTCCAACCATTTTCGCCTAAATATTCACTAGTGAACAACATGGCTGAAACTGAGGCAAAAAATGAACCAAGTAGACAAGATGCGATAGCCGCTCCTTCTCCAAAACATCTAAATCGACTATTTATTTGTTCAAATATATACAATCTTACACCATCAGATCCTGGCCCCACAACTCCTGTAATAAACATTCTTGCAACCAATATTATTATAAGAGATATTATCCCTAACTTATCATTCCCCGGTAAAATAGCTATAATCAAAGCACATACAGAGCTGACTATTAAAGATATATCTAAGGTGATGGATCTGCCTAATTTATCGCCTATGTTACCTAAAATTAAAGACCCTAAAGGTTTAGCGAAATAAGATGTAAAAATTATAAAATAAGTTTTAATTAAAGCTTGTTCTGGTGTATCAAATGGAAATAGTACTTTACTAATTGTGGGGGCCATAAAGCCAAATAAATGATAATCATAGTATTGAACCAATCCAATAGCTAATACTACCAGAAAGGAGCGTAAATTTATTTGAGACATTTTAAGAACCGTTAAATTCATCCATTTTACAAAATTACTGCTTAAAGATTATAACGTAAAAATTGTTTAGTAAATATTTTTGTTTGTACAATGGTTTAATTTATATTAGTAGATAAATAGCCATGTTGCAAGATCAAGGTAATTGAGGCAAAGAAGTTAAAAATATGCTAGAATAATGTCTAAAGGATAGCAATAATTATAAAATCTGAGATTATATTTAATAATTGCTAAAAAATAGCTTGCTTTTGTTATTAAACTAACTTATATTTACATAGAGTTTTAGAAAGATTCTTTTTCTTGTATGGTTTTTTAGCAAGTGTAATAACTGGCTAGATTATTAAAAGTACAAAAGAAGAATTACCTGGTTCTATAGTATAAAAAAACATGAGACTATTTACAGTGTGTTTTTGGTAGTTACTTATCGAAATACATTTTGCCTGATGCCTCCTTATACCCATGATTAGGAAAAACTCCAACAACAATTTTATTTATATTTATTAATTCAAGGAGAAAAAAATGGCACAAGGTAAAGTTAAATGGTTCAGTAGTACTAAAGGTTATGGTTTTATTCAGCCTAACGATGGAAGTGGTGATGTTTTTGTACATGTTACCGCTATCGAAAAAGCAGGGATTAACAACCTTAATGAAGGTCAACTTGTAGGTTATGAACTTGTTACCGAAAAAGGTAAAACAGCAGCTTCCGCTATTAGACTATTAGACTAATTTTTAGTGATTCTATTGAGTAAAAATAGAATTAAATAAATCTATTAGTTACTTTTAGGGTTAAAAAGAATTTTTAACTTATACGAGTTAAATAAAAATTTAGCGCTACATCCAGTAATATTATATAAAATCTTTTTTTAGTATTGCTGGATTCTATATTTACATATAAAAATTTTTGTTTTCATCTCATTTTAATTCTTTTATATCCTTTGTTACAAAAGCTTTGGTAATTTTATATATCTATGTAAATAACTAATGTTTACATGTACATAAAAATATTCAGTTTTTGCATTTCTTGTTAGTTATTATTTACAGATTTTTTCTACTTTTACTAATATAAGTTTTTTTAAGCAGTGTATAAAAATAAACACATAACTTATAATTTCTACATATTTTAAATTAAAGATTAATACCAATGTAAGTAGTTTACTACCAAATATATTTTATAAAAACAACTAAATAATCAAATAATTAACTGGAAGGGCAGGGTTAAAAGATTAAAAATCTTGCATGTTTCTTCCTTAAAAAAAGGCATATTCATGGAAAATTTTTTATCGTTAGATCTACCCACCTCTATTTTAAATAATTTAAACAAATTAGGTTTCAATAAGCCTACACCAATACAAAAAGAGGCTATACCATTAGCATTAAAAGGGTTGGATATAATTGGTGCTGCACAAACTGGTACTGGTAAAACAGGGGCTTTTGGTATACCATTGATTGTAAAATTATTAAACAACCCTAAAGATACCGCTTTAGTCGTAACTCCAACAAGAGAACTTGCTACACAAGTTTTGCAAATGTTAAGAAATTTTATAGGTAGCGAAACTAGCTTAAACTCGGTCTTATTAATTGGCGGTGAATCTATGTATAAACAGCTACAAGCTCTTAAAGCAAGACCTCGCTTAATTGTTGGAACACCAGGGCGTATTAATGATCACTTGTTAAGAAATAGCAATATTTTACGCAATACTTCATTTGTTGTACTTGATGAAACAGACCGTATGTTTGATATAGGTTTTGCTATACAGATTGAAGCAATAATGAAACAAGTTCCTGAAGAAAGACAAACATTATTATTTTCAGCTACATTACCACATAATATTATCAAACTTTCTAAAGAATACATGAAAGAACCTGTATCTGTATCTGTTGATAATGCAAACTCAACCGCTACAAATATCAAACAAGAAGTTATGTATGTAAGTGAAGATCAAAAATATTCTCAACTTAAAACACAGCTAGATAAAAGAACTGGTTCTATAATAATTTTCGTTAAAACAAAAATGGGAACCGAAAAAATAGCTGAACAGCTTTGTTCTGATGGTCATGATGCTGATGTAATACATGGTGATTTACATCAAAGACAGCGTGAAAGAGCTATTAAAGCTTTCCGCAGCCGTCGTTATAGAATAATGGTAGCAACCGATGTAGCTGCTAGAGGATTAGATATACCACACATAGAACATGTAATTAATTTTGATTTACCTCAAAGTCCAGAAGATTATGTTCACAGAATAGGCAGAACAGCAAGAGCTGGTGCTGAAGGTAATGCTTTATGTTTCATTACCCCTGCGGATAACAGAAAATGGCATGCCATCAAAATGCTAACTGATGAGGAATATAAAGAAAAATACAAAAATAAACCTCAAGGCAAAAGTTTTAGTGGTGGAAAAAGTAGCAATAGAGTATTTTCTTCACCCAAGAAAAGCAATTTTTTTGGTAAAGCACGTAGCAGAGACAGAAAGTAAATATTCAACCCTAAGTGATAGATAATTTTTTTAAATCTATCATCCTACGTTTAATACTACTAAAAGTAAGAAGAGCGTAATAATATAATAGATGTTGCTAGTGATGCTCTTAATCTGGAGTGGATATATACTCCAGATGCGTTTTACTATAGTAACTGATTCAACAATAATTTTGTCGCAAATAAAATCAAATATTTACTAGCTGACCCATGCTAAATATTTCTTCTATTATTAGTTGACTAGAAACCTTAGTTGACTACAACCCCCGCCATGATCAAGACTATGCCAGTAAATTGGTATCGAAACCTTGCCAAATATACTATTGCCAAAAATAAAATATTAATGTCTGTTTTGCCAAATTTCTAACAAGTTCAGTCTAACGCTATGACATAACCATCACAGACAAAGATTTTTAAAATAAATTTTGTCATTTGATCATAATTGAATTTTTGATCTTTAAAAAAACGTTAAGTTCTTTGAACTTTGGAGGAGTATTTACTATTATTTTTAACCCGAAGCACTAAAGCTTTAGTCGTAACTGCGCTTTGTTTTCAATAATTCGGATGATTATTTGCACAAAACATTCTAGTCTTGGTTTTTTCCAAGCAAAAGTTATAATTAATTCCTGAAGTAGTATATTGTACATGGTCAAAAAATATATAACTATAGTACTTCAAACCATACTCTGCAAGAGCTTCTTTCCTTTATTTAAAAAATTATAGGGTAGTATGGCATTATTGAGTGCAGCTCTAGAGAAATAAACGGAAAAGATTTAGGATTAGATTATATTTCATTGTATCAGTTTATAATCTGGAGTTAGAATAGTGAGTTTAGAAAGAGCTCTAATAAAGTATCAAATAAAATTAATGGCATTTATGTGTAGGAAATTTAACTAGCAAGAAAAAATTTTCCGGGAAAAGAGATGGAGGGGCATTAAATTATAAACAACAATTATAAACAACAAATAATAGATAGATTAAAAAATAAAAGTTTATATAGTAATCAAATTCGAAAAAATATTTTTATATAGGCTAAAAATATATTATCAGAGGCAAATAAAAAAATTGGAGTGAATCTATTTTTTTATTATGACAACGTGCCAAATAGCAGTAATAGAACTTTGGATAAAAAATCTAATTTGCTCTCTATAAAAAGCTAAACAACTTATACCCTGCAGGTGTAAAATTCATATAAATGCAGGAGTAAAAGCAATTAAAATGTAATAATAAATACTTCGTAAAGATTAATTTCTGCAACAGAATCTATGGTTATTCAAATTTATTTACAGATATTCTAACTTCTCCGTTATGGATAAAAAGCATAGCGTCTGTAATATGGTAGTTATATTCAATATTATTAGAAATAATTTTGATGTCTTGTTCTTCTTGTAAGTTAGTAATAAAATCTGAATGCCCCGGTAAAATAGTAATTTCTCCTTTGGTAGTTTTAACAGAAAAACTACTTATCGAATCAAATTTTTTAAATTTGTCTAATCCTACAAGTAATAGATTAAAATATTTAGGTTCCATATTATTCTTGCATTTTTTTTGCTTTATTCAAAGCTTCTTCAATAGTTCCTACCATGAAAAATGCAGATTCTGGAATATCATCATATTTGCCTTCTACTATTCCCTTAAATCCAAGAATAGTGTCTTCTATTGATACAAATTTACCTTCCATACCGGTAAATACTTCAGCTACATGGAACGGTTGAGATAAAAATCTTTGAATTTTTCTAGCTCTTGCAACGACTAATTTATCTTGTTCTGAAAGCTCATCAATACCAAGTATAGCGATTATATCTTGCAATGATTTATAGTTTTGTAAAACTTTCTGAACATCTCTTGCAACATCATAATGTTCTTTGCCTACGATATTTTCAGCAAGCATTTGAGATGTACTATCTAAAGGATCAACTGCTGGATATATTCCAAGTTCAGCTATTTGTCTACTGAGTACCGTTGTAGCATCAAGATGGGTAAAAGATGCAGCAGGAGCCGGGTCAGTAAGATCATCAGCTGGTACATAAATAGCCTGTACTGAAGTTATAGAGCCAGTCTTAGTAGAAGTAATACGTTCTTGTAATTCACCTATATCAGTTGCAAGAGTAGGTTGATATCCTACAGCTGAAGGTATTCTTCCAAGGGAGGTAGAAATTTCTGCTCCAGCTTGCGTAAAACGAAAAATATTATCTATAAAAAACAAGACGTCGTTACCAGATTCAAGATCTCTAAAAGATTCTGCAATTGTAAGTGCCGTTAAGGCTACCCTTGCACGAGCTCCAGGTGGTTCATTCATTTGACCATAGACTAATGTTACTTTAGAGTCTTGTGGATTTTGTGAATTTATTACACCCGCCTGTTTCATTTCTTGATAAAGATCATTTCCTTCGCGGGTTCTTTCACCTACACCTGCAAATACTGCAAGACCTTGGTGGCCTTTAGCAATGTTGTTTATAAGTTCCATAATTAATACAGTTTTTCCAACACCAGCACCACCGAAAAGTCCAATTTTACCACCCTTAGCATAAGGAGCAAGTAAATCAATTACTTTAATTCCTGTTGGTAAAATTTTTTGCTCTGTGGATTGCTCTTTAAACAAAGGTGGTTCTCGGTGAATAGGTAGATACTCCGAGGTTTCTATTTCACCAAGGCCGTCAATAGGTTGGCCTGTTACATTCATAACCCTTCCTAATGTTTTTAGACCAACCGGTACAGTTATCATTCTACCAGTATCTATAACTTTAATACCTCTAGATAAACCTTCTGTTGAATCCATGGCTATACATTTAACAACATTATCACCAACATGATGCACTACTTCTAGTATTAGTTTTTTTCCATTATTTTCACATTCTAAAGCGTTGCGTAGAAGTGGTAATTTATTGTGTTCAAATTCGACTTCAACTACTGCAGAAATTACCTGCACTATTTTTCCAATATTTTTTGTCATTTCTTTTAATTTTTACGTTTTTTACTTTTATACCACATTAATCTTTGTTTATACATATCTTTATTAGACATTTTTCAATAAAGTTATGCTTTGATTAATTAGCTATATTAAGGTGTACAAAAACTCTGTATGAAACATTTTATACAATAACATTAATAAAGCTCTAGCTGTAAAAGATTATAGCAAAATATTTAAGAAATTAGGAGTAGTTATTTTGAATTTTTACAATAAATTTTCATTCTTCAGGGGGTAGAGAGCATGAAGCACCGTGTTCTACTTGATTGTTATCAGCTTTATATTTTGAATTTTGATTTACTGGAGCTGATCTACACTTACTTTTAGCTAGTTCTTGTTGAGTTTGATCCAATAATTTTTTAATTTCTAGCAATTGTTTTTGTAAATCGGCTTCAGATTTTCTGGCACTATTATCATTAATTTTAGGATTTTTGTCTACTTTAATAGAATTATTAGTATTATTCTTTTTTACTTTAATAGAAGTATTGTCGGTGTTAATATAATTGGTTAGATCTTTATTGCTAGTAGTTTTTTGATTTTCTGGATCCTGAGGAAGAGATTTTTGATTTATTGTCTTTGCGTTACCTAAAGAATTACGATGTTTCTTTTTAATATTGTCTTCTTTAATCATTGATTCATACATTTTTCTATATTCTATAGAGATTTCTTGCTCCTCTTCATCATCAAAATTTTGGTTTATGATATTTGTTTTAGCTTTTCTAATATATTGTGAATTTTGATAAGGTTGACGTTTTGATGCAGAAGATTTGCGACTATCTACAATTTTATTATTCCCCGAACGTTTTAAATTTGAGATTTCAAGAGAGCAGCCAGCAACTAAAAACAATATAAGAAAATTCAAGTTACACAATTTTAGTATTTTTATAAAATTTTTCATGCAGCTAAGTTTCATTGGCTAATTATGCGTATATCAATTTTATTACTTAATAATAAGATGATGACATAAATTTTTCTTTACTTCAATCTTTAGTAGGAAATATCTACAATTTTTTAGTTTTTATTGTTCAATAAAAAGAATTTTAAATTTTATGAAAATCTTATTCTATCAATAATATTGGTATAATTATTTTTATTTCAACTGTAGGTTTTTGATATGAGATAATAAAATGCATAGACATTAATTTTAAAATTTCGTTACTAATAGGCATCCAAATCTTATCTAAGCTAATTGTAGAGTCAAAAGAATGAGTGTTGTTGAAAGCTAGTAATGATTTTGCTATGTCATGTTCTTTAAATAATTCATCCTTATATAAAAAGCTCAAGGCATAAAGCATATTTTTTTTGTTTACATTAGCAGTAATAGTAAAATCATCATGTGCTTTGAGTTCATGGGTTATAGAATTAATTATTATCTTTAAAATATTAACTAATTTTTCAATATCATTTTTTATAAATATTTTACAATCAAGCAATTCAAGCTTAAGAGATAATGGAATTGTATCTATAATAGATTTTTGAGCAGTTATAAGGTTTTTAACCAAACCATTAATTTCAACTAGACTATAAGATAATTCTAATTTATTTGAAGCTAAATTTAGTAAGTTTATTAAACTATCTACGGTATATCCGGCGTTATTTTTTACAGAGATTAATCTATCAATATCACTTTTTAAATCTTTATTTTCTTGCGGTTTATTAAGAGATTTATGTAATTTTAGTAGTTGCAACCCATTGATAATTTTATTTAAATAATTTCTCCATTCAGAAGATATGCGTAGAAAAAAAGCGTAATTGTTATACGAGTTAGTTTTTTTGTTATCTACTGTCAAATAATATCTTTGCAAATTAAAAAAATTCTTTTTAAACCAAATTCTTAATATAAAAACAACTAATAAATAAAGTAAAATAATTTCACAGGAAAAGGCATAAGTATCAATTAATCTCTTTTCCTCGTTAATCAACTCTATTATTAGATCTATAGGATAGTCTGAATATGTGTAGTCAATCAAGGGTAGGTAAACAGTAGATAGCATTTCTTTACTATCAAAAAACATTGTGGTTTTGCCCAGCACTGCATAAGAAAGAGCTCTATCATTATCGCTCAGAGTAGAAAAACCAAAAAATATTAAAAGTTTGTTATAAAAACTAATTAAGCTACTTACTAAATTCCCATTGATGCTAGTCTTATTATTAGTTGTATTTTTTGTTGTAATTAACTGACTGCCGTTGTAGTTATAAAAAGAAACTTTTTTTATATTAAATTGTAAAAAAAATTCTACAGATTCTTTCAAAAATTGTTCATACTCTTGTTTGTGCAAAGGGCTAATATCTTGAAAATGCTCGGTTGAACTAACTAAATCTTCATATTTGTTCCATATCAAATGAGAATATAGTTGCATAATATTATTAGCAGTATTTATGTTGTTTTCAACAATAATGCTGCGGGTATTATGAATATTATAAAATATCGATATACATAGAAAAATAAGCGAAAAAGAAAATATTGGAATATTTTTGAGGTAAGGGTAATTTTGCACTATATTGTTATTATCTATTTTACAACAACTACATAAGAACTAAAAAAAATGTTTTTTAGTTACTACTTGGTTTTGATATTTTGCATAAATGTATTATGAGCTAATAGTTCACCTTGTGAGGGTAAGATTATTTTGCTATTAACATAATTATGTTGATCTTTATTATTATTTTCAACAAAAGAAAAATTAGAGCTGCTGTTAAAACTAAAGCTAATTTGCTTACCACCAACAAGCTCAATATAAACATAAGCTAGTAATTCTGCATCCAAGGCAGCGGAATGTAGATTTCGAGATGAAGTATCAATCTTAAAACGTTTGCAAAGCGCATCTAAATTAACTTTTGTACCGGGAAACATAGATCTAGCAAGGGGTAAGGTGTCGACTATATTGGTTTGATCTAAGGATGGCATGTTGGTAAGAGATAGTTCATAATTCAAGAATCTCAAGTCAAATTGAGCGTTATGAATTATTAATTTAGCACCTTGGATATATTCTATAAAATCTTTAGCTACATCACTAAATAGTGGTTTATCTTTTAACATTTCATTAGAAATACCGTGAACCTTATAAGCTCCTGGGGATACCCTATACATAGGATTTAGATATGTATGATATCTACTTACTATTTGGTGATTTGAGTCTAACTCTACTGCTCCGATTTCAATTAGCCGGTCACCACTAAATGGATCTAATCCAGTTGTTTCTGTATCTAGTGCAATTTTTCTCATTAGTTTTGTGACGGCTTATTTAAATTATTATTCAAACTTTTATCCAATTCATCATCTATGATATATGCTATGTTATGCTCTTTAAGACTTAGTAAGCTTATGTAAGCCGCAAGATCTGAAAATAAATTAAGAACAATTTGTTTTACAATATAAGAAAACTCAATTTGTAAAGTTTTTAATATTATAATTGTAGCTTCTGCTCCATATATAGTAATTAAGTGTTTTGAGTTGCTTAAAATTACTTCATCTTTGGATGATTTTAAAATTTCACGCCCCTTGGTTAAATTATCTACATCTATATATCTATACATCTATTAAATCTCAAAATTTTTTAAACAGCTACTATTTTAGTTGTCACTAAGCTACAAATTATATATAATTTAAATCTGATAAGAGTTATGGCTTAAATATGTAGTATATCAAAAAAATAGATTTATTGCTTGTATAAACTTTATCTATACCTTTAAATATTCTTAAGCCTATTTAATACTACAACAGTAAATATTCAACTATATTTTATTTATATAAATTAATCATAACATGTTATTAGAAAAAGAAGAAATAGATCGTATAGCTAAACTGATGAAGTTTAGAATAACCCAGGAGCAATCTATAAAATTTCAAGAAAGCATAATTAGGGTTATTGAAATGATACAACCTTTGCGTAAAATCAACACCTTAAAAGTTAAGCCTCTGAGCTCTGTTTTAGATGCTAATTTAACCTTAAGGCCTGATGAATGTGTAGAGAAAGACCTACGTGAAGCTTTTGCTGTAAATGCTCCAAATAAAAGCAATCAAAATTTGGGTAATTTTAAATATTTTGTTGTTCCTAAGGTGGTAGAATAATGTCAGAACTTATAAAATTAAGTATATCTAAAGCTCTTAAAGCTTTAAGAGAAAAAGAGTTTTCCGCTGTTGATCTTGTTAATGATCATATAAAACAGATAGAGAAACATAAAAATTTAAATGCGTTTATTACTAATAATTTTGAATCTGCTATTTCTGCAGCAAAGAATGTAGATAATAAAGCTAAAATGCATGAATTTAAAAAATTAGAAGGTATACCGATTGGAATAAAAGACCTTTTTTGTACTAATGGAATTCGTACGACTGCTGGATCTAAAATGTTAGAAAATTTTGTTCCCAGCTATGAATCTACCGTGAGTCAAAAATTATTAGATGCTGGAGCTATTTTTTTAGGTAAAACCAATATGGATGAGTTTGCAATGGGATCTTCTAATACAACAAGCTATTTTGGTAATTGTATAAATCCTTGGAAAAGAAAAGGTGAAGAAAATATAGACTTAGTTCCTGGGGGCTCTTCCGGGGGGTCTGCTTCTTGTGTGGCTGCTTTTATGGCTATGGCCGCTACTGCAAGCGACACTGGTGGCTCTGTGCGTCAGCCAGCTAGTTTTACTGGTATAGTTGGTGTTAAACCCACTTATGGTAGATGTTCTAGATATGGTATGGTAGCATTTTCAAGTTCTTTAGATCAAGCTGGTGTGGTTACAAGGGATGTTTTGGATGCAGCAATAACACTAGAAACTATCATGGGTTTTGATTCAAAAGATTCTACCTCTGTAAATATACCTGTACCAGATTTGCAATCCTCTACCCAAAAAGATATGAAGGGTAAAAAAATAGGAATTATATATGATTTACTTGATCAAGAAGGTTTAGATCCAGAAGTAAAAAAAATGTGGCTTAATACAATAGAAATATGTATAAAAGAAGGGGCTGAATGTGTGCCTATTAAAATTCCTAGTTTTGAATATGCTCTACCTGTGTATTATGTTATTGCACCAGCTGAAGCCTCTTCAAACTTAGCGCGTTATGACGGAGTTCGCTATGGCTTTTCAGAGCAAAACGCAAAATCTTTAGATGAATTATATTATAATACTCGCACCCAAGCTTTTGGGGAAGAGGTAAAAAGAAGGTTGACCTTAGGAACATTTTTATTATCATCAAAGTTTTTGGATGCTTATTATATACAGGCACAAAAAGTTCGCAGAATAATAGCAGAGGAATTTTATAATAATCTCAAAAAAGTGGATACAATATTATTACCATCAGCTCCAAGTGCTGCTTTTGGAATTAGTGAAATCACAAATGATCCCGTGCAAATGTACTTAAACGACATATTTACTATACCAGTTAGTCTTGCGGGTCTACCAGCTATTTCTATACCTGTAACTTTATCATCAAAAAATCTTCCACTTGGAATGCAGATAGTTGGCAGAGCATTTGATGAAAAAACTATTTTTGAAGTAGCTGCTGCTATGGAAAAAGCTGTGAATTTTAAATTTATACCTGGAGGGTTTTAAAAAATATGGTTGCTTATATTGAAGGTAAAACTGGAACATGGGAATATGTAATAGGGTTAGAAGTGCATGCCCAGATTATATCAAAATCTAAATTATTTTCTAATTCACCAGCTAGATTTGGTGACGAGCCTAACTATTTAGTTAATTTTGTAGACGCAGCTATGCCAGGTATGCTGCCGGTATTAAACGAATTTTGCGTAGAACAAGCTGTTAAAACTTCCTTAGGTATAAATGCTAAAGTAAATTTGTATTCAACGTTTGATCGTAAAAATTATTTTTATCCAGATTTACCACAAGGTTATCAAATATCTCAATTTTTTCATCCTATTGCTGAAAATGGTTGGTTAGAAATAACAAATGAAGATAAAGTGTTGCGTAAAATTAATATAGAAAGATTACATATGGAGCAAGATGCTGGAAAGAGTATTCATGACGCTTCTGACTATTATAGTTTTATAGATCTAAATCGTTCTGGTGTGGGTTTAATGGAAATTGTTTCGGCTCCAGAGTTAAGATCTCCATATGAGGCAGCAGAATATGTAAAAAAATTACGTAATATATTGCGTTATTTAAATACCTGTGACGGCGATATGGAAAAGGGTTCATTACGATGCGATGCAAACGTATCCGTAAGAAAACCGGGTGATATGCTTGGTATTAGATGTGAAATAAAAAATCTTAATTCTACTAAAAATATTATGCAAGCTATAGAATACGAAGCTGCAAGACATGTAGAATTATTAGAAAATGGTGGTGTAATTTCTCAAGAAACTCGAATATTTGATGCAAATACAGGCAAAACTAGATCGATGCGTTCTAAAGAGGATGCTATGGAATATCGTTATTTTCCTGACCCAGATTTGTTACCTTTGAATCTTTCAGAAAAATATGTAGAAGACATAAAAGAGTCTTTACCAGAATTACCAGAAGCTAAAAGTAATAGATATAAAGATCAGTATAATTTATCAAACGAAGATGTTGAAATTCTAGTGAATGATAAAATTGTTGCTGATTATTTTGAAAAAGTAGCTAAATTATCATTATCCCCTAAGATTTCTGCCAACTGGATTATAGTGGAATTATTTTCTTATTTGAAAAAATTTAATTGCGAGCTTGAAGATTGCAAAATTACCCCCCAAAATCTTGCTGATTTGATTAAATTAATCGAAGAAGGCGTTATAAGTGGTAAGATGGCTAAAGGTATTTTTGAAGAAATGTTCCATGATGGCAGTCATCCTAAAGATATTGTTAAAAACAAGAATTTACAGCAAATTTCCGATAATTCCTTTATATTAAATGTAATAAAAGAAGTTTTATTAGAAAATATAGATAGCGTAATTGCTTATAACTCTGGTAAAGATAAGCTTTTGGCATTCTTTGTTGGTCAAAGTATGAAAAAAACTTCTGGTAAAGTTGATCCAGTTAGTCTTAACAAACTTTTAGTTCAAGAGTTAGAGAAACATAAATTGAATAATAATTAAATTTTTAAAGGAACAAAGATAATGAAAAAAATTTTTTCTTATGCTGCAAACCAGATAAAAAAACCCTTTATACTACCAAGTCTTCCTTATGATAAAGATGCTTTTATTCCGTATCTTTCAATTGAAAGTTTTGATTATCATTACAGTAAACACCACAATACTTATGTTTTTAATTTAAACAAGCTTTTGGAAAATAAAGAAGAATTAACAGATAGTAGTCTTGAAGATATAATAACTCTATCTTGGCAAAATAATTCAATGAAGCCTATCTTTAATAACGCATCTCAAATTTGGAACCACAGCTTTTTTTGGAATAGTATTACACCAGATTCTAAAAAAAGAAATATCGATACAAAAATGCTAGAATTAATTATTAGAGATTTTGGTAGTTTTGAAAAATTTTCTAAAGATTTTGTGGAAAAAGGACTAGGGAAGTTTGGTAGTGGTTGGGTTTGGTTAGTTCTTAACAATAACAAGCTAGAAATACATACAACCTCTAATGCGGAAAATCCTTTTGTTGCGCAAATGAAACCACTTTTAGTTTGCGATCTTTGGGAGCATGCTTACTACATTGATTATAGAAATAATAGACCTAATTTCTTACAAGTATTCTTAGATCACCTTGTTAATTGGGATTTTGCATTAGAAAATTACTTTAAACACTCAGTTTAATGATAAATACAGATTTTATTCTTGAAAATACTAAGACTTTGTGATTAAATCTTGATGAAAGCAAATATATTTTTTTAAAATTTTCAAACAAAATCAGTAGCAATTAAAATTCTATAAAATAGATATATTAATTTATGAAAAGTCATATACCGTTAATTGCCTTAATTTTTGTAGCTTTTTTGTCTTCTTGTGCACAAAGGGCAAAATTTAATAATAAACAAGAACCTTTACTAGATAGTTATCAATTACCGAGTAATCTTCAATATGTACCACCCAAGGCTGAAACTAAAGATGTTGAGGTGGAGCCAAAAGATGTTGAGGTGAAGCCAAAAATACCATCCAAAAGGATAGGTAAAAGATCCTATAGAGGTAAAGTCACCAAAAAAATCTCTAGAGAACAAGAAAGAAGTAAATAAAAAATTATTAGTTCAGCAGGATTTATGCTGGACTGCTTTATTTTGTTGCTTATCCATTATAATTTATTTTGAGTGTTTTAAATCTTAAAATAAAAATCTTCTGTAATAATATTTATCAATTATCAAATGCAAAGAAATGAGCCCATCAAAGCTTATAATTATAACTATACTTGCTAATATTTTCGAATGGTATGATTATACCTTATTTAGTAATTTTGCAGATGTTATTGGAACAAAATTCTTTTCGCATAGCAGTTTAAACAATTCTATGATAAATGTTTTTTTATTATTTGCAGTTGGATATATTTTACGACCACTTGGGGGAATATTATTTGGAGCTATGGGTGATAGGGTAGGGCGCAAAAATGCCTTTGCCATTTCTGTTACATTAATGGGGTTACCTACTTTTATAATTGGATTATTGCCTACTTATGAAATTATAGGAAGTTGGTCTACTATTATAATAGTAATTTTAAGAATGCTGCAGGGAATATCTATGGGTGGAGTTTTAACAACCTCTATATGTTTTACTGTAGAACACACTAATCCTAAACATCAAAATTTCTTTTCTAGTATTTCCATGGCTAGTATATGTGGGGGAATATTGTTAGGTTCTTTTAGTGCTTATGCAACAAGAATGTTATTGAGTAAGGCAAATTTTCTAAATTGGGGATGGAGAATACCTTTTTTGATAAGCATTATATCAATATTAATTGGTCTTTATATTAAAAAATATGCCGAAGAAACCCAAACTTATAAAAATTTACAAAATGATGGTACAAACAAATCTTTTTCGCTACTGCAGATAATAAAATCTAATTGGTCTATAATTATTGCTTCAATTTTAATTAATGCTACTGGTTCAATAATTTTTTATTTACAGACTGCCTATTTAGCTAATTATTTAAAGTTTCAAGGTATTAATGCTGAAATTATAGATAAAAATGCAAGTATAGCCTATTTGATAATGATACCAGTTACACTTATTTCAGGTTTTTTAACGGATTTGATAGGGGGCAAAAGAATCTTAATAATTTTAAATGTAATAATTATAGTCACTATAATACCAGCCCTACAGTTAATAGACAGCAAAAATATTTATAGTATTACACTAGCAATGATATTTTTAGGTTCAATTGCTGCCGCTTATATTTCTGCAGAGGCAGCACTGCAAGCTAATTTATATTCTCCTAATATCAGAAATACTGCATTAGCTATTTCTTATAACACTGCTACTACCTTATTTGGTTCAACAGCACCTTTAATGTGTACTAAATTAACTCAAACTGGTTCTATAAATTGGTGTGGGTATTATTTAATATTTTTTGCTTTTATGTCTATTATTTCTGTAATTTATGTTAGAAGCAATAGACTATAAGATATACTAATTTAGTTTAAAGTGGATATATTGGAAGCAAAAATAAGGGTATAGAGTCATGCCATAAAATTCTTTGCATCTTAAACTATAGAAAGCTCTTAGGGTTAAATCATTACTATAGCTCTTTATAATTTTACTTTCACCATAACATAAAAGTACGTCTAATTGCACCTAAACTACTATATATCTCTGGAACTTTATAATTCAAAACCAATAATCGAATCTTTAGCCACGTGTTCGATTTGAAAACATATTCTTTCAATAGTACAACCATCTTGATGTGGATCATCTATACAAGCATCATTAGCTATTTTTATAAGACCCTTTCCTGCGCTTGTATATGAATCTTCTATTAAAAGTATTTGAGTTATACTACTACTAATGTTACTAGAAGTGTCTTGCAGCAAATTCTTACCCATACATATAAAAAAATTATCTTGTTCTAAGCATTGTGAAACATTGTTGTGTAGTAAAACAGGAACCTTATATTTAAGTTTTTCTTTAATAGTATTTAAAAAAACCGTAGGGTTTACTAAATTTTCTTCATCAGATAAATTCTTTTCATAGTCACTGTATGTTACGCATATAAAACTTTCATCCTGAGTAGGAAATAATATTTTATAAAGCATCGCATAATCTAGAATTTTTGTAATATACGTTATATTTATTGTTTTTTGTTCAAGGCCATTAGTTTCAGTAGAAGTTGAAGAAGTAGGGCTTGCTTTCCAAAAGCTAGAAAATGAATTCCAAACATCCATACTTGTGTCTACCAAATATTTGCTATATACATGAGTACTCGCAGCAATTGGAATGTAAACTAATGGTATAGATAAAGCATCTGTGCGTTGTGTGGTTTTGTAGCATTTATACAAAACTAATGTGGTTGTAGCAAAAGCAACGCTGGTTGATAATTTGTTGCTGTCTGGATGTTGTTGGCTATTATGATAATTTATTGATCCAATTGTAGCTCCGCCTAGAAAAGCCTGGATAGTAGGACCTTGTAAAGCTAAGGATAAAGCTACATCTGT
>CANGIW010000021.1 GCA_947454145.1 Rickettsiales bacterium
AGTATTCTTTAATACTGAAAAATAAATTTATTTTTTATTAAACATCTTAAAAAATTATTACTAGATTAATTATTCTTATTGAAAAATATCGTACATATGAAGCGTAAATCTAAAAAACTTTGTTATAAAAGCTTGATGAAAAATCTTTTAATAAGTTTGCTAAAAATCAATGTAGTTGTATCTGGCGGTGTCTTGGGATATAAAACTTTGGCCGTTAATACACAAAAAAATAATAAAACAGTTGAACGGTTTACATTTAATGATGTCAAAAACAAACATTTGACATTTGAGAATATAGATAGCAACACATATACTCAAGGAAGTAGAAACTTTAATACTTATAGTACTACTTCTGATATTAGTGGTAATTCACTAACTCTATCACTATATCAACGATCTAGTACACCGCAAAATCAATATGCAAACAAATTCAGTATAGAGTTAAAAGCTGGGTCAGATGGTGACAAACCTGGGCGATCGATTTTTTATGAACAATATAGCGATAAAGCAGAAGATTCATCATATACTGATGAGATAATAAAAAATTATACTCTTGAGATAGATAACATACAAAGGCAATTTGATTCTTATAATAGAAATGGGTCTACAAAAGAATATTGGGATGATATACAAAAAAAATTGAGTGATATACAACAAAAATTAGATATAGACTATGCAAAACAATATGATCTAGTTAAAAAAGATAATATTGTAGAATATGCTGAGTATACAAATTTGAAAGAAGAACTTAAAACCTATATTGCAACCAGAGTAATTAATCCAATAGAAGAGGAAAAAACAAACACACAAGATTTTATTGCAGAATTAGGACATTTGTATTGTAAAGCACAAGAGAACAATGAAGTGCAAAATAATTTTATAAAAGCAAAACTTCAACCCGAAGTATTAGAATTAGTAACAAAAAACTCTTCACATCTACCACAAAATTTAAAAGATATAAATTCTTTACATGACAAAGCTATTGGCTTCAAAACGTTTGAATATTTAATCGATCATGAGTTAGGTAAACAAATAACAGTAGATTGTGAAGATAAATCTGAAGCAACATTATTGATTCCAAAAGAATTTCAAAAATCATGGATGGACAAAATAGTACAAGAAGAATCTAATGTTAAATTTTTAGATCTTTTAAAGGTTGAAAAGCAGCAAGAATTTTTAGAAATTATACAGAATTTCAAACTGAAACAAAATAATGTTGACTTGGTACAGAGGGATACAAAAAATGACGATGACACAATCGAGGAAGATTTTGAAGACAATGCAACACAATATACTACAAATATTCCAGTGGATGAGTCTAACAATTTTTTTGATGCTGGTACAAAGCAAAGTATTTCTGATAAAATACAAAAATTTTATAATCAACCGCAGGGCGATAAAATTTTAAACAAAAAGAAATTGGAAATTTTAACGAATCTTGAGTACAAAGCATATTATTTAGCAGCGGAGCTGCAAAAAATCAAGGCAATAGAATTTGATGCTAAAGGATGTATTGTAAATCAAGATAACAATTCCGATACAACAGCAGCAACTACTCAAAGATCTGAAAGCTCTATAAATTCAGCAGCGGAGCTGCAAAAAATCAAGGCAATAGAATTTGATGCTAAAGGATGTATTGTAAATCAAGATAACAATTCCGATACAACAGCAGCAACTACTCGAAGATCTGAAAGCTTTAAAACAATATTTGATTTCCGAGCGCAAGACGAATCGAGCAGTATCACTATGAGTGCTAGTGATAGTGCTAGTGATATTGCGTATTTAGAGAAACATTTAGATCTATCGAAAATCAATGGAGGTGATTCTTGTAGTGTTTTTCTTAGTGACTTTGATATTACGAATCAAAAAGAAGATTTAGATCTATCCCAAAGCAGTGAAGTTGATTCTTATAGTGAATCAACTCAATTGTATCAAGAAGATTCAACTCTATTGTTAGATCTATCCCAAAGCAGTGGGTTTTTGAGAGATGCATGGAATAAAAAAATTGCACAACAGTTTGAGGATAAATTGAATCAAGATCAAGATCAAGATCTACAGTCTCAGCAAAGCGCTACAGACAGCGGTGAGGTTTATGATTCTGATTTTCAGCAGAATGAATTGTTTGAATTAGAATATGACAAAATAGATACATCCAAAAATGAAGACAGTACACTTAATATTTATCAAGTGTATACAACAAAACAAGAGGTTGAGGAGGAGAATCCAAACAATTTATATACTACAAGATTAAAAATAGGTGAGGGCGAGGAAGAGGATAACTCGCGGGGGGTAACTATAAAAAATATTAGTGATGCTAATATTAATCTTAAAAATCATAATTATATTGCACAAGAGATCAATAGTAATATTGAGTTATTAGGGCAAACTGCTATTTTTAAACCTTCAGAAGGTTTTGCGGGCTTTAATTTTGGTGTAAAAGCTGTCTTTAGTAGTGGTACAGCAGTTTCTGCTGCATCTTCTTTAAGCTACTTTGGTCAAGATTTTTCAGCTGGTCTTACTTATTATGCGCCTTGCATAAAGTCTACAAACACTATTCAGCATATTGCTTCTGGTGACTTACGTATAGATTTGGGCTCAATGTTTTATACAAAAAGCAATATTAACTATAATTTAAGCCAAAATATATTAGGTGGCAAACTAACTTTAGGCGCGCAAATACCAATTGAATATAATCTTAAATTGATATCAGAAATAAACATTTTACACAAAAAAAGTTTAGGCCATCTTGGGTTGGATTTTTCTGGCAGTAGTTATAATACTGAAATGCTTATAAATTTAAATAAAAATAAATCTGTTGAGTTGATACTAAATAGTAATGTTGACATGGGTCATGCTACATTTTCTTTTGGTGGTAGCTTTGGTAGCTTAAGTTGCGGTTTTTTAGCTGTAAATTTTAAAGTTTAAATAAGATAAGAGCACACAGCCCCAATAATTTAGGCTGTGCTTAGAAGTATGTAGGTATATATCAAAAATTCATTAGTAACATGCTTCTGCGCCTAACGCAGGAAATACAAATGTTATAAGCTTGCTAGCTCCCAATAATGTAGCTATACCAAAAATTGGAATTATAACACTTTGAAACATTTCTCTCACTTGACCGGTCATAACCTTTATCCCTATCATTAATACTACTAGCATAGCTAAAAATTTTCCTATTGGGCCATTAATAAGTCTAAGAACATTACACATAGAGTCATGAAATGGGTCTTCAGCAGCCGCGGCATAAGAAGAGTAAGGGGAGAGTAATAACATAACAGCAAGAAGAAATAAGAATATCCTAAAATTAAACTCTCTATTATTAAATAAATTGATATTGTCGTTCATAATATTATCTAAATAAATTAGGTTAAACTCTTAAGGGTGTCTGAATTATTTTAAAATATTTTATAACTCAGAATCAAAATACAAGATTCTGAAAAACTAACTAATAAAAAAAGATTTATTAAGTATCAAATAAAAAATTTTTATTGAATACTAAATAAATACATAGTCAATTTATCCCTCACTATATATTAAGATTATCCCTCACTATATATTAAGATAATTTAATAAAATTTTGTTTGCAACTATCTTTAGAAAATAAATGTAAAATAACTAATTTTTAAATAAATATAGTGACTTTTTTACAACATCAGTCACAAGAAAATAAATTTTTTTTGAAAAATGCGTACATTGATTTTTTTATAAAAATCAATGTTCTTATATTATACCAACATATTATACAACTAAAATTACCTCTACTTTAAAGATTTAGATTCAGATTGAATGAGACAAAAGTAGAGTTTAAGTAATTTGTTGAATCTGAAAATTGATAGTTATTTATATCTTCTGTAATATTTTGGGTTGCCAAAGAACTATCAGATCTTATCCCAAGGGAAACAGAGAAAAACGCGCTATCTTTGTCGGCTAATTCTATAGTGCATCCTAAGTTATAACCAAAGGAGTTTAAAATGGTTGAACCGGAAGAGTTTAAATGAACTAAATCGCTCTCAGACCCTATTGTTCCGAAAGCTAACAAATTAATATCATCCAAATGCAACTTTGCTTCGATGCCTATTAAGCTAGAAAATACGCTATTTTCCTCTTTTTCCTGAGTGTTGTTTTCGGATGCAGATGATTTTTTTTGTATTTCTTGCAAAAATTTTGGATTATTAAAATCATCAAAGTTATAACTTTGAGCGTACAATAATAAGCTAGAGTAATGGTTGTAAAGTCTTAATCCTAATTTTGTGTAATTATCGTTATTGGATTGCCTTATATTATACCCCAATAGTACACTTGCAAAAGGCAATAATTCTATCTCTAAAGAGCTTAAAAATTCTGAATAAAATAACTTTTTACTAACAATGCTATAAATAATCTTGGGTTGAAAAGATAAGCTAATTGTCTTCTTAAAAGTAATATTAGCTTGTACAACTCCTACATGTTGTCTGCTTATGTATCTATAAAAATAAAAGTGAAAAATATTCTGTAAAGTTAGTTCGTTATATTGATCCATGTACTCATTAGAATCTAAAGATACTAAACTTCTTAGTAACATCGCTGAAATACTAGCTTGGTAATAACTATTTATATTTTGAATTTTACCTTTTTTATTATAGCTTATAATTGGTATTACATTATAAAATTGAGCAATAGGATTTATGTCACTAAATTTCAGTATAGCAAATGCATAATCAAATCTTCCTTCTATAGTAGAGTTATTTCTATGCATTATTTCTGAAACAAAATTATTTCGTATCACTAAACTATCAATTGCTAACAAAGAGCTTCTAAAGCGTTTTATGCTATCGTCTATATTTTCTGCTGTTGGGGCTGAATTAGTCTCTTGCTGGTTATAAGTACCAGTGTAAGATGGGTAATGTAGTTCTTGATGCGGTGGTGCTTCAGTGTTGCTGTTTTGCATATATTCATGCCTTAATTTTAGTAGCCCTTGATCAAATTCTTCTTTTTTACAACTATTATTACTACACTGTTCATATAGATTAGAGACAATCCCAAATAGATCCACAGCAAACTCTTTGTCATCTAGATTTTTATCTGGATGTAATTTTTTTGATACGTTTCGGAAGGTTGTTGCGGTTGTGGCAGGATTGATTAAATATTGTATAGAATCAATTGCTATTCTTATTTTCTGTTCTCTTTTTTTTTTAATAGTTTCTTCCGCATAAAGTTGAGATAACAAAATGAATGCAAAAAAATTAATTATTACAAGTTTCAATTTAAAGCAAGTGAATAAGTTAATTATTCTGCCTATATAATTCACAACATTTAAGTTTAGCATCATTACTCGTTAATGTATTGTTAAGATTAATTACAATAGCGTTAAGTTTAAGAAATAATTATGATAATATGATAAGTTAAAACATGAAATAACGCAATCAAAATTATAACGTAAAAGTATTTATTTTTTAAAATACCGAGAAATTAAGTTATTTATTTGCATTATATAAAAGATAAACTATAGACATTTCTAGTGAAATATCTATTAGTAGACAAGATTAGTTGAAATTTCAAAACAGAGCTAAATCTAAGATTATTTAGCTAAGGGGACGGATGTATTTTCAGTTTTTAATTCTTGAACTGAATCTATATTGCGTAAATTTTTATCAGTTTTGCTAATCATATTACCCAATATTAAACAGTTTATCATAAATAAACCCATTAAAGTGAATGTAGTTTTCATCATGAATTTGTTTGCAGCCTGGTTTGAAATTACACCAGAAGAATTAGAACCTAATCCTGCAAAAGTACTACTTCCAGAACGCTGCAACATTATAGTAATAATAAGCAATACGCAAATAACGCAATGAATTATAAAAAAAGCGTCTAACATAATTTATAAAAAAATAATAGGACAAAAAACAAGTTATATAAATACTATTTTAGATCAATATCATTAAAATGTCAAAGCTTTCAAAAAATAAAATTCCAAGTAAACTTCAAGTAAACATTTAGTAACTTTGATTTTTATCCAATAATTATAATTGACAACTAATACCAGATATTATATATATTTGAATGTATATGAATTATTTTGATATTTTAAATAACGTTTTTTATTTAAACCAAATTATGCAAAGATGAACAATACTTCGTGGTGTTTGTTGTTTTCTTATCATTTACTAGATAAATTGGGGGCGTAGCTCAGGGGTAGAGCATCTGCCTTGCACGCAGAGGGTCAAGGGTTCGATTCCCTTCGCCTCCACCAAATTACTTATTCATATAATATAAATACTACTGATATGGTTAGAATGCCACATTGGCCTCTTCCCCCTTGGTCTAAATTTGAAAAAAATAATTTAGAAAATTTTCAAAAATTAATGCATTTTTTTGAAAATCCTGAAGATAAACTTCCTCATATAATACATATAGCTGGCACCAACGGTAAGGGTTCTACCGTAGCTTTTTTTAAAGCCATATTTGAAGACGCTGGATATTCTGTACAAACTTATACTTCACCTCATTTAATTGAATTCAACGAGCGTATATACTGTAATAAAAATTTTATATCCGATGAAGATATATATTTTTTTTCTGAAAAAGTAAGGCTTGCTTGCCAAAAAATGGACTTAAACCTAACTTTTTTTGAGGCTATTACTGCAATGGCATTTTTGTATTTTGCTAGCAAAAAATCAGATATTTTATTATTGGAGGTTGGTATAGGCGGTAAGTTAGATGTAACTAATGTTATAAAAAACCCTTTGGTTAGCTTGATTACCCCTATATCTTATGATCATATGGAATTTCTTGGCCATACCCTACAATTAATAGCTAATGAAAAAGCTGGCATTATAAAATATAGGTGCGATAGCATCATAAGTCTTCAAGAGGAAGAAATTTATGAAATCTTCCATCAAAAAGCTTCTCAGATGAATTCTAATAGCTTCTTTTTTTCGTATGATTTTGGTGTAATTCAATCCAAAGAAGATGCTAAAGTATATTATAAAGATAAAGATAACAAAATTTCTCTAGAACATATAAGTTTAAAAGGTGATCACCAATATATTAACGCAAGTGCTGTTATTGCAGCGATAAAACTTACAAAAATACAGCAATATTTTCACATAACTGATGAGAATATCAAAAAAGGATTAAGCTCAACGTATTGGCTAGGAAGAATGGATTACATCGACAAAAAAAGATTTCCTATTCTAAAAAATATTACTTCAGAAATCTGGCTTGATGGAGCCCATAATACTGGTGGAGCTTTAGTGTTATCTAATTGGGTTAAAGAAAATATTAAGGGTTCTTTATATCTAATAATAGGTATGACTAAAAAAAGAGAAATTGAGAAGTTTGTTCAATATTTTGTTGATATAGTTGATAATTGTATTGCTGTAGCAGTTCATTCTGAAGCCTCAAGTTATAGCTCAGAATATTTAGCAGAAAAAATTAGTGCTATGAATTTTCCAGAGGTTATGAATTTTGACAGCTTAGATGAAGCATTTGACTTGATATCTAAAATGAACAAACAACCGAACAATATATTAGTTACTGGCTCATTATTTTTAATCTCAGATTTTTATAAATATGTACAAAAAGCTACAAAAAGTAGTGTTTAGTAAATAATGATGTTTTTTAAAAAAATATTATTTACTAAAGAGACTAAAGAGTGTGTTTTTTTTACTACTATTAATATTATTATGTATTTTATTATTTGATACTGTAGTAGAAGTAATAGCCTTTGTTTTACTGCCCCACTTAAGTCTGCTCAATATTATTTGAAATTTTATCTTCACCTTTTTAGGAGGTACAAGTTTTACTACAGTATTATTTTGATATAGTGGTTTAGATGAATCTTCTAATAATTTGTCATTATCTTCCAACTTTTGTATTGTTTTAGTAGGTAAAGATTTTATCTCTTTGTGGTATGTAGGCTTATGTCCATTAATCATATCTTTCAATCTTGAAGCAATTTTGCTGAAAAGACCTTTTTTTACAGTTGTAAATTGCAAATCAAAATTTGCTTTATCATCTAGCTCATACTGTGCTAAATCTGTTAGTATTTGTTCTTTGTTCTGGTTTTTTACAGTTGTAAATTGCAAATCAAAATCTGGTTTATTCTCTAGCTCATACTTTGCTAAATTTGTTAGTATTTGTTCTTTGTTCTGGTTAAATTGCTTTTCCCCTAGAATGGTTTTAAAAAATTTATCTGAATTTTTTTGTACAATATTTGGGTTTATTGTTTCATAAATGTTCTGATTTTTAATTGTATTTATTATGGTACAACAATCACCTCTTGCCGCAAGTTCCACTATAGTTTCTGGTTCTATTACGGCGCCTGGTTTGCCTAAGTTTATCCGAAAATTTGTAGTAATACAATTTGGAGTAGTAATAAAATTGGCTTTATCTTTGATAAAGTTATAACTGTAGTAACCATATCCATTGTCTCTTTCTTCAATCAGATAGCTATTAGTCATGTCAACGAAATGTGTCGTTTTAGAGCTTGAAATACTACATTCACCTTTATTAATTTCCAACATGAAGTCTACTCCGTCTGCAACAGCGGTCTCAATAAATAGTTCTTCTTTGTCTTTCTCATGAGTGTAGGATAATGATAAACCCTCTATGCTTTTAGCAAAAGAGTTTTGATGAGAGGATAAAAGTATAAAATTAGCCTGATGCTCAGATAAATTACAGGAGGGGCCTTTAAGATAAGCTTTTATAGCATAGTAGTGAAAAGTTGGGGACAAAGATGTAGTATTCTTTCTTAACTCTGGCGCATGATCCGTGAGATATTTTTCAACTTCTTCTTTTAAGTCATATTCTTGACCATCTATAACTATTGTACGACTACTAGGTCTGTTAAAATCGCCATCCATAAAATCTATAGCTTCAGCCTTAGGTATACTACCGAATTGAGTAGTGTAATTTATAGAATCAGACCCTGGTTTATAGTCATAACCCTCTACCTTCTGACCTTCTTTACCTTTATATCTTGGATCTAGGCCTTTTAATTGGCAGAGACCTATATTATTTGTAGTCTTTAATTCTGATAAATTTAATTGTATAGCAGCTTCTTTTATATCTGGCATATTTCTTATGATATAATTAAATATATGTTTATTTTTATCATATCACATATAAAAAAGTAAGACAAAAATAATTAATTAGATAAAAAACTAAGTTATTATCTAACTGAAGCAAAATTTATCTGCTATTTTGTGTGAGATATAAGCATGATTCAGTTTATTTCATCTTTTTTGTAATGTAATCTAAGATTAAATAATTATATTTTTTTATACCTTTAGATTGCCTATAGATATTTTTAAAGCTAATATATATAATATATCGATTTAAGATATACACAACTCAACTTAATTTTTAGTACTTTAAATATTAAGTTAAAATAAATATTAATTTAAAAAAAAAAAAATAAAACATTATGGTGTATAAAAAAAAATTATTAAACTTACTAGCTGCAACAGCTTTAACAACTAGCTCTATGAATAATATTTTGGCAAGTACTAATGTATTAAATTCTTTGGCTTTACAGAAAGATAGGTATTTGAAAATTTGGGATAAAAAAACATCTGATCAAGCTAAACAAAATTTTGAATTATGCAACAAGAAATTCGAACAAGCACAAAAAAATCTGGCGGATGAAAAAAAAAGCTATGAAATTTCATCCATTTTGCAGCAAGTTGATGTTCAACTAAAGGTAGCAACAAGTCAGTTACAGCCATTGATGAGCAATGGCTTGGTAGACTCGGTATTAGTACAAAATCTTTGGAGTGATTTTACTCTAGTACAACAAATGTTTAATACTGTAGAACACAAGCAAGCTGATCGGGATATTGCTCAAAAAAAGATGGCTACGTTACAACAAAATTTAATAATGTATAAAAATGATTTAGCAGAAGCTCAAGAAAAATTCAATGACGCCCGAGAAGCAAGTGAGGCTTTAGATTATTTTGAAAATAGTTTTGAAAAATTAGAAAATCAAAGAAATGACACTGAAATTAAATTAATGACAATTCAAGATCAAATAAAGGTAGCAGATTCTGCTTTGATTATTGCCCAAGAGCAAGCTAAAAATCTTGCCCAAAACCAACAAGCTTTAGTTTCAGTAGAAAATCAAGTAAAAGTAATTGAAAGCAATGTGCAAGAAAAAATGGCTGCAATTAAAGAGTTAAATCCAGATACTCAAAAAGCAGAGATACAAGAGCATAATGCTAATATAATTATACTACAAAGCAGTTTAGATAATTTGAAAGATCAATTGCCTACAATAATGTTTGATTTGGAGAGATCTAAGAAAGCTAGTGACACTAAAGTTAAACTTGAAAGTGATTTAGCTGCACGTAGATCTGAATTAAAAAAAGTTAAAAATGATTTATATAAGTGTGAAGATGCAACAAAAAAAGCTGAAAATAAATTACAGAATGCTAAATTGGTAGCACAAAATGCAGGTGATTTAGAGCTATTAAATACAAAAATTCAACAAATTCAAGCTGCGTTAAATGTAGCGCAACAAAATGCTGCTGTTATTGTAGTTGACAAAGATTTAGAGGAAAATCTTATGAAGCATCAAAAACCTTCTGGTGAAGTTGTTTTTGGACATAACAAAGTTATTTTAGAAAAAATAATAGATGAGATGGTTGCAATACAATCTCAACTTTTAATGAGAATAGGCGAAAACCCAAATCAATTATTACTTCGTTCAGTGAAGGGTGAATTTGAACAAGCTGAATCGCTAGTAAAAACTATACTTAGCAATCAATTCCGTTTAGATAATGTGCATGATTATGAAATGAAAGCTAAGGCTAGTTTACATGGGGCATCTTTTAGATATGTTTCTGTTTTACAGCAAGAGTTAGTAATTGCTAGACTAAATATTGCAGATGATTTATCAATTTTTGAGAGTTGTTTAGGTGGAGTCGAAAAAGTAGTTGCACAATTATTACCGCGTAAAGATATCAATCTAGCTGATTTAGAATTAGGCTTAATAGATATTAGAAAAAATATACAAGATTTTAGAAGCAACGAAATAGTACCTAATTTAATTTCTGAGTTAAATAGTCTTCAAATGCAGTTAAGAAATTTATCTCCAGAAATATATGCTAAGGCTGGTCAAATTGTAGAGAAAGGTTTCTTACCAGAAAACGTTAAAGCAGAGTTACAAAATGAGTTTGAATTAGTGAAGCAGCCAGAAATGCAAGATCCAACTCAAATCTATGAAGCATTTGGACAACAAATTGTAGAAAAGCAATTGCCTTTTACTACTGATATATCATCTATTGTTAGTCAGATAAAAAATCTAGCACAAAAATTACAAAACGAGGTGAAAAAGTATAATAAAGATTCTGCGTCTTTATATTCTCAAATGAAGTCTTGTCACAAAAAATTACAAGTTAATACCCTAGAGTTATTGGACGAAAAATTTAAAGGGGAATTAGAAGCAGAATTAGTAATGTTAAATGCACATATCACAGCACAACTTAATAGACTTGATAAATATGATTTAACCAAACATTCATCATTAGTAATTGATTCAGAGCAAAAAGAAAATAGCGCAATCTTGAATGAGCTTGGGAATAGATATGTTGTGAGTAATATCAAACAAATGTTAGTAAATGGTAAAATGCCTCAGGAAGTTTATGACAAACTTCTGTTGAGTGAAATGACACCCTTATATCTTGAGTCTATAAAAAAAGACCCTAGTAGAACTTATGCTGGTATACACGTAACAAACGATGCAATTGGTAACAATGTGGCAGTCGTAAATCAAAAAATCGAGGCAGATAGCGCAGCTATTTCTGCGGGAGAAAACTATAAGCAAAAAGGAGGTGTTTGGCTTGAGTTAACTTTAGCTACGAATAAAGCAAAAAATGACTCTAATGGAATAAATTATGATTCTAAAGGTGGTGGTATAGTTTTAGGTGCTGATTACAAAATAAATAATACTACGCTTGGTTTGTTTCTAGGAGTAAACGCATATGCAATTAACGATGATAATAATAGTGGTGATGAGAATGATTTAAAACAAGATAATTTAAAATGTACCTTAGGTGGAGCATATTTTAAATTGCAAGCTAACAAAAATTTATCATTTAGTGCTATAGGTGGAATGAGTACAACATCTCTTTCTGGTGAAAAAGCTAATGGAAATAAAACTAAATTGGATAGAGATCTTAAATCATATTTTGCTGATATTAGGGCTAAATATAAAATACAACTTAGCGACAAGCTAGCATTAATGCCCAACTTTGGTTTTAAAGTCTATAACAATGATTCATTTAGTTACCTATCTGGTAATGATATTATCAACAAATATGAGGCTAGTACAAATAAATTCATGGTAATTGGTACTAATGTTGCAATTGGTCCATTTATAAGAAATCACTATACTATTGCACCAGAATTTCATGTATTTGGAGAGTTAGCTCTTGATAAAAATGAAAATATTGTTACTACAAGCTTTTTAGGTAATGACATAACCTCTACTCCTGTTAGTAAAAAGAACTATAATTTATTAAATGTAGGTGGCTCTGTTGCTTTCCAACGCGAACAAACAAGCTTTAGCTTAGGACTTGACTGGAACTCCAGAAAAAACTACAACGGTTTTGCTGGTAAATTGAACATCAGAATTAACCTCTAAAGATCTTATTAAGGGTAGCTGATATTTGTTTAGCTATCCTTAATTTGTGAAGTTTAAACAAATCAATTTTTTCTTTATTTTATATAATATAATATAATAGGTTGAATTTGCTATAGTTTTGTATTGTATTAAAAATAAAATTATTAGGAATAATAATCATTGAAGCAAAGAGCTATCTAGGATTGAGATGCTGAAAATTTCATGGCATTACTTAATAGCTTATACGCTTGTTTAAAGATGCCTACTTTAGCCTAAATTACCATATTTTAACTTGATTAGTCTATAACAACGAATGATAAAGAATCGCATATTTGGATAATTTAAGATTAATGGTGATTAAAGTCTAGCAGAGGCTGTGAGTGTACAAAAAATAGTCACCAACTTATCCAGTTAAGATATACTATAGGTAGAGTATACAAAAACCCTACTACAAACAAACAATAGTAAACAAATTAACTTTTAGAAAAATTCATTGTTTTCATTTCTTCCATAAAGTCTTTAATTTTATACCATATTGGACTATATTGCTTAGCTTTAGATAAAGCTAAGTTAATGAATTGTGTAGTCATACCCTTTTTCCCTATCAAGGCATAAGTTCTAGAAGTAGCGTAATATTTAGTAGCTTCGTCTTTAGCCTTATCACCATAAGTAATTAAAAGTCTGTAAGCTAAAAAATTGTTAGGATATTTACTTAATACATCATAAATTTCTGTAGTAATATAGTCTCTAGGTTTTGAATTGATTTCTAGTTCAACTCTAATTTTTTCTAACACTATTAGATGAGCATTAGGTAAGAGTTGTAAAGCTTTTTTATAGCACGCTAAAGATTTATCATATTGATGCAAATTGAATAATAACTGCCCTTGCCATTCATAAAAATATGGGTTATTTGGTTCTTGAGCAACTAAATCATTAGCAAGCTTTATAGCTTTCTGAAATTTTTTTAATCTAAAATATAAAATTGAACGAACATATTTAGCATTATTGCTATTGTCATTTTCAAAGTTTTTTAACATCGAGTCTATTTTATCTGTAAAAAATGCATCTAATTTCAGCTGGATTCTTTTAAAGAAAATTACATCATGTGAAGATGCAGGCCTATTTTGTTTCGTATTTTCAAAATTATCAGTACAGCGTTGAGTGAATTCTGATCTTTGTGTACTTAGTGGATGTGTATTGGTGTAGGGTTTTAAATTCATCCCTCTTTCTATTTTTGTTAAATATGTAAAGAAATCAATTAAACTTTGAGGATTAATATTAGCTTGAGTTAATAGGTGGCATGCATATTGATCAGCAGAATTTTCCATCGCTCTAGAATTTTTTAAAAATCCGCCTTCCGTTATAGTCATTCCTGCAGCAATTACACCCTCATATATATCAATGCCTAAATTCATACCAGCTAATATTCCCAAGGCTAAAGTTGAATACATTTCATATTTTAAATCTTTTATTTCAATTCTTTTTCTAGAAACATGATGACGTTTAATATGACCCATTTCATGAGCTGTTATTGCAATTATCATATTTGGATCTAATAGTTGCCTTAAACAACCAGAATTTATATATAAGACATTTCCTCCAGCAGTAAAAGCATTGATATCATTATCGTGTAAAATATGTATTTTCAGATTTGATATTCCGCTAAGTTTAACTATAGGTGCTACTAATTTTTCTAAACCATCCTGCATTTCTTGATCCGTAATGATTTGCGTAGAAAGACAAATTGAAGAATAACAAAATAAAATAAGTATTTTACTTAATTTCGTCAGCATATTTAGATAATTTATTTTTTTCATGTTTATATATGATTGCATCTTGTAGTGCTTCTTTTTTCTTTATAATATTTGGCCAAATACCAGTAAAATGACGGGCTTTTGCAATTAAATCTAAATGCTCTTCTTTTTCTTCGGAAATAGCATTAATAGGACATTCTGCAACACAAACCCCACAATCAATACAAACATCAGGATCTATCATAAGCATAACATCGCCTTCATAAAAACATTCAACTGGGCATACTTCCACACAATCTGTGTATTTGCACTTAATACAAGCTTCTGTTACTACGTGAGTCATGTTGCAAATTTGATATAATATTATTGTAATGTAAAATCACATTAATTATAACATACAATAAATAGCTTATAAACATCAATATTAAGGGTATTAACATTGTAGGATGTATTTGCGGCCCATTAGCAGTTATAATACTATCTGGTTGATGCAGGCTATGCCAAAATTTTACTGAGAATTTTACAATTGGAATGTTAATTACACCTAGTAGTGCTATTACTGAAGAGGGTTTTTCTGCACGTAAAATATTTGACTCAGCGTTGATTATTGCAATATAAGCTAAATAGAAAAAAAATAAGACTAGCATTGAAGTTAATCGTGCATCCCAAACCCAATATGTTCCCCATACAGGATAACCCCATAAAGATCCGGTTATAAGAGTTATTAAACTAAAAGCGCATCCAATAGGGGCTATTGACACCGCTATTAAATAACTAAGTTTTGTACCCCATATAATGGTGCTAAAAGAACAAGAGGCCATTATACAATATATAAATAAAGCTAGCCAAGCTGCCGGAACATGTACATACATTATACGAACATATTCCCCCTGTTGATAATCTACTGGGGATACTATTAAAGCGTAATAAAGCGCTATGGTAATAAATACACAAAAAATGCATACTAAATAAGGTAATGCCTGTAAGCCTAAATTCCTAACATAATTTACCGACGGTAAAAAGGTCATTGCTAATTAATTTTCGATTTATACTCATTAATTAATTCTTCGAAAGTTCTATTCTCCAAAAGGCTACTAATTTGATCTTTTTGACTTTTAATCCAACTTATTCCTTCGATAATTAGATCAAATACTTTCAGTTCACCACTTGGGCTTTGATCCACAATATAGACTATATTGATAAATTTTCCTGGATTTTGGGCATCAATAAGTTTAGTTTTTACGCTAAATTGTTGATTTTTGTTATAAATAACTCGAGAAAGTTCTATTGAATCTACATTTACTTTTTGGCCATTGTATAATTTAAGAGTCTTACTCAATGAAGATACTACATAATCTCTATAAACTAGAGAGAATTCTTGAATTTGTTCAGCGCTTAGATGTTTTACTTTAAAGCCTAAAACAAATTTGGACATTGTAATAAAATCTAAATTAGTAGTCATCAATTTTTTTGATTCCGAATGTTTTTCAGAGTCTGATAATTTTGAATTATTTAAAACAGCAAAGCTTTGTTCTAATAAGCTATCTACATAGCTACGTACGTTATCTTTAGCATCTGCTAATATTAAGTTATTCGTAAAAACTAATATAACTAAAATCTTTACAAGATTAACACAAAATTTCTTTACCATAAACATCACAAAATTAAATTTATTAAAACAGTATACATTCTAGCACAAAATTTTTAAATCCATAATACAAAAATTAGGCATCATTATTAATAATTTAAATAAATGTTAAAGTTGGATACTTAATTGTCTGCTTTTTCTAAGCAAGAATTAGATCCTCCAAATACAAAGTTATCTTCAGTAGCTGAATTTTGATCGTCATTATTAAAAACAAAATCTGTATTGTTATGGAATTCCACCTTAGATGTTGATTTAAATTTTTCTATGGTTTTTAAAGTTCTTTTGTTTGTAGCTGAAGAATTTTTTAAAATTTCTATAAATGCTTCTGTATATTTATTGATAATCTCTTGCTTGTGAGCTGAGGTTTTATTGAATTCTTCTAACTTTTTTATACAAGTTATGGGGTGTTTACTGGTAATAGCTTGTTTCTTTGATACTTGATCTTTTTTCATATCTAATACTCTGAGATGTTCTTGAAAAACCTTGTTTGCTACACATTGGTTTATTGCTAATAAAGAATAGTTTGCCTGTAATTCACTATGTTGTTGGTTTAATACACATTGGTTTATTGCTAATAAAGAATAGTTTGCCTGTAATTCACTATGTTTTTCGCTTAATTCACTATAGTTTTTCTTGACTAAGTCTAACTTTTCCTGAAATTCTTTCTTAAATTCCATTGATATTTCGCCTACTCCTTTAGTAATTTGCTGTTGCATTTCTTTAACGGCATTAGTTGAATAGAAAGTAGGATTATCTTCAATTTTAGATTTATTGGGATTGTGTTTTTGAACTTGTTTTTCTAATGCGGGTATTAATTTATAAAGTTTGGTAGTAGGATATTTCTTTCGATATGTATCTGTGTCTTGTGATTTTGTCTCCCGTTTTTTATAGCACTCTAATTCGTTTTGAAGTTCTACAAAACTTTTCTGTAAGACCCCAGTATTCTCGATTGCCTCTAGTCTCAAATGACTAGGATTTAGCTGATTTGGTTGAATTGAAAGTAATTCTTTTTTGTAGTCAGGCATTAATTTTATTAAAAGTACAGCAAGTTTAAATTCCGAAGTAGGATTTGCGGCCCTTTTAAGAGTATATAAAATTTCGTTACAATCCACTGAAGTAATTGTGTTATCTTCTAGAAAATCATTACTAGAAAAAATCTGTTTTATAGTAATGATTAATAACACTAATGTAATCATAGGCTTACCTGTATATGATATTGTTGAGATTAAGTCTGTAGGTGATATATTATTCAGCTCTGCTAATTTTAAAATACCATTAGTTTGTTCAAATTTATGGAATAATTCTCGAGCACGGAACCAAAGGCATCTCATGGCGGTACTAGATTTGTCCTTAAATTCTGGAGTACTCCTAATAAACTGATGATTAACATCATCAGTGTAGTGGTCTAGCAATAAATCCTCTAATCCAGGGGGGTCGTATTGTCCAAAAAAGGACAATATAATAACTTCCTCTGGGTTAAACCCTTTCTCGATGTTGTTTTGTAATGTGTCTACCAAAGTTGTTTCAGGTTTGTGCTGTTTTTCAAGTTGGTGCAGTTCTTCAAGTTTTTCCAGTAGCTTAGTAGTTTTTGGTTGTTTATCTTTATACCGAACACGGTTTATTGCATCCTTAATAAATTGCTTTATCATGCCGGGGCAATATTCATCTGGTATTATTTTTGTACTTATTATTTTTTTCATATATTTGAGTAGTGAATTAATTATTAATTTACTAATTAATAATTAACATAAAAACTTTTAGAAAACAATAAAAAAATATTCATGCATTAATATATTAAAATATATTAAAAATATCGCTTTAAAATCTATATACTTATAATAATATAGTTTCTTGTTAAGAAGACAGACGGTTAAAATTCAATTTTAAGGAGATCTCTATCAATAGAAAAGCTTTTAAATTTGCTAATCAAAGACATTCCAAGTAGTGAAGTATCATCAGAGCTTTGGGATATACTTGCTTTGATATCGTTAAATACGGCATGATGCATATGAAAATCATTGATTGTTACTGGTGCACAAAAAGCAACACCATTAGCAGTATTATACTTCTTGCTAAAATTTAAAGTAGCAAGATCTAAGCCTAATTTTATCGCATCATTTTTGGCTATCAAAACATCACTGGCACCAGTGTCGATCATAAAGTTTATTGATGTGTCGCCGATAATAGCTTCTAAATAAAAGTGTCCGTCGTTACTTCGTGCTATTACAATAGAACCGTTGTTGTTTGTCCAAGATCTTGAGGGTAGTAAAACAGCTAAAATCCTATTTTTTACATCACTAAGTTCAAATCTAAAAGCATAACCAGATATTATAATTATAAATACAAATAGCCATATTGAGATTATTTTTACTTTCATATTATATATACCATTTTCTTCTGTTATATTCTATTATCTAGTATAACTATAAAAATCAAAATTTTAACTTATTTTGAGGTTAAATTAAATTTTTTTGAGTTTCCCCCTTGTAAATTTTAGTTATTACCCTATATAGAAGAAGTATAAGAACTAAACTTAACAACAACAACAAACTGCAAAATAAACAATTTAAAAATAGAAAATATTATGTCAACAATTATTGGAATAGACTTAGGAACTACAAACTCATGTGTGGCTATAATGGAAAATGGTAAGCCTAAGGTTATAGAAAATGTTGAAGGTGTGCGTACAACTCCTTCAATGGTTGCTTTTGCTAAAGATAATACCATTATCGTTGGAGATTCTGCAAAAAGACAAGCTGTCACTAATCCAGAAAATACAATTTCTGCGGTTAAAAGACTTATTGGTAGAAATTTCACCGATCCAATAGTTAAAAAAGATCAGGAATTAGTATCTTATAAAATAGTAAGAGCAGACAATAATGATGCTTGGGTTGAGATTAGTGGTAAAAAATATTCTCCTAGTGAAATTAGTGCTAAAATACTTCAAAAAATGAAAGAGTCCGCAGAAAGCTATCTGGGAAGAAAAGTAGAAAAGGCAGTTATAACTGTACCCGCTTATTTTAATGATGCCCAAAGACAAGCAACAAAAGATGCTGGGCGTATAGCTGGGCTTGAAGTACTTCGTATAATTAATGAACCAACAGCCGCTGCTCTTGCTTATGGATTTGATAAATCTGCTAGCAAAACTATAATAGTGTACGATTTAGGTGGTGGTACATTTGACGTTTCTGTATTAGAAATAGGCGATGGACTGTTTCAAGTTAAGTCTACTAACGGTAATACTTACCTTGGTGGTGAAGACTTTGATATGGTTATATTAGACTTCTTAGTTGAATCATTTAAAACAAGTAACGGTATAGATTTAAAGAAAGATCCTTTAGCTTTACAAAGATTAAAAGAAGCCTCAGAAAAAGCTAAAAAAGAATTATCAACAGTAACTCAAACTGAAATTAATTTACCTTATATTACTGCTGATGCTAGTGGCCCTAAACATATGAATATAAATTTCACTAGAGCTAAGCTTGAAAGTCTTGTGGAAAAACTGATAGAGGCTACAATTGAACCATGTAAAAAAGCTTTAGCTGATGCTGGCTTAAAAACTTCAGAGATAGATGAAGTTGTACTTGTTGGTGGTATGACAAGAATGCCAAGAGTTATTGAAAAAGTTAAAGAATTTTTTGGACGTGAACCTCATAAGGGTGTTAACCCAGACGAAGTTGTTGCTTTAGGTGCTGCTTTACAAGCTGGTATTATTTCTCAGGATGTTAAAGATATTGTTTTAGTTGATGTTATACCACTTTCTTTAGGTATTGAAACTATGGGTGGGATATTTACCAGATTGATAGAACGTAATAGCGCTATACCAACTAAAAAAAGTCAGGTTTTCTCAACTGCAGAAGATAATCAGCCAGCCGTAACAATAAGAGTATTTCAAGGTGAGCGTGAGCTTGCTGTACATAATAAATTATTAGGTGAATTTAACCTTGAGGGCATTCCCCCTTCAAGAAAAGGCACGCCCCAAATTGAAGTAACTTTTGATATAGATGCTAACGGTATAGTTAATGTATCTGCAAAAGATAGAGCTAGCGGAAAAGAACAAAAAGTTTCTATCAAAGCTTCCGGCGGCTTAAGTGAAGAAGAAATAAAGAGTATGGTAGAAGATGCAGCTAAAAACGAAGTGGAAGATAAAAAGCGTAAGGAGTTGATAGATGCTCGTAATAAAGCTGACAGCACTATTTACAATTTAGAAAGCACTTTAAAAGAATATGCCGATAAAATCCCAGAAGCTGAAAAAGAAGCTTCAACTAAAGCAATAGAAGATTTAAAAGCTGTTATCAATAGCGAAGATGCACAAGAAATTAATACTAAGATTGATGCTTTAACTGAAATTGCAATGAAAATAGGTCAAGCTATGTATCAAAAACAAGGGCCTGAAATGCCTGGTGAAAATCCAACTAATGATACAACTTCAACTGAAGGAGAAATTATTGAAGCTGAAGTAAAAGAGGAAAAAAAATAATACAGCAGATTATCCAATTTGAGTGACCTTAGATAAGGTCACTTGAGTTATTAGTGCTCAGAGATAAAAATGATTTTAGAGGTATAAATCATTTTTATATTCTAAATAATACAATTATATAATAAAAAATAAATTATGACAAAAGCAGATTATTATAAAGTTCTTGGTTTGAGCAAGGGTTCATCCCCCGATGAAATCAAAAAAGCCTATCGAAAATTGGCTTTTGAGTATCATCCAGACCGTAATCCTGATAATAAATCTGCAGAACTAAAATTTAAAGAAGCAACAGAGGCTTATGAAGTATTAAAAGACGATCAAAAAAGAGCAGCTTATGATAGTTATGGGCATGATGCTTTTACTAGCGGTGGTGGTAGCCGACATTCTCAACAATCAGGTTTTGCAGATTTTGATCTTAATGATCTTTTTGGCAATATGTTTGATTTCGGCCAAGGACATCCAGGGCAAGGTGGAAGAAAAAAGGGTTCAAGTAAGCAAAGAGGAAATGATCTTCGTTATCAACTGAATATCACTTTAGAAGAAGCTTTTAAGGGGATAGAAAAAACTATAGCTTTTCGTTCATTTGTATCATGCAAAACTTGTGATGGTCATGGTAGTAAAGATAAATCTTCTACCGAATGTCCTTATTGTCAGGGGCGAGGTACTATAAGAATGTCTCAAGGCTTTTTTGCTATTGAACAAACTTGTAATCATTGTGGTGGCAGCGGTAGTATAATTAAAAATCCTTGTGGCTCATGCAAAGGTATGGGACGCGTTGAAGAGCAAATACAAAAAAGTATATCAGTTCCTTCTGGAATAGGTGATGGACAACAGATAAAATATAATAATGAGGGGGAAGCTGGAGTTAGGGGTGGAGTTATAGGTGATTTATATATTTTAGTAAGTATAGTAGCTCATAAATTTTTTACTGTAAGCGGCATTGATTTGCATTGTCAAATAACTATACCCTATACAACAGCAGCTTTAGGTGGAGAGATTGAAGTTCCCCTAATAGAAGGAGGAACGAGCAAAGTTATTATTCCAGCTGGCACACAATATGAAACAAAATTGAGGATAAAATCTAAAGGTATGACAAAAATACGCTCTACCATTAGAGGGGATATGTTTGTTCATGTAAAAATCAGTATACCAAAAAACTTAACTCTCAAACAAAAGGAATTATTGCAGCAATTAGATAAAGAATTCAATCCTAAAACTAATAGTAGCGAAAGTAAAAATAAAGAAACTAAAGACGCCGATAATAATATTACATCTACAGAAAGTGAAAGCATATTTACTAAAGTAAAAAATCTTTGGGGGTAGAAATAAATATTATTTTATACTAAATTAGTTTGAAGTAGGTATTTTCAAAAATAACTCAATATCATCCTATAATTTCTCAAATGAAAGATAATATCTATCTTTTCGAAACTACTATCATGGGCTTGTTGCAAAATAAAAAAGCAGAGTAATTTTTTTTAGTAGAAACAAAATTGGCTAAAAAATTATTGTGAAGCAAGAAAAAATTTTTAAAGAATCGGGCAAATCAACTTTAAAGTATCATTTTTATTTGGGTATTTGATCACCCCGCAAAACCCTGAATTGAAAACCTGGGCCCATCTCTAGTGCCCTTAAGGTTTGGCATAGTCTATGTTACTTAAAGTCTACAAATTCTTTTCAAATTGAAGACAATAGCAAATTGCTTGTTCATCAATCTTTTTCTTTGTCGGCCGCATAGATGAACAGATTTTCTTGCAGCAGCCGAGATTTAGCAGCAAGCTCTAGCAGCTTTAGTCGCTCTTGGGCAATAGCCCTCTTGTTAGTATAAAGCCCCATTATTTGGGCATATATGCTTAAAAATTTATGCGGCCACATAGATGAACAGATTTTCTTGCAGCAGCCGAGATTTAGCAGTAAGCTCTAGCAGCTTTAGTCGCTCTTGGGCAATAGCCCTCTTGTTAGTATAAAGCCCCATTATTTGGGCATATATGCTTAAAAAGTTACGCG
>CANGIW010000022.1 GCA_947454145.1 Rickettsiales bacterium
AAATAGTTGCGTTTTAGCCCCCCCCTGGAATGCAATGAAAATAGTTGCGTTTTAGCCCCCCTGGAATGCCTGATTTTTATTGGCGCAATATCTCTCATGTTCAATAAGATCATGTTTTAGTATTTGCTTTTGTTTGCTCTGGGGAATTCTTAATGTAGTTACCATGCTCTTAATCCCTTTAGCGCCCATACAATATGTTAACCTACTTTAACTTGTGTATTAATTACTAGAATGAAAGTTGTTGCTTTTTCTCTATTGCTAAGCTATGTTGCAATTCTTGTTGATTTTGCTTTTTTAGTCTAATGTAGGTTACGAACTAATTCACGCTAAATTACGGATGATAAGATAAAACTGTTGCAAAATAAAAATATCTTGAATAACTTGATGCTAGAACTAATAAGACTTAGATTATTGTATACTAAAGAGTTTCTATTCTAAAGATTGAATTATGTATTCCAATAAATCAAAACTTATTAGTTTTTGTTCTTAACAAGAGGTTTATTTAATGCTATTTCAATAATATTATCGCCATTAAATTTTGAATTTAAAGCTAGAAGAGAATTTTTAAAACTAGTAAATTCTTTTAGCTTCTTGGAGTTTAGTTCATGCTTAATTTGAGCTGAGTGATGTAAAAAATCAACTCTTTGACCCTTATGTTTAAGTTCTAAATGTATATGTGGTCCAGTAGTACGACCTGTCATTCCCACTGAGCCAATTACTTGACCTTGTTTTATTTTTGTTCCAACAGAAATACCCTTAGCAAATTTATTTAAGTGAGCATAAAGTGTACTATAATCTTTGGAATGTTTAATCTCAATATATCTACCATAACCATTACCCCATGTGGTTTTTGTAACTACTCCATCACCAGCTGATAAAATTTCAGAACCTATTGGTGCTTTAAAATCTACTCCAAAATGCATTTTTCTATAACCACTACCTATAGTCCTCATGCCAAATTTAGATGAAATTTTAGGCAACCCTTTTACAGGAAATTTAAGTAAAGTAGCTTTTAAAACTTTTCCTTGCTCGGAAAAATATTGAGAAGAACCAAACCCTGCATCATAACGATAAATATTATGAGTTTTAGAGCCATCATTCAAAGAAACAAATAAAATATTTCCGTAGTTTACTTTGCCACTTTCTTTAGCTATGTTTTTTTCTAAAATAACATGAATAGTAGAATTATTTGTTAAAACTTTGTCCAAATTTAATTGTTGTTTAAAACTAGATAATATTTCTTGAGATTGATTTTTGCTTATACCGGTAGCTAATAAGGCTTTCTGTAAATTGCCATCAAAAATCTTAGAACTACGTTTTATAGCAAATTTTTCAAAAACAACCGGGATTTTTTTAGCAATAAAATTTTGCTTTTGAGATAAAATTTCAATTTTCTCAAGATCTTTTGATATTAATACTATTTTCTCTATATTGGAATTATCAGAAGCTCTATAAAACAACTCTATCTTATTTCCTACCGATAATAATGATTTTTCTTGTAGTTTCGCTAACGTTAAAGACTTAGTGATTTTTACAACATCACTCTTAGTGCAACCATTTTGCAATAACAGCTGATTTAGAGTATCTCCAGACTTAATAGTTAGAGTTTTTTTGTTATCTTGCGCAAGAAAAGATCGTCTACTTGAAGCAATTAAATTATTTTGTTGAATTGAAGCTGGTTGAGTTACAGTTAAATCTAGTTGATTATTTTGTAAAAGAGCTAAATGTTGATAATCAATGGAATTATTTAATATGGATTTATCTTCTTTATAGACAAATTTTTTTGCCCAATTAACAATTAGTATAAGGAATAATATTGTGAAAAGTGAAAAAACCAATTTGGTAACAGTACGTTTTTCTAAATAATTCTCAACAGAATCTTTATATTCTATGTATATTTGTTCAGAGCTCATTCTTTTTCAGCTTATTTGATATTAATTTTTTTGAATTTTACAAATGAAATTATTAGTATAGATAATAAGAATAATAATTTTAAGAATACGATAATTTCTAAATATAAAAAACATATTTTTCTTAGATAATAGTAGAATCTAACATAGATATTTAGTGTAAGCAATAAATATCTATTTAGTAATAACAAATAAAGATATTTTTTTAAGATGATATAGCCAGCATATCATTTCTTATGATGACTATATAACCTCTTAGAGAGAGGTAAGATTTTTTGTATAAAAAAATATTTATTCGTTTGGCAAAGTTGATTCACTGTCTACTGCTGTAACAACAAAATCAGCTCCCACAATTCCTGTAGATGCTTTTTGTCTAATCTTTTGTTCCAATTGTAATGTTATTTCTGGGTTTGTTTTCAGATATTGTTTTACATTTTCTCTTCCTTGACCAATTTTTTCACCGGCGTAAGAGAACCAAGACCCAGCTTTTTCAACAATATTTAAGTTAGCAGCTATGTCGAGTATTTCTCCTTCTTTTGATATACCAAGACCGTATATTATATCAAAATCTACTGTTGCAAAAGGTGCAGCAACTTTATTTTTAACAACCTTAACACGTGTTTGACTACCAATCATTTGATCTTTATCTTTTATAGCGCCAACTTTTCTAATGTCAAGTCTTACAGACGCATAAAATTTAAGAGCATTTCCACCTGTAGTTGTTTCAGGGCTACCAAACATAATACCAATTTTCATTCTTATTTGGTTTATGAAAATAATGATCGTATTAGTTTTAGATACGGATGCTGTAAGTTTTCTAAGAGCTTGACTCATTAATCTGGCTTGTAAACCCATATGAGAATCACCCATATCGCCTTCTATTTCAGCTTTAGGTACTAGGGCAGCTACACTATCTATTACCAGTACATCTATTGAATGAGAACGAACTAGAGCGTCTGCTATTTCCAAAGCTTGTTCGCCTGTGTCTGGTTGAGAAATAATTAAGTCGTCTATATTAACGCCAAGTTTTTTTGCATATACTGGATCCAAAGCATGCTCTGCGTCTATAAATGCACATGCCCCACCAAGTCTTTGCGCTTCTTTGATTATATGTAAAGTTAAGGTGGTTTTACCAGAACTTTCGGGTCCAAAAATTTCTACTATTCTACCTCTTGGTAAACCTCCTATACCCAAAGCTAAATCCAACCCCAGAGAGCCAGTGGGCAAGGCATCTGTATCAAGATTTTGTTTCTGCCCTAATTTCATTACAGAACCTTTACCAAAAGTTTTTTCTATTTGGCTGATTACTGCATCTAAAGCTTTGGTTTTTTCAACTGTTGTCATAAATATTCTTGTAAATTGTTGAGTTCTAATTTTTTATTATCGAATTGTTTTTGTTGTGTAAATGAAAAAAATACTTTATCAATAATACTCGGTGTAAATAGTGTAAATAAAATAGAGGGTTACATATTTACAAGAATCAATACCAAATAAACTATTCTTTGCTATTTATTATAACCTAGTTTTTGATAAATTGCATTGAAAAAGATCGCCGCCGCATTTGAAGCATTCAAGCTTTCTATCTTTGAACTCATAGGTATTTTGACTAAAAAATCACAATTATTTTTTACAAGGGGCCTAATCCCGTTACCTTCTGAACCGATGATCGTAACTATTCTATCTAAATCGGGTAAATTGGCTAAAGTATATTTTGTTTTTCCATCTAAGCCTATTATCCAAAAACCTAGTTTTTTTAATTCCGCAATAGTATTAGAAATATTTACCACTTGCACTATCTTCACTAACTCCAAGCCACCGCTAGAAGTTTTAGCCACTGTAGCATTTTCTTCCACGGAATTATTTTTGGGTATGATAATTATTTCAAAGCCAAAAGCGGCTGCTGACCTTAAAATTGCGCCAAAATTTTGTGGGTCGGTTATTTGATCTAGTATTGCAATTTTAGTAATGTCACCAAGAATTTCTAATTCTTGAGTCATTATTGGTGCAACTGTTAAAACTATACCTTGATGACCTGAAGTTTTTACTAAATTTTGTAATTCTTTTTCTGGTAATATTTTATAGTTAAATTTTGTTATTATATCCTTATGCTCACTAAACACTTGGGTGCTACAATTAACCTGTTTAATTTCTCTTAACGGGTTATTCAATGCAGCCAACGAAGCGTGCATTCCGTAAATATTATAAAATTTTAGCATTTATATCTTGACCTTCTAAATTTTTCCAAATATATTCAATAAAGCGATGAAATAACTTTTCGAATAAATTAAGAAAGTCATTTGATTTTTTAAATATTATTCTTACTAACTAGATTAATCTTTATTCTAACACAGATCTTTTCTTTTATAGTATAATATTATAAAAATATCTATTGCAATTACTTTTAAAGTATTATATCTTAGTTTATTATTAACACGGTTTGTTTTGTTTATAGGATGGATGGCCGAGTGGTTAAAGGCAGCAGACTGTAAATCTGCCCACGGTAGTGTACGTAGGTTCGAATCCTACTCCATCCACCATTCGTAGTTTGTGATTTTTAAAATAAAATTAGCGGGTGTAGCTCAATGGTAGAGCCCCAGCCTTCCAAGCTGGTTGCGTGGGTTCGATTCCCATCACCCGCTCCGTAAGTGTAAAATGGTCATTTTTTAATTAAAATAGAGGAACCTAAATATATATGTCCAAGCAAGTATTCCAAAGAACCAAGCCACATTGTAACGTTGGCACCATAGGTCACGTTGACCACGGAAAAACAACATTAACAGCTGCTATTACAAAAGTTTTATCTGAATCTGGTGGAGCAAAATTTGTTGCTTACGATTCTATCGATAAGGCTCCAGAAGAAAAAGCGCGGGGTATTACAATTAGTACAGCCCACGTGGAATATGAAACTGCTAATAGACATTATGCTCACGTTGATTGTCCGGGTCACGCTGACTATGTAAAAAACATGATAACGGGTGCCGCTCAGATGGATGGCGCTATACTTGTTGTTTCTGCTGTAGATGGACCTATGCCTCAAACTAAAGAGCATATTTTGTTAGCTAGACAGGTAAACGTTCCATCTATAGTTGTTTTTATAAATAAAGTGGATACTTTGAATGACGATGCTGAAGAAATACTTGAATTAGTGGAAATGGAGGTAAGAGAGTTACTTTCAAAATACGGTTTTGATGGTGATAATGTTCCAGTTATAAGAGGGGCTGCTTTAAAAGCTTTAGAGGGTGATCCAAAATGGAAAGATAAAATATTAGAATTGATGAAAGCTGTTGATGATCATATTCCTCAACCAGTACCAGAAATAGATGCACCTTATTTGATGCCTGTAGAAGATTCTTTTTCTATACCAGGTCGTGGTACAGTTGTAACTGGTCGTATTGAGCGTGGTTGCTTGAATAAAGGTGATGAGCTTGAGGTTGTAGGTTTAAGAGATACCCAAAAAACAACATGTACAGGTATAGAAATGTTCCAAAAGACTTTGGATAAAGCTATACCAGGAGATAACGTTGGTGTGTTGTTAAGAGGTCTTAAACAAGAAGATGTTCAAAGAGGTCAAGTTTTGGCAAAACCAGGTACAGTTACACCTCATAGTGAATTTGAGGCTACTATATACGTTCTAAATAAAGATGAGGGTGGTAGGCACACACCTTTCTTTAACAAATATAGACCGCAGTTCTATTTTAGAACTACCGATGTTACCGGTGAAATTACATTACCAGAGGGTGTAGAAATGGTTATGCCTGGGGATAACGTACAACTCAAGGTAATATTACATTCACCAGTGGCTATGGATCCAGGGTTAAGATTTGCTATTCGTGAAGGTGGTAGAACTATAGGATCTGGTGCTGTTTCAAAAATTATTAAATAGTTTAGGGTCTTGTGGTAATGAGTACTAATAAAATTTGTATAAATCTTAAATCTTTTGATCATAGATTATTGGATAGAGCTACTAAAGATATAATGGGCTCTTTATCCAGAACTGGTGTTGAAGTAAGTGGCCCTATACCTATGCCTCGTAGAATAAAGAAATATACTTTGAATAGATCTCCCCATGTAAATAAAAAATCAAGGGAGCAATTTGAGATACGTAGACAGTTTAGATTGATAGTTATACATCACCCTACACCGCAGATTGTTGATGTTTTAGGTAAAATTTCTTTACCGGCTGGTGTCGAGCTTAAATTAGTTATGAATTAATAGGGTGTGTATATGACTACTTTGATGTTTAGAAAAATAGGTATGACTTCAGCTATAGCTTCAGATACTGGTATTGTCACGCCAGTTACTCTTTTGCAATTAGAAGAATGTGTTGTAGTTGGTTATAAAACTGTTGAAAAAGACGGCTATACAGCTGTTGTTATTGGGTATGGTGAAATTAAATTAAAAAATGTTAAAAAACCTATGAAAGGTTTTTACGAATCAAAAAATTTAATTTGCAAACGATCATTAAAAGAATTTAGAGTTGAAGTGTTACCTTCTTACGAAATAGGACAAAATTTACCTTTGTCTATCTTTAAGTCAGGTGAATATGTTGATGTACGTGGTGTCAATATAGGTAAGGGTTTTGCTGGTGGTATGAAAAGGCATAATTTTGGTGGATTACGTGCAAGTCATGGTGTTTCTGTTTCTCATCGTTCCATTGGTTCGACTGGTGGAAGACAAGATCCAGGTAAAACATTTAAAAACAAAAAAATGCCAGGTCATATGGGTTCTGTATTTATAACTTGTCAAAATTTACGAGTTGTTGATGTGGATTACGATAAAAACCTTCTTATTGTAAAAGGAAGTGTACCTGGCTGTGCTGGTTCAATATTGAAAGTGAATCATGCTCTTAAAAAAGCCATTTAATGGATAGATAGTTATAAAGTTATATGAATTTAAATGTTTATAATTTACAAGGCGAAGTAATTGACTCTGTAGAAGTAAGTGAGTCTATCTTTGGTATTATTGATTTAGCGCCAGATATTGTAAAAACTGTTATAGATTGGCAATTAGCTAAAAGAAGAGTTGGTTCTCACAAGACAAAGACTGTGTCTGATGTTTCTGGTACAACCAAAAAACCTTTTGCTCAAAAAGGTACTGGTAGAGCGAGGCAGGGGTCTTTAAGGTCTGCGCAAATGAGGGGTGGGGCAACTATGCATGGTCCAGTTAATAGATCTCACGCTGTGGAGTTACCAAAAAAAGTTAGAAAATTAGGTTTAAAGCATGCTTTATCCTCTAAAGTTATAGCAGGAAAGCTTTTTGTCTTTAATAATCTTGATCTTCAAGCTCCTAAAACTAGTTATGCAGCTCAGATGCTTAACAAAATGAATCTTTTAAGTTGCGTAATGGTTGTAGATAACAATAATAATTTTGCCTTAGCTGCAAGAAATATAAAAAATACAGTTGTTCTTCCTCAAGTAGGAATTAACGTTTATGATTTAATAAAGTACGAAAATGTAGTTATTACATTGGATTCTTTAAAAGCTTTGGAGGCTAGATTACAATGAAAGCTTTTTTGTATGATTTAATTAAATGCCCTATAGTAACGGAAAAAAGTAATGATCTTAAAGTAATTAATAAATATGTGTTTCATGTTGAAAAGCTTGCTAACAAAGTATCAGTACAAAAAGCTATAGAGAATATTTTTAATGTTAAAGTGGAAAAAGTTAATATAATAAATAAAAAGCCAACTAGTAGAGTTTTCAAAGGTATTAGAGGTAAGGTTTCGGGTTTAAAGAAAGCTGTTGTAACCTTACTTAGTGGTTATCATATAGAAGATTTTAATGGAGGTGTAAAATGACTTTAAAAAGTTTTAAACCGACAACACCTTCTAACAGATCTCTGATACAGATAGATAAATCTAAACTCTGGAAAGACGGGCCTTATAAACCCTTGGTTGAAGGTCTTACTAAAACTGGTGGACGTAATAACACAGGTAGAATTACTAGTTTTCATAGAGGGGGCGGGCATAAGCGTCTTTATAGGATAATAGATTTTAAACGCATTAAAGATAATATGTACGCTACCGTTGAGCGTATAGAATATGATCCAAATAGAACTGCTTTCATAGCTTTAATTTGTTATGAAGATCAGGAGCGCTCTTATATAATAGCTCCCGAAGGTTTAAAAGTCGGAGATAAAATTATTTCTGGTGATGGATTTGATGTGAAGCCGGGCAATTGCTTGCCACTTAGAGATATACCTGTTGGAACTAGTATTCATAACGTAGAGTTGAAATCTGGTAAAGGTGCTCAGATGGTTCGTTCTGCTGGAGGATACTGTCAATTAATGTCTAAAGACAGTGGATATGCACAGCTCAGACTCTCCTCTGGTGAGATGAGATTGGTTTCTTTGGCTTGTAAAGCAACCATAGGAGTAGTATCTAATGCTGATAAGAAAAACATTAGTCATGGTAAAGCTGGTAGGGTTAGATGGTTAGGGTTTAGACCTGTAGTTCGTGGTGTTGCTCAAAATCCTGTAGATCATCCTCATGGTGGTGGTGAAGGTAAAACTTCTGGTGGCCGTCATCCAGTAACTCCTTGGGGTAAGCCAACTAAAGGTAAAAAGACTAGAACTAATAAGTTCACTAATAAATATATAATAAGAAGACGTTAGTTATATGGCTAGATCTATTTGGAAAGGACCTTTTGTAGATGGTTATCTTTTTAAAAAAGTTAAAATCGCTAAACAGTCGAACAAGTATGAAGTAATAAAGACTTGGTCTCGTAGAACTTGTATTATACCTGATTTTGTTGGTTTGGTTTTTGGCGTGCATAATGGAAGAAAATTTATCCCAGTTTCTGTTTCTGAAGAGATGGTAGGTAGAAAATTAGGAGAATTTTCTCCTACTAGAACTTTCAGGGGTCATAGTGCCGATAAAAAAGTAAAAAGTAAATAAATTAGTGCGTAATTTTTTATGAAGTATTCCGTTGCTAGTATAAATTCTTTAAAAGTTAGCCCTAGAAAATTATCTTTGGTTGCTAATTTGATAAGGAATATTGGTGTTGCAGATGCGTTAAAAAGGTTAACTTTTTGCGAAAAGACTTCTGCAAATGAAGTAAAAAAATGTTTAAGTTCAGCTATAGCTAACGCTGAAAATAATCATGCTATGGATATAGATAGTCTTTATGTTGCTATTGTTGAAGTGCGTAAAGATGCGGTTATAAAAAGATTTATACCTAGAGCAAAAGGTAAGTCGTCAAAAATTGAGAAGAAATTTAGTGGTATTGTTATAAAGCTTGCTGAGCGTGTTTAATATTACTAAATCATTGATACAGAACTGTAATTTTTTTAACAGATTATAAACTCTTTATGGGACAAAAAGTAAATCCGAATAGTTTTAGAATAGCGCGTAAAGGATGGGATTCAGTTTTTTATGCAGATAAGAATTACTCTAAATTTTTAATAGAAGACTTAAAAATCAGAGATTTTATAAAAGTTCAGTATGCTTTAGCCCAAGTTAGTAAGGTGATAATTTCTAGAACTTCTGATAAAGACCTTGACATTAATATACATGCTCGTAGAATAGGTATATTGATAGGTAAAGGTGGTGCTGATTTGGATCGATTAAAAAAGAAACTACAAGAAAAATATACCAAAACTAATGTAAGTATAAAGGTTTCTGAAATAGCTAAACCTGATTTAGAAGCTAGCCTTGTGGCCCAACAAATGGCTTTACAGATAAAAAAAAGGGTTTCTTTTAAAAGAGTTATGAAGACTGCTATCCAGTCCTGCATGAAGCAAGGAAAGGCTCAAGGTATTAAGGTATCTTGTTCTGGTAGGTTAGGTGGTGCTGAAATAGCTCGTACAGAAGTTGATAGAGAGGGTAGAGTTCCTTTACACACAATAAGAGCTGACATAGATTATGCTTGTGCAGAAGCTATAACTACTTACGGTGTTATAGGTATTAAAGTTTGGATTTTTAAGGGTGACTATATAGAAGCCCCTAGAAAAATTTAATTTTGGAGATTTTGAATGTTAGGTCCTAGTAAGAGAAAATATAATAAAGCTCATAAAGGTAGAGTGGGAAACACCGCTACCTCTGGAACGACTTTAGCCTTTGGCGATTATGGCTTAAAAATTCTTGATTCAGAGCGTATAAAAGCTAGACAGATAGAAGCTGCTCGTATAGCAGCTGTTAGGTTCATGAAAAGACAAGGTGCTTTTTGGATAAGAATTTTTCCAGACATATCTGTTTCTAAAAAACCAGCTGAAGTTCGTATGGGTAAGGGTAAAGGTAGTCATGAATATTTTGTTTTTCGAGCTGCAAAAGGTAAAATCTTTTGCGAGATTGCTGGTGTATCAAAAGATATTGCAAAAGAAGCCTTAAGATTAGCTAGTTTTAAATTACCTGTAAGAACAAAATTTGTGGAGCGGTATGAATAAGAAAAAAGATTTTACTACTAAATTACAAAGTAGTTCTAATTTAGATTTAATAATTGATGGTATTAAGTCTGTAAAAAGACAATTGATGATAAATAGATTTTCTTCATCGACTCAAAGTAGTTTGGGCCTTGCATCTAAAGCTTTAAGAAGAAAAGTGTCTAGATCTATGACTTTTATTAGAAAAAATAAGTAAAGATAATATTGAATAAGTTTAGTTTTTTATAAATAATAATAGAATATGTCGGTAAAAACTCTACAGGGTGTTATAGTAAGTGTTAAAAATAAAGACACTGTTACTTTAGATGTCAAAAGAACTTTTGTTTGTCGTAAATATAATAAAATTATTACAAAAAGTAAAAAATATACTGCTCACGACCCTAAAGGGATTTGTAAGCAAAATCAGACTATTAAAATAATTTCTAGTAGACCAATTTCTTTACAAAAAAGATGGACTGTTGTATACTAATAAAATGTTTTTCTATAAAATATAAAACATACCCTTTTGGGGGTAATATAAAACTATAAGGTTTTTTTATGATACAAATGGAAACTGTGCTAAATGTAGCTGATAATTCTGGTCCTACTAGGGTTAAATGCATTAAAGTTCTAGGTCATTCAAAAAAAATGATAGCTGGTATTGGCGATGTAATTGTTGTTTCTGTTGTTGATGTGATACCATCATCTAAGATCAAAAGAGGTTCGGTGCGAAGAGCATTAATAGTAAGAACAAAATTTGGTATTGTTAGACCAGATGGTAGTAAGATTCAATTTGATGATAATGCAGCTGTCTTGCTAGACAAGCAATCTGAGCCTGTTGGTACTAGGGTTGAAGGTGCTGTAACTAGAGAAATTAGATATAAAGGTTTTGTAAGAATCGCTTCTCTTGCGGCGGAGGTTATTTGAATTGTATGATGAATATTATTAAAATTTGTAAAGAAATAAAAAAAGGTGCCAAAGTTAGAATTTTATCTGGTAAGGATAAAGGAAAAAGTGGCGTTGTTATGTCTGTTTTGAGAGATAGTTCAACTGTTAAAATATCGGGCATTAATTTAGTAAAAAAACACTTAAAACCCAACCATACTAATAGTGGCGGTATTATTCTAAAAGAAATGCCTATACATGTTTCTAATATTTCTATTGAAGTTTAGTTGTTTATTTATAAATATTGATATTAAAATTAATTTGTTTTTATATGTCCCAGGTCTATAATAAGAAAAATTTGGTTAAATTTTCAGAATTATATCAAACAGTCATAAAAGATCTTTTAGTAAAAAATTTCGATTATAAAAATTCCCACGAGATACCTAGGATACAAAAAATTGTTTTAAATATGGGTGTAGGGAAAGCTAGTTTAGATTCAAAAATATTGACTAATGCATTTGAAGATCTAAAGATGATATCAGGTCAATCTCCCGTAATTACTAAAGCAAAAAAATCTTTAGCTAATTTCAAACTAAGAGAAGGTATGAATATTGGTTGTAAAGTTACTTTAAGAAAAAATAAAATGTATGAATTTTTAGAAAGACTAGTTTTTATTGCTTTATCAAGAATAAAAGAATTCAAAGGATTTGGGTCTAAAAATTTTGACGGCAAAGGAAATTTTAATTTCGGTATAAAAGAGCACATAGTGTTTCCTGAAATTACTTATGATAAAATAGATAACATCAGAGGTCTTGATATAAATATAGTAACTACAGCTAAAACAAACGATGAAGCGAAATTTTTATTAAATAATTTTTATCTTCCATTTAATTAAGTAAAAATCAGTATTTTAAATATGGCTAAAGTTAGTAGTATAGAGAAAAATCTTGCTCGTCAAAATAAGATTATTAAGTACTCTGAAAAGCGAAAAAAGCTTAAAAACCAAATTTATAATAAGATCATACCTTTACAGGAAAGATATGATCTTATTATAAAGCTTTCACGTATCACTCGCTCTTCTTCTCGTGTAAGATATAGAAATAGATGTGCTATTACAGGAAGACCTAGGGGTTACTATAGAGATTTTGGTTTAGCAAGAAATAAACTAAGGGAATTAGCATCCTTTAAACAAGTAGCTGGTGTAATAAAATCCAGTTGGTAATAAAAAAGTTATAAAAGATATAATTATGAGTAGTGATCCGATAGCAGATATGCTTAGTAAGATTAGAAATGCTATAAGAGTTAAGTTTAAAACAGTTAGTATTACTTATTCAAGAAATAAAAAAGATATACTCCTAGCCTTACAAAAAGAGGGATATATAGATTATTTTACTATTGAAAAACTAGATAATTTAAATAAAACTAATTTAGTAATTAATTTAAGATATTCTCTTAGTGGTTCTTCAGCAATAATTGAATTGAAAAAGATATCTAAGTCTGGTAGAAGAATTTATTTACCATTACAAGATCTAGTTAGTTATAAAGAAGGTATGGGAACTTATATATTAAATACGTCTAAAGGAGTTATGTCTGACAGATCTGCTAAAGCACTTAAATGTGGCGGTGAAGTTATATGTAGAGTGTTTTAGTTGTTATTGTAACTAATTATCCGCAAAAAAGTTGTTTATTAAATCAATTCAGTCGTTTAATAATTTTAAAAGTAAAATTCGTAATGTCTAGAGTAGGAAAAATACCGGTTGTAATACCACTTTCTGTAAGTTGTCAATTTCAAGATTCTTTAGTTTCGGTAAGGGGACCTAAAGGTTTTTTATCTAAAAAATTTTCAGACTTGATAACTTTTAAACAAGAGAACAATAAGATTATAGTAGATGCAGTAAATACTTCTAATCAAGCTAAAACCTTGAAAGGTACTACTAGAATGATTTTTGCTAATATGGTTAAAGGTGTCACGGATGGCTTTACATCTCAACTTGAATTAAATGGTGTTGGTTACAAAGCTTTGATTGTTGGTAATTATTTATCTTTATCTATTAATAAAAGTCATCCAACAAAAGTTCAGATACCAGAGGATATAAAAATTACTTCTACTAAAAATGGCGGTATTATTCTAGAATGTATAGATAAAGAGCGTCTAGGGGCCTTAGTAAACTTAATTGTGGATCTTAGCCCACCAGAGCCTTATAAAGGCAAGGGTATAAAAATAGTAGGCACTTCCGTGCAAAGAAAAGAAGGTAAAAAGAAAGGTTAATTTTGTTTTATGAGATCTTCCCAATTAAGATTTAAAGTTAGAGCTTCTCGTGTAAGAAAAAAAATTTATGAGATTAGTAAAAGATTGAGACTTTCAATTTACAAATCTAATAAAAATATGTATGCTCAAATTATAGATGATTTTGTTCCTTTAGAAGTCAATGGTTTAGTAGGATATAAATCTGTTACTTTACTTTCTGCTTCTACTTTAGACTCATCATTATTTGAAGATACAAAAACCAATAAATCTAATAAGGATGCTGCTGTTAAATTAGCAATTTTGCTAACTTCAAAAGCTAAATCTATTGGTATAACTGAGGTTGTATTTGATAGAGGGGGGCATAAATATCATGGTATATTAAAAGCTTTTGCCGAAAGTTCCAGAGAAGCTGGACTAAAATTTTAGCAAGTTGTCATTTATTTTTAATAGGTATAAAATTTTTATGAGTCAAAAAATTGAGTTCGATGGTGCATTACATGAAACACTAGTTAGTGTAAATAGAGTTACAAAGGTTACTGAGGGCGGTAGAAGATTTTCTTTTGCTGCTGTTGTAGTAGTTGGTAATAAATCTGGTGTTGTAGGTTATGGTTCTGGTAAGGCAAAAGATATTGGTTTAGCTAGGGGAAAAGCTCTTCAAGATGCTAAAAAATCCTTAATAAAAGTGCCATTACTTGATTTTAGAACTTTTTATCATGAAGCTCAAGGTAAAAGTGGCGCTGCTAAGGTGATAATACGTAACGCTAAGCCTGGGACTGGTATTATAGCTGGTGGCGCTATGAGAGCTGTGTTTGAATGTTTAGGCGTATCTGATGTTGTTGCAAAATCTTTTGGCTCCAGTAATTCTCATACAATGATTTCAGCTACTATGGATGCTTTAAAAAAATTATCATCTCCTTCAATGGTAGCAGAACGTAGAAAAATAGATATGGGTAGCTTTAGTTTAGAAAAAAATACATTTTAGTTAAAAATACTCAAAATTTAATATTTTAGATATAATATATGGATATACATCTTAATAACTTATTTAATTTGTTTGGTGCTAAGCAGAGCTCTAAAAGATTAGGTCGTGGTATAGGTAGTGGTAAAGGTAAAACTTGTGGTAGAGGTGTTAAGGGTCAAAAAGCTAGATCTGGAGTTTCTATAAGGTGGTTTGAAGGTGGACAAACTAGTAAAATCAAAAGACTTTTTAAGCGTGGTTTTACACCATTTGGTCAAAAAGATAAACACTTAGCTATTTCTGCAAATCAAATTAATGAGATACTAGTTTCTAAATCTTTGCCCAAGGAAATATCTATAAATAGAGATTTTTTGATAGAGTATGGTCTTGTTTCTACTAAGTGTTTTTTGCCGATAAAATTAATTGGTAAAGAAAAAATTTTGACTAATACTCTTATTTCATTTGATAAATACTCTAAATCTTTTTCAGAGCAAGTATGATATGCTAATAAATGTAAATAAAATTTATAAGTCTTTTGGTTTTGTGTATCAAGTATGAATTTTTCCTCTAGTCAAGACAATAGTGCTTTTCTGTATAAAATTTTTATAACAACAATGTTATTAATGTTATATCGTTTTGGTTCTTATATACCTGTTCCAGGTTTATATTTAGAATTGAATGATGTAGTATCAAATAAAAGTTATAGAGATTTTATTTCTGTGCTTAATACTATATCTGGAGGCAATTTGTCTAGGATGTCAATTTTTGCTTTAGCAATTGGTCCATATATAACCGCTTCAATAATCATTAGTCTCTCTTCTAAGATATACAAAAGCTTAGAAAACTTAAAAAAAGAAGATGGAGAAAGTGGAAGAATTAGAATAGCGCAGCTAACAAAATATTTAACTTTAGTTTTAGCTGTATTTCAATCTTATGGTCTTAGTGTATTGTTTACCGATAATACTGTAATAGAATATTTTGCTTCTAGACCATACGGTTTCAGTTTTATGGTAACTATAACTGTAGCCACAGGAGCAATTGCTGTTATGTGGATTGGTGACATAATTACAAAGCATGGTATAGGTAATGGCTCTTCTCTTGTTATTTTTGTAGGTATAGTTTCCTCGTTACCTAGTGGTATAATAAGTTTTTTTGAATTATTACGTAAGGGTGCTTTAAATATATCGATTTTTTTCTTTTCCATTGTTATATTTTCATTTATTGCATTTGTAGTTCTTTTAATAGAACAGTCTAACAGAAAGATATTGATTAATTATCCTAAAAGACAATTAGGAAATAAAATTTTTGCTGCTAATAGTACTAATATACCTTTGAAAATAAATGGCTCTGGAGTTATAGCCCCCATTTTCGCTAATGCTTTATTAGGTTTACCTGGACTATTGCTTCCAACTCTAGGAAATGATAACATATTATTTAATAATGTATTGTATTACTTAGGTAGAGGGAAGCTTTTTTATGCTATAATGTTAGTAGCGCTTATAATGTATCTTAGTTTCATGTATACTTTGCTGGTTTTTAATAGTGAGGATACATCAAAGCAGTTAAACAAGTATGGTGCTTACATAACCGGAATAAAACCAGGTCAAGCAACATCAGATTATTTTGATTATGTTTTAACAAGATTGGCGGTATTAGGTGGTATTTATCTAAGCGTTATTTGTGTTTTGCCAGAAATAATTCATGACTTTGGAGTACAGTTTTACTTTAATGGCACAACTTTATTGATTACAATTAATGTTGTACTTGACACCTTTACTCAAGCTCAATCACATTTGTTTACAAGAAAATATGCGTCTGTTATGCAAAAAATGAAGCACAGAATTAAATAAGTTCAGTAAAATTTATGATAAATCTTGTAATACTTCTTGGTCCACCTGGTTCTGGTAAGGGTGCTCAAGGGCAAAAAATAGCTGAGAGTTTAGGTTTTACAAGAATAGTCATGGGTGATTTGGTTAGGCGCAACTCATTAGATGTTAGTGGAGGAAAGTATCTTTCTGATGAAGTAGTGAGTACAATTTTATTAGAGGAGATAAAGGGTAATGAAAGCACTAAAGATTTTATTTTAGATGGCTACCCTAGAACATTAGAACAATGTAATTTTTTAGAAAAAAATCTTACAAAGAAAAACATACTTGTTTTTTGTTTTCAAATAAACTATGATTTGCTTGCTAAAAGAATTTTAGGGAGATTTGTTTGTAGATCTTGCAATTCAGTATACAATCTTTGGTTTCTTCCTACAAAAGAACCAAATGTATGCGATAATTGTGGTTCCACTGATTTTATTACTAGGTCTGATGACTCTTTAGAGACTTTAAAGATAAGGTTGAATGAATATGATACCTCGAATGCTAAGGTATTAAACTTTTATCTTACTAAGTCTTTAAATATTAGATATATAGATGCATCTAAAAGTTTTGACGATGTATATGCTCAAATTAGTTATGAATGTAAAAACTTTTTTGTGCAACGATAGAGTAAAAATTAATAAATAGTTTTGTTGTAATGCTTTTTGGTTTCTATTTTAGTTATTATACGAAGCAAAAAGTGATTGAAATATTTTGATAAGTAAATAAAAATATATGGCTATTAGAATAGTAAATGTTGACGTACCATCTGACAAGCATTTAGTGATAGGTTTAACTTCTATATACGGTATAGGTAGAGTTCAATCTGCAAAAATTTGTAGTATTCTTGGTATACCTTGTAATAAAAAAGTCAAAGATTTGAATGAAGATGAAATTGAAAAACTTAGATTTCTGATTGATAAGGAATATGTTGTTGAAGGTGATTTGCGTAAAAACCTAGCTCTTAATATTAAAAGAAAAAAAGACATCAAGTGTTATCAAGGTCTTAGGCATATGAATAATTTACCCGTTAGAGGACAAAATACTCATTCTAACGCTCGTACAAGAAAAGTTAGGGGATCTAGTATTGCCGGTAAAAAGAAAGTATCTAAGAAATAGTAGAAAAGAGGTAATAAGGTGAATTTAATAAAAGAAAAAAAGTCTAAAAAACAGGTATCCTTAGCAATAGTATGTATAAAAGTTACACTTAATAATATAATTGTTAATATAACTGATATACAAGGTGATACATTAATATGTTATACTGGTGGTCGTTCTGGGTTTAACGGAACTAGAAAAGCTACACCTTATGCCGCTCAAGTCGTTGTAAAATCTGCTTTAGATTGGGTTAAAGAAAACCATGGAGTTAAGACTGTTACGGTTAAAATTAAAGGTCCAGGCTCTCAAAGAGAGTCAGCCCTTAGAACTATTAGTGAGTATCAAGGTATTTTGGTAACTATGCTTACTGATCTTTCACCAATACCTTATAATGGATGCACAAGAAGAAAACGTCCGAGAAAGTAAGTGATAATAATATCTTTAGTAGCGTAAGATTTTTAGTAATAGAAAATAAAAGTTAATTGTGTTTTTTTTATGTCTTTTGTGAAGCTTAGTCAAAATTGGTCAAATTTAATAAAGCCTTCAAAGCTTAGTGCTGAATCTGTAGACAGCAACCCTAATTGTACAAAGTTTGTTATAATGCCTTTAGAAAGAGGTTTTGGCGTAACATTAGGTAATGCTTTAAGAAGGATACTCTTATCTTCTTTACAAGGCGCAGCCATAATAGGGGTTAAGGTACACGGAGTAGATCATGAGTTCGCTAGTATACCTAATGTTAAAGAGGATATGGTAAATTTAATCCTTAATCTGAAATCAGTGGTTTTACGAACAACTTCTACTAGTACTAGAGTTATAAAATTAAATAAGAGTGGCCCATGTATAGTTACAGCTGCCATGATAGAAACTGATAACTTGGTTGAGGTGGTTAATCCTGAGCATGTTATATGTCATTTGTCTCCAGGTGCTTCTATAGAGGTAGAGATTTATTATGCTTCTGGTAAAGGTTATCTTAATACCTCTTCTTTTACTAATTTTGATTTACCAGCAGATGTTATAAAAATAGATGCTTTATTTAATCCTGTTTCACAAGTTTCATTTCATGTAGATCATACTAGAATAGGGCAAATTACGGATTATGACAGATTAACATTAAATATTGAGACTAATGGTTCTCTGACACCAGAGTTCGCTATAGGAATTGCCGCTAAAATAATGCAAGACCAACTACAATTATTTGTAAATTTTGATTTTGTAGAAGACGATGCCCCAACTAAGATTGATAATTTGTCTTATAACCCTGTTTTATTAAAGAAGATAGAAGAATTAGAATTATCAGTTAGAGCACAAAATTGCCTAAAAGACGAAAATATAGTCTATATAGGAGATTTAGTTGCAAAAACTGAAGCTGATATGTTGAAAACAAGGAATTTTGGTAAAAAGTCTTTAAATGAATTAAAAGACATTTTATCTACTATGAATTTAACTTTAGGAATGAAAGTTAATGGTTGGCCTCCTCAAAACACTGAAGAGCTTTCAAAAAGATACGAGCAAATTTAAGATCTAAATTTATATGATTATTACTAATATTAATTAATTTTTCGGTTACGATATATGAGACATAGAATTAAAGGAACAAAATTAAATATTGATTCGAGTCACAGAATGTGTTTGTTGGCTAATATGGCTAGCTCGCTAATTTTGCACGAAAGAATTAAAACAACCATAACAAAAGCTAAGATGATAAGACCTTTTGTAGAAAAATTAGTTACTCTTGGAAAATCAGAGTTGTTAAGTGTACGTAGAAAAGTTTTGTCTAAAGTAAAAAATCCTATTGTAGCCGATAAATTATTTAAAGAATTGGGTAAAAGATATATGCTTCGAAATGGTGGTTACACTAGAATTTCAAAGATGGGCAAAAGATTAGGTGATAATGCTGAGATGGCATATATCAGTTTCGTTTAATTCTTAGTTTTTTAACTTTATATAAGGTTAAATTTTTCATAAAATTGTTTATATTAAAATAGGATCTGTTGATATGCCTAATTATGATTCCGCTATAAAAGCGATGAAACAAAATGCCAAAAAAGCTTTACGCAATAAATCAAAGCGTAGTAGTATAAAAACAAATATTAAAAAATTCCTTGTTCTTTTGAACGACCAAAATAAAACTTTAGAAGAGAAGTTATTAAGTTTAAGAGAAGTACAATCAAAAATTATGAGTGCAACAGGTAAAGGAGGAGTTCTTGCAATGAACTATGCATCAAGAAAAGTAAGTAAATTGCATAAAAAATATAAGGAGCTAGAAGTTAATAATACAATAAAAGTCTAAATTCATTCAATAAAATATCCAATTGATTGTTTTTTGTTGACTGATTTTATTATTATTAATTTTAGTCATTTTTAAAAATTAAAATTTGTAGTATTATCAATACACAATTAAATAAAATTGTTTAATAGTAAGGGCTATGTAAGATTTAGATTAAGAAAATTTTATGTTACGGCTTTATAGCCTTTGTTCTTGTTTTAAAACAAATTACTAAAAACCCCAATCAACTTGGTACCAAGGATAATAGCCATGTTTCCTAAATACCGCATAAATAAAGAGCTTCTAGAGTGAGTTGACACCATGGTCACCAAAATTTCGCTATTGGATTTAACTATGGTGAATATGGCTGTAATAAAATTACCTTATACTCAACAAATTCTATCAATTCTTTGGTCTTTTGAGATTTATGAAATAAATAGTGATCCATAATGAACCTTTTGCAAGATCAAGGTAATTGAGGCAAAGAAGTTAAAAATATACTAAAATATAGGATATATAGTAGATTACAATCCAGTTTGTGTAATAAAAAATGCACTTATAGCTTGCTCAAAACTTTAAAAATCTTTAATTTTACCTCTAATTCAGCGTTTCATACTTGCTCAAAACTTTAAAAATCTTTAATTTTACCTCT
>CANGIW010000023.1 GCA_947454145.1 Rickettsiales bacterium
TAAATACCGAATAGTTACTTATTTCGTTTTGACTAAAATATTCTTGACCTATAGTAAACAATAGACGTAAATTTATATTATTTAAAATTACTTCATCATTTATAATAAAGCTTTGAGTAACACCCTGGTTGCCTCTATAAAATTCTATAGAATTTTCTAGACGCTTCATTTGCCAATTGCTTTTTCCGATGTCAGCTGTAGATTTCTGCAAATGCTCATTTAAAAGAGCTAATTTATCCTTATTCAAAAGCTCTTCGTGATTTATTTGCCCAAGACTATCTTTAAATATTCCAGAAATAGCAATTATTTCCAATAATTGGGTGTTAAAATCATTAGAAAGCTTTCTCAAGATATCATTAAATTTAATTAATGCTGCTATGAATTTTTGAGCTTCTTGATTATCAAAAATATGTTGGTTGTAAGAAACTTTAATATCTTGGGCAATTAAGGTTATTACGAAGCTATCATATTCAGCATCATCTTTTATATATTTCTCTTTGTTACCTTGTTTTATTTTATATAAAGGCGGTTGAGCAAAATATAAATAACCACATTCAATTATAGGACGCATATGACGATAGAAGAATGTAAGTAGCAATGTTCTAATATGTGAGCCGTCAACGTCTGCATCGGTCATTATAATGATTTTGTGATATCTAATTTTATCTGCAGAAAAATTATCCGCTATACCAGCTCCTAAGGCTGTTATCAAGGTTCCAACCTGATCTGAGTTTAGCATTTTATCAAAACGGGCTTTTTCCACGTTCAAAATTTTCCCTCTAATGGGAAGAACGGCCTGATATTTTCTATTTCTTCCTTGTTTAGCAGAACCTCCAGCTGAATCTCCTTCTACTATAAAAAGCTCGGCTAAAGCAGGGCTACGCTCTTGACAATCAGAAAGTTTTCCGGGTAAATTAGAGATTTTATCAAAATCACCTTTACGTTTTGTTAGATCTCTTATTTTTCTTGATTCTTCCCGAGCAACAGCAGCTAAAACTACTTTGGCGCATATAACTCTTGCTTCGTGAGGATTTTCTTCAAACCATTTAGATAATTTTTCGAAAGATACACCCTCAACAGCTTGGCGCACTTCATAGCTTACTAATTTATCTTTGGTTTGGGAAGAAAATTTAGGGTTAGGTACCTTAACAGATAAAACACAAGATAATCCTTCTCTTATATCTTCACCTGTAATACCAATTTTTGTCTTTTTATTTAAATCATTTTGCTCTATATAGCTATTTACAACTCTTGTAAGAGCTGATTTAAAACCCGAAAGATGAGTTCCGCCATCACGTTGCCTTATGTTGTTAGTAAAACACAATATATCTTCTTTTTCTTCAGCGGTCCATAATATACCTAAATCAACAGTAATTCCAGCTTCTTTGTCTTCTGCTTTTACTATTATTGGCTCATGCAATCTTTCTTTACCTTCTGTAATATATTGTACATATTCCTTTATACCGCCAGCATAAGCTAAAGTTACTTGTTTTTCTTTACCCTTACGCGCGTCTATCAAGGTAATGGCAATATTAGAATTCAGAAATGCTAATTCTTTGAATTTTTGCTCTAAAGTTACAAAATCGAATGTTACAACATTTGTGAATATTTCCCAATTTGGCCAAAATCTAACATATGTACCTCTTTTTTTAGTTGCATCGCCAACAACTTTAATTGGCTCTAAAGGGTCACCATTGCTAAATTTCATGAAATGTTCCTTACCGTCACGCCAAATAGTAAGCTCTAAATATGTAGATAGCGCATTAACAACAGAAACACCAAGACCATGAAGACCACCAGAAATTTTATAACTGTCTTTATCGAATTTACCACCTGCATGCAATGTAGTCATAATAATTTGGGCAGCAGAAACACCCTCTTCGTGCATGTCTACAGGTATACCCCTTCCGTTATCTTCAACACTTACAGATTCATCTTCATAAATTTTAACTGTTATTTTATTACAATGTCCAGCAAAAGACTCATCAACTGAGTTATCAACGACTTCGTAAACCATGTGATGCAATCCAGATCCGTCACACACGTCTCCTATATACATACCAGGTCTTTTTTTTACAGCTTCTAAACCTTTCAATACTTTAATGGAATCTGCGGTATATTCATTTTCTTTTATTTTTTCGGCCATAAATTTCTTGCTTTTTAGTAGATACATTATCTAGACTTAAAGATTATAACTGAATAATTTTATATTTAAAAGCGGTATTAAACTTATGACAAAAGAAAAAATAGTAAATTTAGATGATTTACAGCACTTGTACGACGTATTTGTATTTGATATTTGGGGAGTTATTATAAAGGACGACCAAAGCTGCTATCCTAATGTGGTAGATAATATAAATAAACTTGCACAAAAAAAGCCAGTATATCTACTTTCTAATCACCCACGTCCGTCTTATGTAACAGAAAATAGATTGAATAAGTTTGGCTTAAATATACCCATTGAAAATATTTTAACATCAGGAGATTTAACTCGTAAAATTTTGCAAACTGGTCTTCAAGAACTTGGATTAAAAATTGATAAACCAATCATATACCACTTAGATCAAAAATCTAATAATGATATATTGGACGGTATGATAATTGATGTAGTTAATACACCTCAAGAAGCCAATATATTATTACTTACAGTTTTCACTGATAATAAAAGTGAGATTAATTCGATATACCAAAAACTTGATAAATGTTTAGAATTGAATTTACCTGCTATTTGTCCTAATCCAGATTTATATCTTGGGGATTACAGATATTGTGCTGGTTTTTTTGCAGAATATTATAAAAATAATAATGGTATAATGTATTATGTGGGTAAGCCTTATAAGAGTATGTTTGATTATATGTATAGCTCTATCAAACAAAAAACTGATCCTTCAAAAATAATATTAGTAGGAGATACGTTTCATACTGATATATTAGGTGCCAATAATTTTGGCATTAAATCAGCTCTTGTTCTTACTGGTAATGCTAAATTAATTACAAAAGGAAAAGACTGCACTCTAGAAGAAGCAATAGATGCATTAACTGAAGAAGCCAAAAATATTCAAGCATTTCCTACGCATTTTATTAATTTAAGCTAATCATTTCCTGTTATTTTGAGTTGCTACCAATAACTTAATGAAAATCAAACTAGCTATGTATAGTTAAAATATATTGCTTGATTATGGTTCTTTAAAAATTTTGGGCATATATTTTTAAAATAGGTTTAGTAAGTTTGTTGCAAAAATAATGAATCAGCACTACTAATAATATCCCGTATATAACATCTGCTGGATAATGCATAGCAAGACCTATTCTTGATACACAAACTATTGCAACTAATAAAACCAATAATAATTTCCCTATCAAATTTACTTGTGACCATAATGATATTGCTAATAATGTTGCAAAAGCTGAATGAGCGCTAGGAAAGCTATGGGTACAAATTTTATCAATGTCTGGATAAGGTAAAATAAAGCTACCAGGTTGCAATTCACAAATAGGTCTTTGTAAACCCATTAAAGATTTAATAGTAGTAAAAATTATTATTATTGATATATAATCAAGCAATAAAGATATAGCAAGTTCTAATAGCTTTAACTTTTTTGCATGTATTTTGCTTTTGTTAAGATGTATACTAACAATTATTACATATATTGTTACAAAAAAAGCGCTAGCTTGAAATGAAAATATTTTTGACAAAATCAAAAATACATTAGCTACAAAAGCATTAGCAGCAAAAGAATTTAATAAATAAAATATTTTACTATTAAATCCTATGAATTCGTATAAAAAAAATTTTAAAAACATAAAAATTAATATTTTAGGGTGCGGTTCTTCCTTAGGAGTACCAGTTATAGCATGTTCTTGTCAAGTATGCACTTCAAATGATCCAAAAAACAAACGTTCTAGATGTTCCTTAACTATTTCGGTGAATGACAAATTGATATTGGTAGACTCTGGGCCAGATATTCGAGTTCAACTTATGAACGCAAAAATTACCCATGTTGATTCAGTTATATTAACTCATGGCCATGCGGATCATATTAATGGGCTCGATGATTTACGTGTCTTTACTAAAGAAAAACCCTTAAATATACATACCAACAAAGAAACTATAGAAATAATAAAACGTCATTTTAATTACTTAATAGATACATGTCATTTTGTTCTTCATGAAGAAGAGTATAATAAAAAATTATCTATTTTAGGGGTAGATTTTACATTTTTACGACAAAATCATGGTAACATAGAAAGCATAGGTGTTAAATTAGATGATTTTGTTTACGCTAATGACCTAGATAGTTTTCCTGAAGAAACTATAGAGCATTTAACAAATACAAGATATTGGGTTGTAGATTGTGTAAATTATTCTTCTAATAATAAACATTTTGGTTTAGATTCTGTATTATCTTGGGCAAAAAAGTTAAAATTAAAAAGAATATATTTAACAAACATGAGTCATAGATTAGACTATAATAAGTTAATCGAGGAATTGCCTGGAAATGTGATACCAGCTTATGACGGTTTAGAAATAAATTTTACTTTTTAATTCAGCATTAAAAATAATGAAATATATAATGATTGTAGACGATACGCTATTTTATCAAAAATTATTAACTTCTGTAGCAGAAAAATTTGGATGTAATGTAGTATGTTCTGATGGTAGCGATGACGTCATAGCTATTATTGACCAATATAAACCATATTTATTAATCATAGATATGCATTTAACATCTGGTATTGAAGGATTAAATATAATTCGTAATATCAGGAAAAATATAGACTATAATAAGATTAAAATAATAGATATTTCCGCTCATGCTACAAAACTTAAAGAAGTAGAGCTAGAACAATTATCATGCGTATCTTTAGCTAAACCCTTGGAAATAAATAAATTATACGAGTTGATCAGTAATGCATAATTAAATATATATGTCTCTTATTTTAACAGCCATATCGGATGACATCTACGCTAAAGTAGTAAGTCAACATTTGCTTGCTAGATATTACAACACTATAAATTATTCAAAAATCCCAGAAATCTTAGAAATTTTATCTAATGAACAAGTAGAAATATTAATTTTAGACGCTGATGATGCTAATTATGATTGTTTGGAATTATGTAAAATAATAGCAGATAATCGTGAATATTCTAATAGTACTGTCTTAATAATTCATAATAATGCTAATAATGATTTTAGGCTAAAGGCTTTGAGTTTAGGCGTTGAAGAATTAATAGCTAAACCTGTAGATTTTGGGGAACTTATCTTAAAAATTCAACTTACAACTAAATATAAAAAAAATCTAGACTTACTTAAGTCTAGTTACTCTAGTTGGTATAATCGATATAATTACCAAAAAAGCATAAATAATACTTCTACTATTTCATCGATAATAATAGTTAGCAAATTTAAATTAGTATTCGACAATTATGCTGCATTTTTAAACAAAGATCTATTAGAAATAATCTGGGTGAAAGACTCGGGGGAACTTAATAAAAATCTAGCTGAAAAAGAAATTGCGTTAGTAATGTTTTGCCCAGAATTACAAGATGAAGCTTTTGAAATATTTGCTTTGGCTAACAATAAAAAGGGAGATTGTTTTTTTATCCTACTGGCTGATATTTTAAACATCGATCACTTCAGGACGGCTTTAGATCTTGGGTTTAATAATTACATAAGTCTTCCTATAAGCAATGAAGAACTGGACCTAAGATTACAAAAAATTTTGTATAATCGTAAATATTTTTGTTTTTTAAAAATCTCAATGCAAGGTGGCCTAGATTCTTCAATGAGAGATAAGTTAACTGGATTATTTAATCAAAGATATTTAGATAATTATTCATACTTTTTTGAGGAAAATCATAATCAACAAAAATCAGAAGAAATATTTTTAATATTTATCGATATAGATGATTTTAAAAAAGTTAATGATAATAACGGTCATGATATTGGCGATATTGTATTGCAAAATGTAGCTAATGTTATTAAATCTTCTATAAGAATAACTGACATAGCAATTCGTTATGGAGGGGATGAATTTTTAATAATTACTAATGGTTTGAGTTTTGAAACCGTAAAAAATATTTGTTTACGTATAACCAAGAGATTTGATGGGGTTGAAATAAAAGTTAATGATGAAAAAGCTTTACATGTTACTGTTTCGGTAGGTTTTGCTAAGAAAGAAACGGGTTTTTCAATTCAAGAAATTTTTAAAAATGCAGACAAAATGTTGTATAAAGCAAAAAATTCTGGTAAAAATAAGGTAGTTTACTAAAAATAAAGATACCAATTAATCTAGTAGATTTAAAAAAATTTAAAAAATATTATAATATTGTTTGCAGCCTTTAGTTGAAGATGGCATTATTAATAATATCAATGTTATTGTTTGAATAATAAAAATAGTATTTTAATATTATGCGAATTTTTCAATTATTAAGAGTGTGGATAGCTGCAAACCCTATAGGAATATTCATGTATGGTTTAATGGCTAAATGGTATATTCTAATAGCTATTCCTTCAGTTATGGTGACATACTGGACTTTTAGTTCTTTAGAAACATCAGGTTATCTAAATACTTGGTATGATACAGTCAAAAACATTCTTGCTGAATCTCAGTCTATAGCTAAAAATTGTATCCCTAAGCTTTTGGATGCAAACCAAAGAGATGATTTTATTGCCTGTTTAGAAAGTCCCCCAGCTTACGTAATACCCGAGGACCAAAAAAAATTAGAGGATACTGCGAATAAATTTCTTGAAGATGAAGAAAAAAATCATCCCGTAAACCCCTACGATGATTACGATTCTAATAACAACAAAGCACCTTAGATTTAAGCTTTGTTATACCTATTTTTTTAGTGGTGCTTCATAAAATGAAAGTTATACATCTTGACATTTTGGGGGGTATAGTTTAAAAAACTATTAATCATTTTATCCTGATATAATCTATAATAGCAAACTAACATGGTCTTTATTTTAGATAATGCTAAAGGCTTTAAGCCTTTATTTATGATATTATTGTTTTTTCTTCATTCTTGCACCAATAGCAAAATATATATCACAAAAACACATGCGCATTATCATAAAGTAAATAAATCTTATTCTATAAAAGAAAGGCGTTATACAAACAAATCCTCATATTTTCTAGAAGAAAGACGATACAGGCCTTTTCAGCATAAGGATTTAGAATCTACTGGATATAAAGAAACAGGAATTGCTTCTTGGTATAAGAATAGCGGTAGTAAAATGGATTTAACAGCTACTGGAGATTTTTTCAATGACAATGCTTTAACTGCTGCTCATAGAGTTCTTCCTTTTATGAGCGTTGTAAAAGTTACAAATTTAAAAAATAATAAGTCTGTGAATGTTGTAATAAATGACAGAGGTCCTTATAGACACGAAAGAATTATTGATGTTTCTAAAAAGACTGCAGAAATTCTTGGTTTTAAAACATCGGGCATTGCAAAAGTACAAATTCTTTATTTACCAGAAGAAACAAAAAAATTCTTACAACGCATAAAACACAAGAAAATCAAATAACTCTAGCTGTTTTGCTATCAAATCTACATTTTATACTCTTGGTTGATTTATTAGGAATTTTATAGAATAATTTATCTATAAGAATGTTTTATCTAAATATAAAAAAAGGGCATTAATTTATGAAACGTTTGGAAACAGATTCATTGGGCTCCATTGAGGTTGACAATAAATTCTATTGGGGAGCTCAAACACAAAGATCTCTGAAATATTTTGATATTGGCCAAGAAAAAATGCCAGCAGAAATTATTCTCGCTTTAGTTTTGATCAAAAAAATTGCAGCGAAAGTAAATTTTAAATTGGGTTTACTAAGCAAAGAATTAACTCATGCTATTATAGAAGCCTGCGATAAAATTTCATCTGGAAAATTTCTTAATAATTTTCCTCTTTCTGTTTGGCAAACAGGTTCTGGTACTCAGACTAACATGAATGTGAATGAGGTTATAGCTAATATTGCAAACGAGTTATTGGGAGCTAAACTAGGCTCTAAATCGCCAATTCATCCCAATGATCATGTTAATAAAGGTCAATCATCTAACGATTGTTTCCCAACATCTATGCATATAGCGACTATAATGTTGGTAAAAAATTATTTAATTCCTAATGTTGAAAATATGCAAAAAATGCTTGCAGCAAAAGCATATTCTTGGAAAAATATAATAAAAATAGGTCGCACTCATATGCAAGATGCGACTCCTATGACATTGGGGCAAGAATTTTCTTCTTACGCATGTCAAATAGAACATAATTTAAAACGTATTCATATAGCTTTACAAGAGCTATATTTTCTAGCTCAAGGAGGAACGGCTGTAGGTACTGGAATTAATACTCATCCTAAATTTGCTGAGCAATTTGCTAAAGAATTAACTATTGAAACAAATTTACCTTTTAATTCTTCTCCAAATAAATTCGAAAGTCTTTCAACCTGTGATTCCTTAGTTAATTTTTCTGGAAGCTTAAATTCTTTAGCTGTTAGTTTAAATAAAATAGCTAATGACATCAGATTACTTTCTTCAGGCCCACGATGTGGCTTAGGGGAGATTAGTTTGCCTGAAAACGAACCAGGATCATCTATAATGCCTGGTAAAGTTAACCCAACTCAATGCGAGGCTTTAACCATGATCTCAGCTCAGGTTATGGGAAATCACGTTACAGTAAGCATAGCTGGATCTGACGGTCAATTGCAACTAAATGTTTATAGACCTGTAATTATTTATAACATTCTTCAGTCGATCAGATTACTTGCTGATGGGTGCTTAAGTTTCACAAAAAATTGTTTAAATGATATAAAAGTAAATGAAGTTAGAATTAATTATTTGGCCCATAATTCGCTTATGTTGGTTACTGCTCTAAATGACCATATAGGCTATGATAATGCTGCTAAAATAGCTAAAGAAGCATATAATTCTGGTACTAGCCTTAAAGATGCTGCTATAAAATTAAATATAATCAATAGTGAAGAATTTGATAGATTGATTGATTTAAAGAATATGATAGGTTAACATTTTTAAAAAAGCTGTTAGAAATTTTATACAACTACTGTTTATATAGAGCTTAAGCTGTATCTTTAAAATATTATTATATAATATCAACATAAGATCTGTTAAATATAGATTGACAATAGGTGCCTTTGTGTTTTAGAATTTCTTCAAAGATTTATGAATTTTTATTTTTAATAGGGTTTTACAGTGAAAACTTTTTCTTTAAGACGTGAAGACGTAGAAAAAAAATGGATACTAATTGATGCATCCGGTCTGATTGTAGGTCGTATTGCTTCAGAGATAGCAAAAATGTTAAGAGGTAAAGACGAGGCGTTTTTTACCCCCCATGTTGATTGTGGCAAGAATATTATCGTTATAAATGCAGAGAAAGTTAGATTTACAGGTAATAAGACTCATACAGTTACTGGGAAATGTTATTATTATCACACAGGTTTTGCTGGTGGTATTAAAAAATTGATGGCTGGAAAAATTCTAGAAGGTCGTTTTCCTGAAAGAATTTTAAAGATGGCTGTGAAGCGTATGTTGCCAAAAAATAAAATAGCAAGACATCAGTTAGCTAATTTATACATTTATGCTGGTCAAGATCATCCTCATCAAGCTCAGAAACCACAAATTTTAGACTTAGCAGCTAGAAACAGTAAAAATATAGCAAAGTAAAATTTATTTTATAAATATGTCACAACCACAACTATCACCTTCACAAACAAAATTAACGGTTAAACCAAACACTAACAACGTTACCACATCTGAACTAAGACCATATGGTACAGGACGTAGAAAAACTGCCGTGGCGAGAGTATGGGTAAAATTTGGTACTGGTAAATTTATAATTAACAAATTAAATTTAGAGAATTATTTTCCTCGTGGTGCAAATTCTTTTATAGCGTTGCAGCCATTTCAGGTTACTAATACACTTGGCAAATATGATGTATTTTGTACCGTTAAAGGTAGTGGTAAATCTTCTCAAGCTGGAGCTATAAAGCACGGAATAGCTAGAGCTTTAGACAAAATAGACCCATCTTTTCACACTGCATTAAGACAATCCGGATGTTTAACTAGGGATCCTAGAGTTGTTGAGCGTAAAAAATATGGTCAACATAAAGCTAGAAAAAGCACTCAATTTTCCAAACGTTAAAAATTATCTTATACTCTTGTATTTCTCTTTCTACATTTGTGTTTTCTCTAATGTAGAAAGAATCTTTATACTTGTATTTTTACGCAAAGAAAAATACAGAGTTAATTTTTCCTTTTAGGAATCAGTGTGTATTTGAAATGTAAATTGACTTTCCAAATAAATCGATCTGTACTTATAGAAGTACAAAATTTATTAACATTAATACCCGTTGCGTAAGTTTATCTGTTAACAAAAAACTAATAAATTTTGAATAATGTACAATAAATCATATAAGTATTTGATTTTTTCTTTGTTTTTGACAATCATAGCTATTTTTTGTATTTCTATGGTTACCAAAAGTACAAATCAGAAAGTTATCCAAATTGCAAAACAGACGGCAATAGATTTTAGAAACGCTCAAACACAAGAACGTAAACACATATCTCAAGAAATTAAAAACCAAGTAAAATTTTTACTAGCACATGGAGTTGATGAGAGATACTTACTAAAAAGTATATCTAACAATACCGCACAAGACTCTACAGCATGGATGCAACTTAAATCCCAACTAAAAAAATTTGAAAACGAATATCAAGAAAAAGGATTAGATATTCCAGACGAATTTATAACGGCAACAAGTAACAGAATGGCTATACTTTTACCAAAGGCTACAAACTTGATTGCTAACATCAAAAGTATTGATGAACTTTTTACTTCCTTAGATTTGATGACACAAGTTCAAGATCTACAAAATTTTGCAGCTGATTCATATATGAATTCAGGAAATCGTACTGTAGAAAATGTACTTTTCTTTTCTATATATCAGAGCCTTAATAAAATGATCAGTAATCTTAAGACAACAAATGAAATAATATATAAACCAATATATTATCTTGATTTGAATCATTCGTCTCTATATGAGATATTAAATATACCTAAAAAAGTTATAGATAATATTGAATATGCAAAAGATTTAAACATAATTAATAGTAGATATTTAAGTAGTAGTACAACGGCACTAGATAATGATACTAATGTAGTTTGTTTAATTGCGGGTCATAATGGGTATTTTTTTGGAGGTAATAGAGTGAAAACTAGAGCGCATCCTGCTAAAAAATTTGCTCCTAGCGATTGTTCTTCATATATTGGCTCATTATTAATTAGAAACTTAAAAAATTTAAATGCGACGCAAAAAGATTTCCTTGACGCTCATCTCGATACTAAAACTCTTTTTAATTTTTGGTCCGAAACTTATTGGAAAGATAACTCAAAGGCTTTAGACTGGATTATACAGCCCCAAAAAATAGAGGTTGTTGATTTAGATATTTTATCTTCAGTATTTAAAGCTATACCAGTAAATAAATTACAAATCGGAGATATTCTGGTTTGGAGACAAAAAGAGGGTGGTGGTCATATTGGTTTTTATGTTAAGAAAGTTGATAATAGATTTTGTTTAGTTTTGTCTCTAAAAAGAAATTTAGATGATCCAGCAATATTTCAAGAGGGTTACGTAATGGAAGAAATTAATTTAGAAAAACAAGATAGATTTTATTTTGGTTTAAGAGTTGAGATACCTAAGTAATTTTTTATACTATAGTAATTTGAGTTCCATTTAGTGTAACACCAAGAATCTATCTATTCTTATTAGGTTTTTTCTTAAGAAATAGCTCACAATTCAGATGGTCTTTTATGATCCGCGAAGGTCTTGCTTTAATATCAATGATTTTACAGTATTAAATACTTATAGTAATTTTAGGTTGAATTAGGTGCTTTGAAAAAGCAAAAAATAGCGTCGTATAGTTTAGTAAAATTTACTATGTTATATTTAAAGCAAAGTTTCATATGTGCCCAGAATTTCTCTATAGGGTTTAAATCTAGATGATTTTACAGTATTAAATACTTATAGTAATTTTAGGTTGAATTAGGTGCTTTGAGATTTAAGAAAAGCTGGATTACCAACCGTTGTAAGAACAACCTGATTAGTTTTTAGCTATTGAATTAAAAAATGCTCTACCCATTTTTTAAACAAATTCGTATTAAAACTTCTATTCAAAGCATCAGAGCTATTGATTTATTATTCCCCAAGCCTACACTATAATCCAACCCTACTATAACTCGATGGGGCGCGCCATCAATATACACAAGGCTTTATTGGTATATCCTTTATATATTCTTGCTACTTATATCGCTTGTCTTGAATTGTTTGCCAAGCAGGAAAAGTCTGTTGTTTATAACTAAAACCTAATTTTTTTAACCAGTAACTTATTGTCAAAATACTCATGAAAATTCAAAAGTGAATCATCTCCTTTAATAATTAAGAACTTTCAGAGTTAAAAGTTATTTGTTGAAGTTTTAAAACATCATTTTTTATTAGTTGAATTTCTAGAATTTAATTTATTGTATAGCTCACCGGAATCAAGATTAGTAATAATATTAGATAAATTATTACTTAGATTAAGTTTAATAATAGTTAAGTCTTGAGTAGAATTAGCGGGTTGTATACTGTTATTATTATTAGTTGTGTCAGATAAATAAAATTTACTTAATATCGATATATTCAAACTTTGATCATAAATGTTTAAATTACCATCTATAGTTGTTGTAGTTTTATTGGTATTGAATATGCTCTTTTCAAGAGTAAACATTCCTTTATCTAAAAGCAATCTACCTTTAGATGAACTAATTTTTGTGTCTCCGTAAAATAATTTTGTATTAAGGTCTGATTTAAAGTTACTAATGTTATAATTATCATCAGATATAAGAGTTACAAAATTATCAATTCCAGAATTTGGATACACTAAATTGCTACCTATAAAATCTAATTGCATTTGGCTATTATATAATAGCTCATTTAGTTTTTTTCCTTTTGTGTTTATTAGCCCTGCTACACTAAAAGCTCCATCGGAAAAATTTATTAAAGACGAAGAGTAAGTTGATAAAGTTTTTGCAGTCAGGCCATCATAAGAAAATGCTAAATTCAAAGACATAGGGTCTGAATTTATATTAGCATTTACATTCAAAGTAGAATTTAAATATTTTGCAGATAATTGCTGTATTAAGATAGTATTTTCCTGAGTATTTGCTGTGAAACTAATATCCGTAAATTTTTCTTTATTCAGAATTAATTCATTTATTTTAGCTGTAGCATTCATGTTTAATTTATCTATGGCAACATCATTTTGAAGTGAATTTATGGTGCCAGCAATAGTTTCTACATCAACTGGATTTGAAATTTCAACTTTATCAATTTTAAAATCGCTTACAAAATTAGGTGTCATAGAATTAGAATCAAACAAGATACTTCCAACAATATTGTTTTCATCTAACATACAATTAACATTATATAATGACACAGCACCATCTTTAATGTTCCAGGCTAAAGTAAAATCTAATAATTTATGATTAACTAATTTTAACTCATCAAAATGCCACTGATTGTCTAATGTATAGTTTAAGTTTTTTAGAGATACTAGACTGTCATTATAGCTAGAAGAACCTTTATAAGGTATAAACCCAGATATTAATTGCACTAAATTAGTATTTATTTTGTTAAAATTTTCTGAGGTTAAATCTAAAGAACTAAAATTTAAATCAGATATAATATAACTTTTAGGATCAGATTTCCTAAAAACCAATTTCCCAGTCACATTGGTAGTATTATTAACTTTCAATGATAAATTGTTAAAATTGAGTGCATAATCTTTTAACGCTATATCAGAATAAAACTCTAGAGGAGAATTAGGTGAAAAATCAACAAATTTCTTAAAGCCTAAAATATCAACAAATTTTTCTATGTTGGAATAACTTAATGCTATTTTGCCATTAAAGCTATTAAAATCAATAGTTGGAGCATTCAAACCTTGGATAATAAAATTTCCACCTGAAGCGAATTCTCCCAATATGTCTTGTTGTATAAGATAGCCTCTATCTTTTTTTACTGAGGTAATAAGCTTAAAATTTATAATTTTGTCATTTGCTAATATAATTTCCTTAGCTGCTATAGATAAATTATTAAAAGAAATTTTATTGATAAATGAACCAAATAAATCCCATCTTTGCTGATCGGATAATGAAAGATTTTGAAAAAAGTTAGTCAAATTTAAGGATTCAACATTAACATTATAGCTAGGTACTTCGGATTTGTTGACTGTACCATTAGCTGTCAATGTAATATCTGGGGAATTAATAATAAAATTTTCTAATATTTCATTGTTATCTTCGCTGAGTTTTGTATTCCAACTGGCTAAAATTGGTGCATGTGAGGTAATTGTATTTTGAGTCTGAATTTTATTGGATGTTTTAGGAGAAAATATTTCACTAAAAAAATTTGTTAAATCAGTAATTTTTAAATTAAATTTACTATTTACGATAGCATCTTGTGAATATTCACTTAGGCTTTTAAGCTCATACCCTTGTGATGTTATGAGACTAATTAATTTTTTATTATCTTCAATAGAAAAATTAATTAATTTATTATCAGTATTAAAGGTTATTTTTTGAGACTCTATTATTAAGTTATTGAGATAATGAACTTTGGTAACATTTGAAGTTGTCAAATCTTGATTGTATACTACTAAACTAGCTATATGAAAAGTAAAATCATTAAAACTTTCCTTATAACTTTTCAGAATTTTTAATAAATATGTAGCATTTGGATATTCATCAAAATGCAAATTATCATCAAATATGTCTATTTTATCAATTTCTATTTTAGATATTTTAGGGCTAAGTGTTAATAAAGAGAGTAAAGAGAAATAGCCTTTAATATTATGGGTAAAAATCGAAGTTTTATTCTCTGGAGCTATTATTTGAGTTAATTGTACATATGGAAATGGTAAAAATTTAATTTCTTGTTTTAATTGGATCTGGCTATTTAAAACATTTGGGATATTTGCTCCTTGAAATAATTTTAGAACAGATATACCAAATAAAGAAAACAGTATTATTGATATAATTACTAATATCTTTATATAATTATTTTTTAAAATTAGCATATACGTGTTATTGTATTTTATCTTTAAAATTTAAATGAAGATAGTTAAAAAATTCTTTAAATTCAAGAATACATTTATATAAAACTTTATCCTTAAAATTTATCTTCTTTTTTAGTGTAAGCTACTTGTGTAGGTACAAAAGTTTTTGGCAGCAAACGTTTTGTAAAAAATTTATCTTCAAAATATTTAATTTTTAAAGATTTAATAGGTGGAAAAGACTCTATTAAGATTATTTGCTCATCTCTTGATAATTGAATAACTTCTTGCGGTAAAAGAAGAGCTCTTTGAACTTCCGAAACATTCATAGTACGAGTTGATGGGTTAAAATCAAAAAACTTTGGTTTACTATATGAAGATTGTTTTACAGTTTTATTACCACACAATTGGGATATTAAATTTGCTGTTTCGTAATTATTAGCAGCAAAAGTTATACGATAAGTAGAGTTAGAAAGGAAGGAGTTCATACCCGCTTCCTCATAAGTACCTTTTAACTGTTGCGTATCTTGTATAATTAAAAAAAGACGAACTCTATATCCTCGGAAGTAAGCTATACCACTTTTAAATTGTTCCATTTTACCTAAAGTAGGGAACTCATCCATTAAAAACAAAACACCATAAGGTTCTTCTTTGATATTAGGCATCTTGCGGCTTAAAAACTCTGTTGCCTGTTGGTAAAAAACCTGCATCAATTTCTGCAAACGTTGTATGTTATCTGGAGTTAAGCCAACAAACACAGTAGTTCTTTTCTTCTTAAATTCCTGAATGTTAAAATCAGAGCTAGCTGTAGCTACGTCAATTAAAGGGTTAGCCCAAAGTTCTAAACCTGAGTTCAGTGTAGAAATTACACCAGAGCGCTCCTTATCAGCTTTTTGTAAAAATGCAGCTATATTCATATAGCCCACTGGATGCATTATGCCACCCAAAGTATCCATACCAATAGCAAGATTGTATATAACATCATCGCTACGTAGGGTTCTTACAACTTCACCAAAGCTCTTAATTTTACTATCATCTGCAAGTAAATATAATACAACCCCAACAAACAAAGTTCTTGCTTCATTTTCCCAAAATTCTTGTTTTGGCATTATAAGATTAGCAATTTTTTGCACGTCATCAACCCTTTGACCAGGTTTAGTACTAACCCAATCTATTGGGTTATAACAATGTGTTATACCATCTGGATTTGATGGTTCCCACACATATACTTCTTGACCTTGGGAAGCCCTCCAACCGCTTGTAAGATCATAGTTTTCAAGTTTTATGTCATGCACAAAAACAGAATGATTCCAAAATAACAAATTGGGTATAGCAAACCCCACCCCTTTACCAGAACCTGTTGGAGCAAAAAGCAAGCTGTGTTGAAAGCCAGAAGCTACATAGTATCCATATTCATCGGTACCAAGTAACATACCTTCCTTTGCTCTTAATCCAGCTCTAGTAATATCATCTTGATCACCCCATCTTGCATCACCAAAGACTTTTTCTGGTGGTTTAAATGGAGCTATTTTACGTAATTTTTTGAAAAATAAAATACAAGACAGTAAAATCAAAGTTTGTGGAAGTGCAAAAGCAAAAACTATCTTGGACTTAAGATGGTCGTAATCAATCCATTGCAACTGATTCCAAACATTTTTTATCCATAACGAATAATCACGAGCCAAGTAATAACATTCAGTAGTTGTGGCTACTTGATATAAATTATATTGTGCTTGAAAGCTAGGATTAGTATTTAAGAAGTAAGCTATCAAAATTCCGCTACTGCAGTATCCTAAAAATATCACTACAGCAACTAATAATAGTTGAAGTACACTATTTTGAAATTTTGATATTGCTAAAGGGCTAATTAACATTCTACACTGTATTAAATTGATTTCTTGAATTTATATAAATCAATCTAAAGATTACGATATTTCTTTAGAGATTAATATAAAATCTAACACAAGTTTTTTTAAATTTACAGTTTAGTTTTGTTTTTCAATGGAAAATTTATAAGAAAATAGGAAAAAAGAAAAATTAATACAAAAAATAAACTTCTGCAACCAAAAGCTGCAGATTATATCCAGTGGATTAAATTTTAAAACAAAAATCTTGGTGTTGATTAATACTAAATTTTGCCTCCCCCCCAGCGCACATGGTCTGATAGTTAGTTTCTTCCGATGAGTGCAAAAATTCACTATATTGGTCAATATTTAACATATTGGAATCTTGTACTGAAATTGTTTCTGTTTCTTCAATATTTGTTTGAAATTCGGTTATTTCTAAAATATCAAAATAAAATTTTAGATTATAAGTATAATCCGTACTGAAACCTATTTTGTACTTTGTATGATCGTCTTGAGGTATAGTAAGATAAACTTTTAATTTAGATTTTGGTAAAAACAATAAATTCAAATCAATAGCAAAAGTCAAGCTATTGTCTTCTATAAATTTATAGGAGGTAGCTATTTTTACTGTTAAACCTTCATGACTAAGAGTTGGTTTTATTGATCCTTGAATAATTTTACCCCAAGTTTTTTTTGCCATAAAACAGGGTGTTACCATATTATCTTTTATAATAGCACCTGCTAATAATTTAGTATTATGCTGCGTCAAAAATAGTATACCATTTAGGCTAAAATAGCTTTTTGAAGTAAATTGCCAAAAATCGTAACCTTTAGTTATAGTAGTGTATGATTCTTTCATCTTAGAATCTAACATTTCAGAAGTTTGTGGTTCAGTTGTTTTTTCTGGATACATTGTTTTGCTTTTTTGATTATAATTTTTTGATAATAATTTATATTATGAAAATAATAGTTAAGTATAAGTTATCAACTTAAGGTATATGAAGGTAATTAAATATGTTTAATAGATATTATACATAATATTCTGCAGAATAACAAGAAAAAGTTTACAGTTTTTAAAGAAAAATATATATAACGCAGAGTGTGTATTTTTAGTCTCAGTAGTTATCTATGTATTTTAAAATTAAGATAGATTGTATTGGCTTTGAGTTGCTCCTGAAATTTTAAAACTTTGCAATTTCTGAAGAAATATCGCTATAAACGTAAAAGAAATTAACTTTATTGCAAAAAGACCTGCTACGCTAAAAAAAATTTAAAAAGACAGTCAAAGTTAAGTAGTGGCTTTATTTTCTTTGGGTGTATCAAAATAAAGCACTAATGCTGCAAGCAAACTAACGAAAGCTATATAGCCAGATATTGCAAAAGTCACATGATACATTTCCCAAAGATATAACGAAAGAGGCATAGATATTCTGCGTACAAGCTCTCCGCCTATTGTACAAGATATTCCCGTGATAACATATTTGTTATATCCACCATAAGACTCTAGAAAATATTGATGCGAAGGAGCAGAAAATCCTATACCAATTATAACTATTACAAACCTAATTATAGCAAGCTGCATATAACTGGCTTCAGGGATTAAATAAAATAATGGTACTATTGTTATAGTCATTAAAATTGCTGAGATCAGCATAACTCTTCTTGCGCCATATTTGTCCCCCAACCAACCAAATAAAGGTAGTAATAACCCGTCTAGCAAAGTCATTTTTATGTTCATGCTAAGCATATCGGCATAAGTAAATTTTGTCATTAATGGTATTAAAATATTAAACATAATGAAAGGTACGACAAAATTCAAATAATTCGAACCATTTATGATCATTAATTTCAGCATAGTTACACCATTTTTATTAAAATGATATAATGCTACAGCAGCAATAAATACTAGGCAGGGGGCTAATCTTTTGACGTAATATAAAAAATTATTACTGGAATTTATTAAAAAATAGCAGCTAATGAGTGCTACCAACATATAACTGCCAACAATAAGAAAATATTTATTCCAACTAAATATTTTGACCGAGTTATTTTTATAAAAATTTGCAGAAGAATATTTGCTAATATTAAGTTGATAACGCAAATAAATATTAATTAATCCTGTAAATACCCCACCAAAATATCCTAAGCGCCAATATAATTCAACATTATCTGATTCAGCTATTAGATAAGTAATCCATGTAGCAATACATACACCAAGAATTGAAGATGAATTATATAAACTACTTATAAAAGAACGTTTTTTAGGTTCCGTATTTTCGATAATAAATAAACCCGCGATAGTTGATTCGCCAGATACAAAAATTGATTGAATTGTATAAACAATAGCCAACAATATTGGAGACCACACACCAAATCTTTCATAGCTAGGCAAACACCCTATTAAAAAAGTGCATATAGTTATACCTAATAAACTAACTAACAAACCTTTAGCGGGTCCAAATGTTATAGCAATTCCACCAAATAATGTTGTAGCAATCGGTTTGATAAATATACCTATTAAAGGCACGCTATATGTAACAATTAGTCCTGAAATCTGATCATCGGAAAAAAATATTTTAGCTATAATTTTGCCCATAATCGCATAAAGAACAGCATCGTAATGAGTGAAACAATTTGCTAGTAATAATGAAATCATTAGTTTATTTTTAGACATGATAAAAATAATTTTCTATACAAAATATAAATAGAATTAAATTGTGATTTTACTATGTATAATTTAAGTTCACAATACAAATTGTATTGTAACTGATAGAAAAAATTTATAATAGTTCAATTTTAAATCCGGTTTTTTCTAGAAAAATAAAAAGATTTTTTCCACTCCCTAATAAATCTGTAAGATCAATAATTTGCTCTATATTTAAAGATACTAGCGAATTATTTATATATTTTTTATTTGTAGCATCCATTACTAATGCATAATTAGTTAGAGATAATAAATCAAATTTATTATTGAATATAATAGCAATTTTTTTTCCAGAAAATTCAAAAAACCAATTTTTTTGACCAATATTTGTTTCATGTATTATTAATTCTTCTTGCCCAAACCAATCCGTCCAA
>CANGIW010000024.1 GCA_947454145.1 Rickettsiales bacterium
GTTTAATAAAAAATAAATTTATTTTTCAGTATTAAAGAATACTATACTGCTTTTTATCAAAAAATACAACTATATAATAAAATTTTTGTTAACGCTTTATATCTTTATTAATTATTTGTTGCAAAAATACAACATACTATTAAAATATAGAGGTATTTTATTTAAATTAATTTACAAATTCAAGATAATGGTTTAGTATGATCATATTTGAAGACTTAGATGACTATTCAGCCCTAATTATTAACAATTATATGAATTAATAACTAACTCTTCAAAATAGTTATTTAGTAGTAAGTTAATGTTTAATTTTACCTAAAGTTAATAATTGATACTTTTAGCACTAGAAAAAATATTATATTAAATTTAATAATTATTTAGTACATTTTTTAGATAAAAACACTTGAAAATTTAATAAATTAAATATAATATATATTGTGTGAAATGTAACAAAATATTAACAAGGACAAAATATGATTGATAAATTACCTCCAATAGTGCTAGTAATAGAGCAAGATGAAGCCAAATCCAAATCTATCTGTAATTCTATAGAGCGTTACTGGTTTAACGTTGTAAGATGCACAAAACTTGAACATTCTCAGCGCGCTTTAATGGTGAATAATGTGAATATTATTCTTTTGCAAGGCGAAGACCCAGAAATTAACATTGGAAAGTTCATTACAGAAACACGCCTGCAAGATGAATTAAAAGATTTACCTATACTAATAATGACTGATAGTGAGAAAAAAGATCAAATGGTAAAGGATTTTGCTAATCATGAATTAGTTGAATTTTTACCATCCCCTTTTGATGCATCTGAGCTTATGATGGCTATAAAAACTTTACTACGTAAATCCAACCCTAAATTCCAAGATAAACTATTGCAACATCGTAACATAAAAATGGATCTTTCTACTTATCAAGTATATTGTGGTAAAAGAAGTGTAAGAGTTGGACCTACAGAGTTTAAAATTCTACAGCTTTTAATGCAATCACCGCAAAAGATTTTTTCTAGACAAAGCATTATAGATTACGTATGGGGAACAGAAGCAAAAGTAGACCCAAGAACAGTAGATGTTCATATTAACAGGCTAAGATCTATGCTGCATTATGAAGAAATTAATGAAACAGTTATAAAAACCGTGAGATCAGCCGGATATTGCTTAGTGTTACCTGGAGAACACGTACCTGGTAATTAATAAAAATGCCAAAATCAAAACATCACGATGCCGTCTTTATTATACAAAGACTATATCGTGATTATATAAAAAACTATCGCTCTTCATTAGCAATAGCCTTAATATGCATGGTTTTGGGAGCCATCACCACAACCATAATTGTTAAGTTACTGCAACCTTTAACCGACTTAGTCTTTATTAAACAAGATAAAGCTATGTACATAATTATACCATTTTTAGGTCTGTTTGCTTATACTTTAAAGGGCTTAATAGAATTTTGTGAAATTTATATTATAGAATTTGTTGGCCAAAAAATCTTAGCTGACATACAGCTTTCTTTGTATAAACATCTTATATATTCCGACATAGAATTTATTGCAAAATATTCTTCAGCTCGTTTGATTTCTCGCTTTACCAACGATATAGCTTTAATAAGAAGAGCTATAATTGATGGTACCGTAGGTATAGGAAAGCATGCTATGACTATTGTTTTTCTTATAATTATGATGTTTTATACTGAATTTTTGATGTCCTGCATAACTTTTTTAGTTTTCCCTATAATATTGTACATAGTTAACATAATTAGCAAAAAATTTCGCTCCTCAGTAGATAATATTCAAGAAGAGCTAAGCCAGTATAATTTTAATTTAGACGAGTCATTTGAAACATTTAAATTGATTAAGTCGTGCTTAACTGAGGAATATGAAATACAAAAAACTAAAAATAAATTAGATGAAATTTTGCTTTTATACAAAGGCGCTATAAAATACACTACTATTATTATGCCTTTGAAAGAGATATTTATGGGCCTTTCTATGTGTTTTATAACATTATACGGCGGTATGTTGATTTTTGAAGGCAATTCTACTCCTGGGTCTATAGTAACCTTTATTTCAGCTTTTGCTGGGGCTTATAAACCTTTTGGCAGCTTACTTGCTCTTAATTCAAAATTACAGGAGGGTATAGCAGCTTCTACTAGAATATTTGAATTGCTAGATTCAAAAGCAAAGATAGAAAGCAAAAATCATCACAAAGATGATGCACACACTAAACAAATGATCGATAATTCAATTTATTTGAGTAACTTAAGTTACAGCGTTGATGATATTTGTATATTACGTGATATAAATATTGATATAACAGCAGGCAGTTTAGTAGCTGTTGTTGGACCTTCTGGTAGCGGCAAAACTACATTGATTAACCTACTACTACATTTTGTTGCAAAAACTAGTGGAGAAATGATAATTGGCAGAAAAAATATTAGCTCAATTGATGTTAGTTATTTAAGGCATAATATAACTTTAGTAAGCCAAGAAAATATATTATTTGATGGTAGTATATTTGAAAACATAATCTATGGCACTGATATTACAAGTTTAGAAGCGGTAATCGAGGCAGCAAAATTATCTTATGCACACGATTTTATAGAAGAATTACCAGAAAAATATAACACAATTATAAATATAAGTTCTTCAATCTTTTCTGGGGGGCAAAGACAAAAAATAGCTTTAGCTAGAGCATTTTTACGCAAAACTCCAATATTGCTTTTAGACGAAGCCGCTAGTGCTTTAGATGCTAATACTGAAATAAAAATATATGATAATTTAAAAAAATTCTTATATAACCAAACAATAATAGTAATATCACATAGGCTTACAAGTATTGAGCATTTTAATAATATTATAGTTATGCATAAGGGTACAGTTATTGAATCTGGATCTCATGAGGAATTAATGAGTTATAAATCTATTTATTTTCAGCTTTATTCACCTTATTTAAAGATAAGTTAGGCAAGAAATTTAATCTTTATCCAACATAAATCAATAATACTAAATATAAAATTCTTTAATGACTATTATTGCATTATTTATTATATTTTAAATACTAAGAAAAAATAAAAACAATTTATGAAAAATACTAAAACACCTTATCCAAAAGTTGAATCTAATACTGATTATGGGATTTTAGAAAATAAGATTTCTAAATATTGGCAGGAAAATAATATTTTTAAACAATCTGTAGATTTTAGACCAAGCAAGATTGATAATAAATCTAATGAATTTACATTTTATGATGGCCCTCCTTTTGCAAATGGGTTACCTCATTACGGTCATTTACTTACTGGTTTTATAAAAGATGTGTATGCCAGATATCAAACTATAAAGGGTAAAAAAGTTGAAAGAAGATTTGGATGGGACTGCCATGGTTTGCCAGCTGAGATGGCTACTGAAAAAGACCTAGGTGTATCGGGTCGTTCTGCTATCATCAAATATGGTGTTGATAAATTTAACAACCACTGTAAGTCATTGGTATTAAAATATACTAATGCTTGGGAAGAATATGTTGATAAGCAAGGCCGCTGGGTAGATATTCAAAACGCTTATAAAACCATGGATACTAACTTCATGGAATCTATAATCTGGGCTTTCAAAGAACTTTATAAAAAAGGTTATATATATAAAGCTATGCGTGTTATGCCTTATTCATGGGCTTGTCAAACACCCCTATCTAATTTTGAAACTAGGTTAGATAATTCTTACAGACAAAGAGCGGATAACAGTGTGAGTGTTTTATTTGAATCTGCAGAGCTTGGACAATTTTTAAACAAACACGACAAAACTTGCTATTTTGTATCGTGGACAACAACACCATGGACCCTACCTTCTAACTTAGCATTAGCTTTAGGAGAAAAAATAGAATATGTAGCTATAGAACTCAAGGATAAATGCTATGTTATGTCGTCTGAAGCTAGTAAGAAATTTATGGCTAAAGAATTAAATGGAGCTTTGATGATAGCCAGTATAACGGGTAAAGAATTAGAAAATTTATCCTATACACCAATATTTGACTATTTTAAAGATCATTCTGGAGCTTTTAAAACTTTATGTGGTGATTTTGTTACAGGCGGTGATGGAACCGGTATCGTGCATATTGCTCCTGGATTTGGTGAAGATGACTTTTTGCTATGTAAACAAAATAATATTGACTTAGTGTGCCCAGTGGATAATGCTGGTAATTTTACCAATGAAGTACCAGATCTTGAGGGTATAAACGTAATAGAATCAAATGATAGGGTAATTATAAAATTAAAAAATCAAGGTAATTGGCTTGCCACCGAACAATATTTGCATAACTATCCGCATTGCTGGAGAACCGATACTCCTTTGATATACAAAACTGTATCTTCCTGGTATTTGAAAGTTACCGATTTCAAAGATCGTATGGTAGAGCATAATAAAAAAATCAACTGGATTCCTAATCATATAAGAGATGGGTTATTTGGTAATTGGCTAGAAAATGCTAAAGATTGGAATATAAGTAGAAACAGATTTTGGGGTACACCCATCCCCGTCTGGATTAGTGATGATCCAAATTATCCAAGAATTGATGTATATGGCTCTATATCTGAAATAGAAAAAGATTTTGATGTTAAAGTAACAGATTTGCATAAAGAACATTTAGATGAACTGGTGCGTATCAATCCCGATGACCCTAGTGGAAAATCTATAATGCGTAGAGTGGAGGATGTTTTTGATTGCTGGTTTGAAAGTGGCTCTATGCCTTACGCCCAAATGCATTATCCTTTTGAGAATAAAGAATATTTTGAACAAAATGGTCCCGCAGATTTTATTGTAGAATATGTAGCTCAAACACGAGGATGGTTTTATACTTTGATGGTTTTATCTACGGCTTTATTCGATAGACCACCATTTTTAAATTGCATTTGTCACGGTGTAATTTTAGATGTTAAGGGTCAAAAATTATCTAAACGTTTAAATAATTATGCAGACCCTTTAGAAATTATAGCCAAATACGGATCTGATGCTTTAAGATTGACTATGCTTTCCTCTTCTGTAACAAAGGGTGAAGAATTGTTAATAGACAAAGACGGACACATGGTTTTTGAGGCGCTTCGTCTACATATAAGGCCAATTTGGCAAGCTTATCATTTTTTTACTATATATGCCAATATCGACAACATAAATGCTAAGCTAGTAGATTTTTCTGAAAATATTTTAGACAAATATATATTGGCTAAATTAAAAACATATGTATCAAATATTGAAAAATCTATGGATATGTTTGATAGCCAATCGGCTTATGCTGTAATAAGTAACTTTTTTGAGATATTAAATAACTGGTATATAAGACGCAGTAGAAACAGATTTTGGGGTAGCGAAAATGTTGCAGATAAAGTTAGTGCGTACGATACACTTTATACTTGTCTAGTACAAATGTCTAAAGCCTTCAGCCCACTGTTACCATTTTTGAGCGAAGAGTTATATCTAAATTTAACTGCATACGATATTCATGACAATACTAGAAGCGTGCATTTAGAAAATTTTCCAAAATTAAATGAAATATCCGATGAAGAAGATTTAGTAGCAATCATGGATATTGTAAGGGATATATGTAGCACTGGGTTATTTATCAGAAATCAAGAGAATATACGCTCACGTCAACCTTTACAGAAATTGACTATAGTTATAAAAGACTATGCAAAACTACAAAAACTTGAGCATCTAATTCAGGATGAACTAAACGTGAAAGAGATTAGCTACTCTGATAATTTAAATGAATATGGTACTTATAAATTGTCACTAAACCACTCTACACTCGCAAAACGTTTAAGTCATAAAATGAAAGATTTGATTGCTGCAGCAAAAAATAATACTTGGCGAATTGAAGACAAAAAATTATTTATTGCGGGTGAGAATTTAAATACAGACGAATATAGTCTTTTATTAGAACCTATTGTTAAGGGCGCTAACAAATCATTATCTAATAGTGATGGGATCATTTTATTAGACATTACAATAAGTCACCAATTGTTTTTAGAAGGAATAGCAAAAGACGTTATAAGAACAATTCAACAAATGCGAAAAGAGGCAAATTTGAATATTGAAGACAGAATTATTATCAATATTACCTCAAAAGGAGAGACTTTAGAAGCTATAACAATTTTTAAATCTCTTATTGAAGAACAAACTTTATCTAAAATTCAATTTAATGAAGCATCTTCAATTATTAGCTATATATTCAAAGAATCTATAGAATATATGAACGCAATGATTGATTTTATTATTGTAGCTAAAATCTGACTAAAAGAGTCTTGTGTTAGACTCTTTTAACCTTTGAATAGAAATTACACAACTGAGATTTAGGTATATAATTTATTTTGTACAACTAAACTTAAAAAAGCTTTGTATAAATTGTACGAAGCTTTTTTACCCGAATCCAAAATTCTACTAATTACACCCATTTCTTCTAGACTTACGTCTTTAATTTGTAGAGATGAATCTATGTTTTCTTGTGTTTCAAGCCACTCTAATGCTTCATCTTGTCCACCTATGCCATCAACTAAATTCAATGCTAAAGCTTGTCTTCCTGTATACACTCTACCATCAGCTAATTTTTTAGCAACATCATAGTCTAACTCTCGTTCTTTAACTAAAACTTCTACAAAAAATTCATATAAGTCATTAACTAAAGCCATTTGAGTTTCTCGTATTTCAGGAGTCACTTTTTCAAAAGGATTAACACCAGCTTTTGTGGCTGAACTTTTAAAACTATTAAATTTTACACCTAATTTTTCTGCAAGCTCAGTTGCTTCAAATGACATCGATACAACACCTATAGAGCCCGTTAAGGTGCTAGCGTGGGCAAAAATACGATCAGTAGCAAGGCTAATTAAATACCCACCAGAAGCGGCAACAGTTCCCATTACTGCCACCACAGGCTTTTCGTCTCTTATTTTTTTAATACTCAAATATAATTGCTCAGACCCACCAACGCTTCCCCCAGGAGAATTAATTGCCAATATAACAGCTACAACATTTTTATTTTTTGCTAATGCTTCAATTTTTTTCAATTTTTCTAAATCTTCTTCAATTTCATTCTCTATATAAACTTTTGCTATAAATTTATCTTCTTTAAAATATGGCGAATTTTTTGCAAATATTATAAATATCAAAAATGCAATGGGTACAAAAAACAATCCCTTCCATAATTGGATTTTGTATTTCATATTTTTTCTTTCAATTAAATAATCTTGTGGTAAAGACATATTTTCTCCTATTTGGTTAATTTAGTTTATTGTATTTTTTATTTGATCTAGTAGCGATTGTAATAATACACTAGCTGCAATTTTATCATCTTCTTCATTTCTTACCTTTCGTTTAATACCTTGATCTTTTAAGATATTATTAGCTATTTTGGAAGTGAATTTTTCGTCGTATAAAATTATTGGCAACTTAATTTTTTTGTCTAATTCATGAGCAAAAGTTCTAACAATCTTAGATTGCTCTGTTTCATCCCCTATTAAGGTTAATGGTATACCCAATACAATAGCAAGAAAATCATAATGTGTCGTTAATTTTATTATTGAATCTACTTGTATAGGTATCTTATTTGCATGTATTGTTGTCACTGGTACCGCAAAAATACGACTATCATCCGAAATAGCTATACCAAGCTTTTTTTGTCCATAATCAATTGCCAATATACAACCTTTTTTATGGTTAAAAATATCACAAAAAATCTTTAAGTTATTAAATATCATAACAAAACATCAATGCAAAATTTTAAGTTAAAGAAAAATATTATACTAAGAACATATTACTATGCTAGAATAAAATAGCATCATTATCAAAATTTGCCAATAGATATCCAGGTTTTACAGAATTTATGATTTTAATATATTTTTTAGCGTTAAATGATTTAGCGGATGAAATGTCTGCTGAAATTATTCGAGAGATAAGAAGTAATATCTTAGAATTTGAATTCATAGGGATTGGTGGCCCTAAAATGTTAAAGCAGTTAAATACACGAGATAAAATATTAGATTTTAGAACATTATCAAAAAAAGATTCTAAGAATTTCATTTCAAAGTTTTATTACCAAAATATATTAGTGAATAAAGTTGCAAATGAACTTCTTATATCACAACCAGATATATTTATATCTATAGGGTCTGAAAATATTACTTGCAAGATTGCTAAAATTATATCTCAGTATAGCTTGCCAACAAAATTATTTCATCTAGCTTTAACAAATATTAAAGCTAATAAAATATTTGAAGATAATTATTCTTTGGTATTTTTAGCTAATACCGTTGATTTAATAACATTCGAAAATAAAAATATTAACAACAATTTTTTAGGTCACCCTATTCTAAGAAACAAATTAAATTTTGATCCTAGCTATTTTATAGATAAAAAGCAATGCGATGATACAGATATTATTCTAACTTTAGATTTATTGCATGATACTAATTTTCGTAGTTTTAAAAAATTTGTTGAAATCGCCATTCATTTAAAACAAAGATTACAAAAATTAAAGATAGCAATTTTATTACCCCATCAGTCTTTTGAAGAAAGTAAAGAAAAAATTTTAAAAAAAGAAATTATTACTAAATTTAGCGAGGAAGATATTTTTTTTGAACAACGGGAAAATAGAATCAATGTTTATGCAGCTTCAAAAGTAGTAATCACAACAATCAATGATTATAATTTAGAAATTGCAGCTTCAGATACTCCCTTTATAAGTATTTATGAAGAAAATGTGCTGATGAAATTTTTGCGTAAAATTTTTTCGTATACTAAATACAAGAGCATATTAAATAAAACTATTAGCCAAGAAGTAGTATTAGAATTTGATCAAAATGAAGATAATACAGCTATTATAGTAAACAATTTATATAATATAATAACTGAACAACAAATAGCTAAATACTATGTCTGTGTTATGCATAAAATTTTGAATCTTTTTAAACCAGAACAAAATATAAAAATTATCCATGAAATATCTCAAATATTGTATTCTTCTTTATCGAAATAAAGGCAATTTTGTAAAAGTTTATACTTGAATTTGTTTATTGCATAAAAATCTCTTGCTTTAGAACAAAAGATTTTATAATATATCATTGTTTTCTATTATATATGGTGCATAATGTTTGTGTTGATGTAGTCAAGTGCAATAGAATAGCTAGCTTAGTGTTAATAGCTGCTAAAAGCTTTTAAGCCCCCGTGATGGAATGGTAGACATAACGGACTTAAAATCCGTGGGACTTCGGTCCTTGCCGGTTCAAGTCCGGCCGGGGGTACCAATATTTGATAATATATCCTTTTATTCCAATCAAACCAAATTAAATATTTTTCATGATCATGGAATCATATATTCCAAAAGCAGATAAAAATCTTGGTCAAAATTTTTTATTAGATCCAGCTATATGTGCAAAAATAGCTTCTGTTGCTAATGATATAAAAGACAAAACTGTTATTGAGGTAGGACCGGGTCCTGCTAAATTGACTAAAGCTATATTAGACTTAAATCCAAAAAAATTAATAGTAATAGAAAAAGACGCACGTTTTTTACCATTTTTAGAAAGCTTAGCTCTAGATCATTCCAATCTAGAAATTATTTTAGCTGACGCTACCAAAGTTGACTTACTGTCCCTACAAAGAACTCAGGATGAAAAAATAAAGATTATAGCTAACCTACCTTACAATATTGGGACACGATTATTAATAGATTGGCTGGATCATGCCAAGATCATTGATGAATTAATTTTAATGCTTCAAAAAGAAGTAGTAACTAGAATTTGTGCAAACTCTTGCAATTATGAATATGGTAGATTAGCGATTTTAGTACAATGCATTGCAAACGCTAAAAAAATATTTGATGTTAAACCTGGATCTTTTGTTCCAGCCCCTAAAGTACATTCTAGTATAGTACATATAACACCTAAAAATGATGATGCATTACCTAGCACTCAATTATATAAGGCTATTAAGCATGTAACTCATGCTGCCTTTACTCAGAGACGTAAAATGCTTAAATCATCCTTAAAATCTCTTCCAAATATAGAACAAATATTTAAAAATTTATCTATAAATTCAAATCTTCGTGCTGAAAATTTAACTGTACAAGATTATATTAATTTAGCTAATTCCACAAAAGAATTTTTATGATAATAGCACCCCCAATTTTACCCCCTATATTAATTATCATTTTACTCGCCGGGTTTTCTACATTATCTGAAACAGTTTACATACCATCATTGCCTGATATAGCTATCAGCTTGAACACTTCAGAATCAATGATAGAGCATACTTTAACCATTTATCTTTTTGCCTTTACTTTAGGTATACTATTTTGGGGTAATTTATCAGATAAAATAGGTAGAAAGCCTTGCGTTATCCAAGGTTTGATAATTTACATAATTGGATGTATAGGTTGCTACTTTAGTATTAATATAGAAATGTTAATGTTAAGCCGTTTTGTACAAGCTTTTGGAGCAAGTATAGGTAGCGTTTTGGGTCAATCTATTGTACGCGATATTTTTACAGGCAAAGACCTAGCCAAAGCTTATACGAATGTAAGTATTTCACTGGCCATATTTCCTTTTATTGGACCTATAATAGGAGGTACTATAACTGAAAAGTTTTCATGGTACAGTGTGTTTTTATTTCTTATGTTATTTGCATTAGCATTTATAATTTTGGTTGTAGCTAAATTACCTGAAACAAATAAATTTAAAAAAAATACAAATCAGTCTTTACTAAAAGTAGCGTTAAGACTTTATAAAGATAGCAAAGTAATAAGATTAGGTCTCTTAGTAGCAATATGCAATGGTATAATATTTAGCTATTGCGCTGAAGGCCCATTTTATTTGATGAACATTCTAGGGCTTTCTCCTAGAGAATATGGTTTAACTTTTATAGCAATCGCTATCAGCGTTATGTTTGGTGGTAACATTTCTAAAAGATTACAAAAGAAAAATTATAGCCCTAAATCAGTTATGAACTCAGGTATTAAGGTAATGCTTACATCATGTATAAGCTTTTGTTTTTTTATTATAGTTCACAGTTATATAACCCCATTATCAGTAGCTTCTTTAATTGCTGCAACTGTTTTAAGTCAAATGATGTTGAATTTAGGAATTTGCATGACAACAAGCAATGCATTAACCTTAGCCTTAGAAGATTACAGAGATGTTACTGGCACAGCATCAAGTATCTTTGGATGCTTCTACTACTTTTTCACTTCAATCTTCACATTAGTAATGGGGTTATTACATAACGGCTCTCTTACCACTATGCCTTTTTATTTTTTATTTTTAGCTTGTATAATGATAATTATAAATCAATTTCAAGATGAGAGTGATTAAACCACTTGAGATTTATTACTTTTTTATAACTAATAAGTGCCCTACAAAAAATGTTGCAACCATAATTCTTTATAGTATCACAAATTGAAAGCAATATTAAAGGATATAGTGAAGTCCTCCAGATCTAAATTTTTTGTTTTGCGGAATTTGTTATAATCAAGCAAATCATTGTAATTAACATTTGTAATATTTGGAAAAGTTAATTCATGTTTATCAACAGATACAATACCATACCTAGAACTGCTTAGAGTAATACCAAATTTAAGATAGCTTAAGATTAAAAATCTAATACCAATTTCTGGTGTAACTGCCCAAGTTATACCTTTAGCTTTAAATTCAAGTTCAGATTTCAAGTTTGAATCTTTCAGTTTATTTGTTATAGATATATACCCACCACCTATTTTAAATGCTAAGTATAGACTTATATCATTATTTATATTTGTAGATAAATTACATAATAGATCCAAAAAAATTGTTTTTACGGACAAGCTAAGTTGATTAAAATTTGTATCTTTAAAATGTTCAAGAACTTTCTCCCATTCCTTAAGTAATTTTTGATCCTTAAGTAATTTTTGATTTTGTTTAAATCTTGATGATTCTTGTCTTTTTGCTCCTTCTCTTTCTAAATCTAATTTTACTAATGCAATATATTGCCTAAAAGGCAATATATTATAAATAAAATTTATATCGCCTTGTTCAACATCATTTTTATAAAAATTGTTTAATGATCTTACATGTTCTTGTCCCTGTTCTTGTGTGTAGGTAGAAGAGTTTAGATTTATACCCGATACTCCAAGACCAAATTGTAGAAATTTATCTTGTGCATTAAATATATATTTAACACTAATTTTTGTGCCTTGATGGTAAGCCAATATTCGAGGAGAATCAAAACTAGTATTACCAATATCTAATTCAACAATACCTGGGTAATATTTTGCTGATACTGAACAAGAAAATAAAATAGGTAATAATATTAGACTTAATATATATTTAATTAACTTATTAGTAAAAGTATTGTTTAATAGATACATCTAGATTATTTCATTGATATAAATTATTAATTCTTTAATTGATTTTATCATCCAATTAGTAGAAGTCAAGGCTTAATCTATAGTCTTAATACATGAATTTTTTCTTAACTTATAATTAACTCTACTAAAACTATCAAAGATTTGAAACTAATGAATTATCTTCATTTGTTTTTAGCTTAAGATGATTCCATATCATATTTTTAATAAGACTAACGAATATTCTTAGTCTTATTAAGATATATCTGAATCTTTTTGGTAGAATTCAAAGCCTAGTCCTAAAAGAACCTTATTGTATTCTTCTTTATTATTAATTGCATCAACAAAATTCTTTGCCTCTAAAGATTTTATTGAATCTTTTTGCTTCATGACATAATCAATGTATTCTGGCTCAATATGTTTTTTGAACACATACATTAAAGATTTTTTACTTTCTTCTATTTTAAGCTGCCCCCATTTGTTACAAATAATTAATGTAGCGTAACTATATAGCTTTTGTTTTTCATTGTAATTTTCAAGATTTTTAATTGCCTCAAACATTAGTGACTGAACTTCAATCTTATCATCAATATGCAAAAAATATTTAATAACTTTCTCCTGGTTAGTTTCTTCTTTAATTATAATTAAAGTATCTGTTAATAATTTTGTTACTATCTTGTCATTAGCTCTATTTGTTTTTATCCGAGGAGCTAATTGTATAAAAACCACTTCGTATAATTTATAATTTACCTCTTCTAGCTTTTTAGAAATGTTCGATAATACTTTTTTTTCTTCTACCCCTTGTTTATTAGTATCATAACCTTGAAGTTGGTTATATAAATATATGTAATATATACTATATACATCTGTCATTTTATCCGACTCTTTTGGCAATTTTAAAAATTTTGAAAATTTTATTTTAGTGCTCCCATCAACATTAATTATATTAATTTTCTCTGTAGAGAATACTTCTAGTACTTCTATTGTAGTAATTTGGGTTTTTACTTCAGCATCAATTAATTTTTTACAAAGCTTGTCATTTATATTTTTTTTCTCTTCTTCCTCTATATACTTTTCAATTATTCTATATAATTTATAAAACGCCTTGAAAAAGCTCTTGTTATATTCGATATCGTCTAAATCTAAAGTTGCACTTAACTGCTGACTAGCATGGGTATATAGAGTATTTTTTTCTTCTTTCTTCTGTTCTATAGCTTTATATAATCCTTCATGAAATGGATTTGCACCCAGGGGAAGAAGTTTAAACTTATTCAAAACCTTACTATAAGCATCTTCATTAATATTTTTTATAGGTATTAGATTTAATAAGTCAATTAGTGGTTTTATTCCTACATAGTCTTTATCGGCGTGTATATTATTTAATTCTTCAAACAAATTTTCAAAAGCATATGTATATAGAGTTTTTTTCTCCTTCTCCTCATTACAATTTTCAATTATTGTAAATAATGCTTTGAAAAATACAGCTGCACCTTTTATTGAAATCTTATTACTTAAAACCATCTTGAAATATAATTGAATATCCCACGCAGTCATCTTATCAGGAGTTATTAGAACTACTAAATCCTGAACATCTTCGGAGTTAATATTGAAATTAATTACACCATTAATTAATTCGTTGAAAGCTTTGGTCTTAAAATCCTTTATGGACTTTTTAGCAGCATCTGCATCTTTTCTAGCAGCATCTGCATCTTTTTCAGCAGCATTATCTTCTGGAGAGTTATAGATGTTTTTAAAAAATAATGCTTTATCTGTTAAATCTTTATCTTTTTGTCCGATTTTTTTATATTTTTGTTTGATTTTTGTATCTAATACTTTAAAAAATGCAATATCTTTAGTTAAGTGGATTTTTTTTCTATCAATCCCAAACTTAACCATACCTAAAAAAGCTTTTGTAAAATCTTCGACTTCAAGGGAATCTGCAGGGATTAATTCTAATAACAGACTTAAACAATCTGTATTCTGACGATCATCATAAAAAAATTTTATAACAGGAATTAATTCAGTAAACATAATTTTATATAAAGTTTTTTTAAATTCTGTGCTTTTATACTCTTCAATTTTTTGATATAATCCTTTAATAAATAGAATTTCTTCAGTTGAGTCGATTTTTTTGCTATTATTGCAAAAATCAATAATAAATCTAAAAGCTTTTGTAAAATCTTCGACTTCAAGGGAATCTGCAGGTATTAATTCTAATAAACTCGCCAAAGACCATTCTATTTCTTTTTTAGAATTAAAATAATCAATTAATTCATTTAAAAAAGTATTATGTAGCCTAATACTAGTTTTATCTGCAGAAACTGTTCCGTTATTTAGCTTATAATCTAGCAAAGATATCATTAATACTAATCGGCAATCTTTTATATTTTCCATCAAAGAATTGGTACTATTCTTATTTATCTTATTTAAAAAATCTTCAAGAAAACTTTTACAAGCATCTTTAATATATGGGAATATTAGCTTTAATAATTCACTTAGTTGTTTGTTAGAAATCTTTTTATCATTTTGACAATTCTTTAATACATCAAAAGCCTTTGTACTTAATGACTTTCTCTCATCTTCATTTGTCCATTCTGCAATTTTTTTATATACTGCTTGATAAAATTGATAATTACTTTCACTAAATTTATTGGAATTAAAAAATTCCATAATGAATCCCGCGCTAATATCTTTTGTAGATATTAGCATGAAGAATTCACTTACTCCCTCTGTAGCTAGTGTTTCAGCCTCCTCCTTTAATTGATTAAAAGCCTTTATATTTAATTTTTTTCTCTCATCTTCATTAGTCCATTTTGCAATTTTGTTATATAATTCTTTATAGAAGGGATAATTAATATAATTAAGTCTACAATCCTTGTCATTTAAAAAGTCTGTAATTTGGCCCTGCGTATCGTTTTCTATAGGTATTAGCTTTAATAATTCACTTACTTCTGCAAGAGCTAGCTCATTATTTTTTATAAGCTGGTGTAATTTTTCAAAAGCCTTTGTACTTAATAACTTTCTCTCCTCTTTATTTTTCCATTCTGCAATTTTTGCATATAATACTTTGTAACCTTCAATATTTTTATAAGTATAGAAATTGACACTAGATACAATTGATTCAATCTGAGATACATCATCTAATTTTCTAATTAAATTCTTTAGTAACAACAATCTTATTTCTTCGCTCGATAATATTATCTTATCCTCGTTCTCAAATAAACACTTTAAAGATTCAGTGATTACATTCTTTAGTAACCATAATCTTATGGTATCGTTGTTCCCAAATAACCAATTTAAAAATTCAGTATGTAATAGCTTATAATAATTATTATTGAATATAACCGAATTAAATTGCTCTAGTGTGTTTTTAGAAATCTTAATTAACAATCCATACCCAAAAATATTCTCCAGATACCTGTCCTCAGCAGTATTTCCTTGGTCTATTAAATATTGTAACGTTGCCCTAACCTCAGCAGTAATAGAAGTGCTATATAAATTTTTTACATTCTCGGTAGTCCTTTGATCTGCACTAACCTTGTTCAGTAACGGAAGAAAGTCTTTATACTCTGGAGACAATATCTTTAATTTAAGTTCTAATGCAGAAATTATGTTATTATCTTTTATCTCATTCTCTAGTAACTCATTTAACCAGTGTGGTATTGAGTCTTTTTTGAAAATTTTTTTATCTAACTCTTCCTTTGATTTTTGGCTGAATTCTGTTACTATGCTGGATTCTGTGGATTCTGTGTTTTCTGAATTTTGTGTTAATGTTTCTAGTAAATTCTTTGATCTGATTGAAATATTTTTGGCATCAACTATTACTTCTTCCTCTTGACCATTGTTTTCGTATAACTTTAGGGCCTTTACAATACCGTCAATAGCTATAATCTGGTTCGCCAAATATTGTGGTATTTCTTTTATATCTTTAAATTGATTATTTCCTTCAAATGTTAACAAATATATTTTATTATCAATGTGTACTATTTTAGAAGTTTCCCCTATATGCAACACCCCTCCTTCTATAATCCCCTTGGAATTTAACTTCTCTAGTAGAGAGACTTGCAGTAGTTTATTATAATTTTCTTTATATTTAAACATAATACACGCCTCGTCCCCTTCAAGAAAAAGATCCAAATTATCAAACTCAAGTCTCTGCATTACAGCACTCACACTTTCAAGAAATTTTTTATTTGTATATTCATCATTAGGATTAGGTAAATTAGGTAAAGCCGCATCTTTTATGATATGTTCACAAAAAACTATTACAGCTTTTGGGGACGATAGGTAATTTTCTAAATAATCTACAAATCGCTTACCTTTGTTATAATCGACTACACCTAGAAATTTCTCAACCTTAATATTATATTTCTCTTTAATGTAATAAAGTAAATCATTGACTATATGAGTATCCCATTCCCCACTTGCTGCTAGTTTAATAAGTCCAGTATCTATAGCATAACCGTATGCCACGTTTTGAAGGAATTGAGATTTATGAGTGATACTAGGTAAACTAGCATCCGTAGGGATAGAGTTATAGAAACCCCATGCATTCTCAATAGCTCCATTTGCACATTGATCAAAATATAGTCCCTCTAATTTGATTTGGAGGGCTTCTTTTATGCTGTCTTGATTCTTTAATTCTAATACTGCTTTTAATCTATATAATATGTATTCTAGGACAATTACCATTTTTTTCCAACCTTCCTCCCCATACAAGCCTATATCATGATTTGGTTTAATTAGCTTATCTTTAAGATCATGAATACTTTTTGTATACCCCAGTTTTTCAATTTCATCTATTAAAACTAAAATTTTTATCGCATCCGCCTCGTTTTTATTCCTCTCTTTCCGATATTTCAGTTGTAATAATTCTTTAAACCGTAAATATTTTTCTGTTTTATCTTTTGGATATATTTCTTTCCGCAACTTCTTTAGGTCCGACTCTTTTATTGGTTTGTCTATAATGGCTGCAAAAGCTGGAGAGAATTTCATATTTCAGTTGTTTTTATTTTATTAATATTTTTTACTGTATTTATTAAGTTGTTTAGACTTTTATTAATTAATAATTGTACCAACAAATGCTTAATAAGTAAATAAATTTTTGTGTGATAAATTATCAAATTCATTCTACGAGATGTTTTTATTAGTAAAAAAAGCTAGCTAAATCTTATGCAAATATGAGTATTTCAGTCGCCATATTTCCTTTTATCAACAAATCACATATATATGCAGCTCTCAATACAAAATTAAAATTGCAATTTTAATAAAATTATAATATAATATAAGTATTATATGGTTAGTAAGTAGTTTTATAACTAGTTACCTAACTACCTACCCGACTACCTATTTACTAACTACTTACCTACCCAACTACCTACCTAATGAAAAAATATCTTTTATTTTTACCCATAATTTGCATCGTTTATATAGTAATTTTGGTTATTAAAAAATCAGATACAGCTATA
>CANGIW010000025.1 GCA_947454145.1 Rickettsiales bacterium
CAACCCAAAACGAGATCGAAGCTTTGTATGATTACTATCATGGGTTGAAATTTTTTCTTTCTTATTATTTTTTTGCGCACCCACATAGGTGAAAAGATTTTGTTTGTAGCAACCCAAAACGAGACCGAAGCTTTGTATGATTACTATCATGGGTTGAAATTTTTTCTTTCTTATTATTTTTTTGCGCACCCACATAGGTGAAAAGATTTTGTTTGTAGCAACCCAAAACGAGATCGAAGCTTTGTATGATTACTATCATGGGTTGAAATTTTTTCTTTCTTATTATTTTTTTGCGCACCCACATAGGTGAAAAGATTTTGTTTGTAGCAACCGAGATTTAGCAACTTTATCATCTCGTGCAATAGGCTTTTATCAGCATAAAGCCCCATTGTTTGGGCGGCAGACCTACTTAAAAGCTTACGCGTCTCTTATGTTTGCTGGCAATTACTGCAACCTTATGTATCAAGGGCTTTGCGCATGACAACTCTAGACAACTCTAAGATATTTTTTATATCTATAGCAAAATTGATTACCGCCTTTGCAAGCTATTTGGGCATCTTTGTTATTTGCTAATTTTAGTAGTGTTTTGCTTGTTTAGATTTTATACTTTAGATTGATAGCTTGATACCGCTCTTGCCAAAAGCCGAAGGAGACGCTCGGGTGTATTGGTGGATAATAATGGGTAATAATGATTATTTAATGCTTTAAGTTTCAAATTCAATGATAAATCTTTTGCAATTCAACTTAAAGCACTACATGTTAAAAGTAACCTTAGTATTACAACAACTAAGGTTACTTTTTTAGATACGATGATGTAAAAAAATTTCTAATTATAATTAGAAATCCATTCCACCACCCATGCCTCCATGTCCAGGCATACCAGCTGGGGTATTTTTACTATCAGCCTTATCTACTATTACTGTTTCAGTTGTAATAATTAAACCCGCTACAGAAGCAGCATCTTGTAATGCAGTTCTTACTACTTTAGTTGGATCAACTATTCCTTTGTCGATTAAATTTACATATTCTAAATTTTGAGCATCAAAACCAAAATTTATATCTTTGCTATCTTTTAATCTATCTGTAACAATCGCTCCACTTTCTATACCTGAATTTTCAGCTATTTGCTTAATAGGAGCATGAAGTGCATTTCTGACAATTTCAGCACCAACTTTTTGATCTTCATTCGCTAATTTATCCTTAAATTTAGTGTCTAGAATTCGGCTAGCATAAAATAATGCAGCTCCACCACCAGCTACGATACCTTCTTCAACTGCAGCTCTCGTAGCGTGAAGAGCATCTTCAACCCTATCTTTACGCTCTTTAACTTCAACTTCAGTAGCACCACCTACTTTAAGAACAGCAACTCCTCCAGCTAATTTAGCCAAGCGTTCTTGTAACTTTTCTTTGTCGTAATCAGAAGTGCTATCGGCAATGTTTTTACGAATTTGAGCAACTCTAGCATCAATTTCATCTTTATTTCCACTACCGCTAATTATAGTAGTGTTTTCTTTTGTAATTGTAACTCTTTTTGCTGAGCCTAGCATTTCAAGATTCACGTTTTCAAGCTTTATACCTAAATCTTCGCTTACCATTTCAGCACCTGTTAATGCAGCAATATCTTCTAGCATCGCTTTTCTGTTATCACCAAATCCTGGGGCTTTTACAGCAGCTATTTTCAAACCTGAACGTAATCTATTGATTACTAAAGTTGCTAAAGCTTCACCTTCAACATCTTCTGCTATAATCAAAAGTGGGCGAGAAGAACGCATTACACTTTCTAAAATAGGAACTAAAGGTTGTAAACTTGATAATTTTTTCTCATGAATCATGATCAATGGATTTTCTAATTCAACGATCATTTTTTCAGAATTAGTTACAAAATATGGAGAAATATAACCTCTGTTAAACTGCATACCTTCAACTACATCTAGATCGAAAGTAAAACTTTTGTTTTCTTCTACAGTAATAACACCATCTTTACCTACTTTTTGCATAGCTTCAGCAATTTTTTCTCCTATCTCTTTGTCTCCATTAGCAGAAATGGTACCAACTTGAGCAATTTCAGCAGTGCTACTTATTTTACGACTATAAGATTTTAATTCTTCAATAACAGCAATAACAGAAATATCTATACCCCGTTTTACATCCATAGGGTTCATTTTTGCAGCTATTGCTTTGTTACCACCAATAGTTATAGCTTGAGCTAAAACTGTTGCTGTTGTTGTTCCGTCACCAGCCATATCAGCTGTTTTGCTAGCAACCGATTTAATCAATTGTGCACCTGCATTTTCAAATTTATCTTCTAATTCTATAGCCTTAGCAACACTTACACCGTCTTTAGTAATTCTAGGTCCACCAAAAGACTGCTCTATGCAAACATTTCTACCTCTTGGTCCTAAAGTTACTTTAACAGCATCAGCAAGCTTATTTATACCTTTCATTAAATCGTTACGACCTTGTTCTCCGAATTTTATATCTTTTGCGCTCATAAATTATTTCTCCTGTTTATAATTATAAATTTTTAAAAAACTTAAGCTTTTTCTATGCCTAAAATGTCTGATTCTTTCATTACCATCAATTTTTCACCCCTACTAGTGATTTCAGCACCAGCCCATTTAGTATAAAATACCTTGTCACCAACTTTTACTTCAAATGCTCTTACTGAGCCATTGTCATTATAATGACCAACGCCAAGAGCAACAACTACACCCTGCATTGGCTTTTCTTTTGCTGTATCTGGTATAATCAATCCACCAGCTGTTGTTTCGTTGCTTTCAATAGGTTTAACAGCAACTCTATCGTGTAATGGTATAAAACTCATCTCTTCCTCCGTTGATTATTTAAAATATGTACACTTTATTTAATATGCTAACTTTTCAGTATATCAAGTACTTATAAATCAAAATAACTATAAGCATAATACACCTAGCAAGTATTCATATAGAAATATATTAGTCTAACTTCAAGGGCCTTAGTGAAATATTTTTGTTTTTACAGCTTTTTTACCAAGAGTTTTTAAAAATCTTTATTCGGAATGATGAAATTACTACAAGATCAAATCTTATATCGAAGTTAGCATATTTAGGATACTTCATTAAAAATATTTTTGCCATCTGCTTTATTCTATGAATTTGCAATGGATGAACTAAAAACTCTAAATTTAGTATTTGTTTTCTATATTTAACCTCTATGAAAATTAATTGATTACCTCTTTGGGCTACAAGATCTATTTCACCGAATTTATGTATTTTAAATTGCCATAATAAAATACGATAAAAACATAAAGAATAATATATATACGTACATAATTCAGCTGCTAAACCAAAAAATTTGGATTTATGCATTACGTCGTCTACTAAATACAATAGCAATTAAAAAAATCAAAGCTTCAACTGTTGTAATAAGTGCTGTAGTCGGTAAATCAAAAGTAAATGACAAAAATAGACAAAAGCAACTAATTAGAATTCCCGCAATCAAAGATAGAACCATCATCTGTTTAGGGGTACTAGAGAACATCCTTATGGTAGCTGGAACTATTGTGGTAAGAGCGGAAACTAAAAGCGTACCGATTATTTTTACTGTAACCGCTATAGTAATAGAAAGCATTATTAATAATAATAACTCAAATTTCCAAGGAACTATTTTCCGAGCAAAAGCTAATTCATGATTTAATGATAGTAGGATAAATTGATTTAGGTAACTAAATATGATAAATAGTACGCAAAATGTAACAATAGATATTGCAATTAAATCTTGAGTCTTTATAGACAAAATATCACCAAAAAATATGGTGCTAACATTCATAGAATATCTAGTGCTTATAAGATTAAATAATATTACGGAAAGTGCTACCATACCGTGGGCTATAACATGCGTAGATGTTATAGCGTCTTTATTTGTATTTTGAGCATAAGATAACAATAAAGCTAAGATTATTGACACCCCTAAAACTGTAATAATTATAGGAAGACCGCTGATTGTAGTGATTGCAATAGCAAGGAAACAACCATGAGCTATACCTTCACAAAAATAAGTTTGCCTTTGCCATAACACTAAACAACCTAATGGGGTTAATAATATATTTAATAGAATTACGGAAAAAGTAATCAAAAATATTTTAGATGTAATGAATGTGATCATGGTTATGATTATATATACTTATATTTTGAGGTAAATTGGTTTTATCTGCTTTGCCGTTTCCAGGAATACCTTCACAACATAAATGTTGATTTAGGCATAATACTTTATTAGCTTTTTTAATTACCATATGTAAATCATGAGATATAATAAAAATTGTGATATCAAAATCACTACAAACTTGCTCTAATAAAAGATAAAATTCATTAGTAGTTTCTATATCCAACCCCTGCGTGGGCTCATCTAGTATTATAAAATTAGGTTTATTTAATAAGTTAGCAGCAAGTAATACTCTTTGTAGCTGCCCACCCGATAAGGTTATCATTTGCTTATTTAAAAGCTGTTCTACGCGTGCAAATAGTAATATTTTTTCATATTGATCTTTAACATCTATTTTGATAGAAGTAGCTGTCATAACATCTATGAAGCCTTTTACCGAGATTGGCATATTAATAGCCAAATTAATTTTTTGTGGAACATAGCCAAAATTACTAGATATACAATGTTCTATTGCCCCATTAGTAGGTTTTTCTATACCCAAGATAAGCTTAGCTATAGTCGTTTTACCAGATCCATTTGGTCCTATTAATGCAGTAATGTTATTTTTTTTTATTGAAAAACTTACTTTTTCTAAAACTTTAGCTTTACTTTTGTTATAAAATTTGCTTACATTTTTAAAAATAATGTGACTACCATCATTACCTTTACTAGGTTGATTCATCCGATCTTGAATTTCCATATCAAATATTTTAAATTATTCCCTCTGGCGTAAAACTAAATATTATTTTTTTCCAACCTTCATAATGCTCTAGGGGTAACCAATCAAATGGTGCTGCTGTAAGTATAGCACGTTCTGAGCTATACAGAAAAGCTCGGCATAAATTTTTTTCAATTGAACTATCACAAATATGAGTTAATAACTTGATATTTTTTATAGAACCATCAATATCTAAATTAATCTCGAATACTACCTTCATATTTTTCTTAGCGGCAGCAGCTATTGGGGTATTCCAAGCTTTCATCAAAGCTGCTTTAATAGAATCTTTTTCTGATAAACTAAGATTGTTATTTTCATCAAACTCAGATGCCTCTTGGGTTATAAAAAATGGGTCTTCCTGTTTTTTGGCCTCAAGTTTACGATTTTTTGCTTTATTATCTTCTCCTTGCGAAGCTTTTTCTAGATTTTTTAGCAAAGAATTAAATTCGTTATTTAATTTTTCTTTTTTAGCTTTTTTGTTATTTTCTTTTGGTATTTGTGATATTTCTGAATGAGTTTCTTTTTTTTCTTTTTGCTTCTTGGGTAAAATTTCTTGTTTTACTTCGGCTGAGTGTTTTTTAGTTGTTTTTTCTTTCGGTAATATAGTTGCAATTTCACTACTTAATTCATCAGGTGTTTTAGTATCAAAAATTTTTTCTTCTAAAGGTTTATTATTAGACTCAACAACTTTACGCGAAGCATCGCTTTCATTGGTAATTTCTTGCTCTTGAGATTTAACCTGAGTTTTAACATTAGAAATATGAGCTATAGGCATAAGCTCTAAAACCACTAGATTTTCTTTTGAAAAATTTTTGATGTTAATTCCAGGATGGTAAAAAAACAAAAAGAAAGATGCTAGTAGATGCAAGCATGACGAAGCTAATATAAAAATAGAAAAATTATTTCTAGCCATTTTTTTTATTATTGACCTGATGATGTAACTAAAGCAACATGGTTAAAACCGGCAACATTCAAATCAGCAACAAGCTTAATAACTTCACCGTAATGTAAATTTTTATCCGCACGAATAAATATTCTAGTACTGTACTTCTCTTTTGTAATTGCTTTAAGTTTATCGATTAACCTTGCTCTTTTAATAGAGGATTCTGCAATAAAAAGATTGTTATATCTATCCAAAGTAATAGTAAGAGGCTCTTCATTAGAGTTGAGAGGTTTTGCTTGAGCATCTGGTAAATCTATTTTTATTCCGCTTACAAGCATTGGAGCAGTAATCATAAATATGATAAGCAAAACTAGCATTACATCCACAAGAGGCGTAACATTAATTTCACTAATTAAAGCCCTTCTAGACCTACCATTAGAGCTATTATTGTTTATCGACATTGCCATATAATTACGATTTTTTATACTCTGATGTTTGTATCTTACCTTCGTCTATCACTCTTGAGAAAAGGTTGTTCATCTCTTGAACAAAGTCATCTAACTTATTACTAAAATTATTAACTTTATTAGATAAAAAATTATAAAACATAACAGCGGGAATAGCCACTACTAATCCTATAGCTGTTGCAAATAGAGCCTCAGCAATACCAGGGGCAACAACAGCCAAACTAGTATTGTTAGAAGTTGCAATAGATTGAAAACTATTCATTATACCCCAAACGGTACCAAATAAACCGATAAAGGGACCAACAGAACCAACAACTGCTAAAAAGCTTAAAGACCGCTCTAATGCTTCTAACTCTCTGTTTTTTGTTATATACATAGCTTGTAAAACTCTATCTCTTAAACTAATTTTAAGGTCTGTATCATTTATTATGGCAAGATTTTTGCGTTTTATTTCATGCATTCCAGAAATAAAAATATTAGCCAAAGGATTATCGGCTGAAATTTTCATATTGTTATATAACCTCTCTAAATCTTGGCCCGACCAAAATATTTTTTCAAATTCAGCTATTTTTTTCTTTGTTTTTCCAAATAAGGCATATTTATTTATTATAATAGCCCATGCATATATAGACATAATTAACAGGAAAAATAGCACTAGTTTTCCAGTTAAGTCGGCAGACATTATAAGATTGAGTATAGAAAAACTCGACTGTTTTACTATTAAATTAGTTTCTACTATATTATCCATATCTCTTATTAATTATTAAATTATTTAGTGCCTTTAGTAAAAGTAATTATTTTAAAAGAATACCTAAAAGGTTATTAATGTTATTCTACACAACATCACTAAGCTTTACAAGTTATAAGATATAACGTTGCTAACAAATTTTACTACTGCAGAATTTTTTTACAATATATCACCCCCACCTCTTATAAAATTTAAGATGCTAGTAGTTTATAATTTGTAGTTTATTGCTAGTTTAGCAACTTAAATGATAAACTTCCCCGTTAATTTCATCATAAATTTTTTTTATATTGGTATATAATCATTTTTGTTATAATATTGATAAATGCAAAGATTTGTTATTTATAATCTAGTGCTTTTTTAAATACAATAAGTCTTATATTAAAAAATTAAATAATTTATAAAACTCTATGAAAAACTCAAACAATTGGCAAAATTTAATACATAAAGAAGGCTATATTTTTATTGCTATTGCCGCACTTTTAACTTTTATTCTAGGTTCACTAAATGGTAAAATTGCTTTATTAGGTGTAGTTGCAACGTTGTTTTGTGCATATTTTTTTAGAAATCCTAATCGAGTAACACCAGTGGATAAGAATTTAGTAATAGCTCCGGCAGATGGTCTAATACAAAGCATTACTACTTGTAAAGCACCCAGTGAATTAAATATGGGCGAAGAAGATATGACACGGGTTAGTATATTTCTAAGTGTGCTAAATGTACATGTTACTAGAGTTCCTGCAGATGGTAGAATTTTATCGTTAGCATATAACCCCGGTAAGTTTTTAAATGCGTCACTTGATAAAGCCAGTAACGAAAATGAAAGACAATCTGTTGTGATGGAAACTATTGACGGAAAGAAAATTATTTTTGTGCAAATAGCAGGTCTAATAGCTAGACGTATTGTTTGTGATTTAGAGGAAGGTCAAGAAGTTAAAGCGGGTGAAAGATATGGTATCATAAGATTTGGTAGCCGTATGGATGTATATTTACCAAAAACAACTAAACTATGTATAGCGGTAGGACAGGTTTCAGTAGGTGGAGAGACTATTTTAGCTAATTTATCTGATACACACACTAAAGAATATGAGTTTGAGATTCGTCAGTAACAAATTATATTAAACAACTACCAAATAAATATGCGTCAGAATCAAAAAGTTTTGGCACGAAAATATCGCCCCAAATCTTTTTCTGAGATTTTTGGGCAAGATGTTCTTGTGCGCACGCTGAATAATGCTATAGTGCACAATAAATTGCACCACGCTTATTTACTTCATGGTATAAGAGGTGTGGGTAAAACCACTACCGCTAGAATGATAGCAAATATAGTGAATTGTACTCAACAAATTAATGTAGCCGGTATCGTAGATAGCTGTAAAATTTGTCAAAATTGCCTTAGTATTGAAGCTGGTAATCATCCGGATATTATAGAATTTGATGCCGCTAGTAAAACTGGTGTGGATGACATGCGTGAAGTTTTAGATAGCTGTGAATATAGACCAATGCTTGGAAAATATAAAATATTCATCATAGATGAGGTGCATATGCTTTCAAAGAATGCATTTAATGCTTTGTTAAAAATTTTAGAAGAGCCACCTTCGCATGTAATATTTATTTTCGCTACTACTGAGTTAAATAAAATACCTTTAACTATAATATCACGTTGTCAAAAATTTGATTTACAAAGAATATCTCATGAAAATTTATCTGAATTATTTGAGCAGATTTGTATAAAAGAAGGAATAAGTTTTACAAAAGAAGCTTTATACCTTCTTGCTATTAAGTCTGATGGTTCTGCTCGCGATGGTTTATCATTGTTGTTTCACTTATCTAGCTCTCTTAAAAATAATGAAGATAGAGTTACTGTAGAGTTAATAAATAATATGCTTGCTAGCATCAATTTAGATGATGTGGTGAAATTATTTTCTTATATAGTTCATTCGCAAGGTGATAAAATAATAGAGACGGCAAAAAATATATATCAAAATAACTATGATTTTTTAATCGTAATAGAAGAATTGCTTGAGATTACTAGCTTTTTTTCAAAAAAACTTCTAATTAAAGATTATAGTCACCCTAAATATATAGGTTTCAAACTTCAATTTACAGAGTTAGCAGAAAAACTGAATCCAGTTAAGCTTGATGTTATTTGGCAAATACTAAAAAACGGTATTTATGAAATAAAAACAGGATATACTAATTCTCTTACAATTTTTGAAATGTTAATGATGAGATTGTTATTTGCTAACTCAATAGAAAATCCAGCTGAGATTATTCATACTGCTTTTGAAGAAGCTTCGATGCAATTGCAAAATATCCCAACCGAAGGTATTTATCCTTTTTTAGATCATCTTCATGCTACTAGAAACTTTGATATTTATCATTATCTTTTAAATGCGATATCAATAATAAGCTATGCGAATGAAGTAATCGAGATATCTGAGTCAGGAAGCTCAATAGAGTTAAATAAAAAATTGTCTCAAGAGTTAACAAACTGGACAAATAAAGAATGGACTGTTAAAGTTACACATGTTGATAAATCAATTAGTTTAAAAAAATCTTTGATTGCTAATTTAGAAAATTCCAACCAGTGGAAAACACTAAAACATTTATTTATAGATGCTAAAATTACAGATATAATTCACAAATAAAACAATAGGTAATTTATATGAACATAAATCAAATTTTAAAACAAGCTCAGTCCATGCAGCAACATGTTAAAGAATTACAGGATAAGCTTGCTAAAAAAGAATATGAGGGTAAATCTGGCGGACATTTAGTTATGTTAACTATGTCGGGAGAAGGAAAATTATTAAATATCAATATTGATCCTTCTATTATAAAAATAGATGAGAAAGATATCTTAGAAGACCTAATTATGGCTGCTTTTAGTGATGCCAAAAGAAAAATAGAAGAGGATTCTCAGTCAGCTTTTAGTGGTGTAAATATGCCAGCTGGTTTTAAATTACCCTTTTAGAATTAATTCGACAAGATCCTAACTAGAGAGTTGATAAAAAAATTAACAAAAATTAGCGCATATTATATTTTGACTTTATTAAGAATTTGCTACTAAAAACATTGTAATTAAAATACTTCTTCCACACCCAGCACTTCTGGTATATATTGTTTCACCATTCCTTCTATGCCATTTTTTAAGGTTATTGTAGAACTTGGGCATCCAGAACAGGCTCCTTGTAATTTAAGTTTTACAATGCCATTTTCAAAAGCTATAAATATTATATCTCTTCCGTCAGCGCTGCAACAGATGGTCTTATGTAAGTATCTAAAATTTCAGTAATTTGTTTTTAGGCTAATCTAAAACCTTCAATTAACAATAATATTCTTTCGTTTGAGAAATTATAAAGATGCTATTGAGTTATTTTTTTAAGATGTCTAAGTCAACTTATATTTACTATAGTTCAAGACCTTTGTTAGATTTAACTTGTTTATGCTGCCTTTCAACTTCTGATATTAAGGCTGGCGAGTATTTTTCTACGTCTTGCGCAACCTTAGGTTCGTATTTTGCAGCAATTTTAATGCCCCTGATAACTGCATTAGTAAGAAAATTATCCTTATGCGTTTCTCCAGCTATTCTTTTTGGAGAAATAACCTTATACATTTCGTATATTACAAATTTTTTTAGATTAGTTTTAACAGAACTGTATGCTTCTGGGGTTAAATATTCATATTTATTTTTAGCAACACCAGTTTGTTTTCGTTGTATTCTTGTTTGTAGTATATTTTGCTGCATTAAAGCTTGACTCATTTCACCCAAACGTTTATTCATTTTCTCTCTTTTTTTACCATCCAATTTTTTATCATCATCTATTGAATATTTACCACAAACAAAATTGTGCAAGACTTCTTGTAATAAAAGTAATATTTCTGTTTGTATATGAATTAAATTAGAGTTATGAAATTTTGCTAAAATAGCCTGAAGTTCATTAGTAAAATCTTGGTTTTGGTTAATAAATTCAATGATTTTCACTAAATCTTTATTAGAATTGCTAGTGTCCTCTAAAAATTCATTTACAATATCTTCATCTTTATTATCCTCTAGGACCTTTTTTTCTTCGCCTATGGGCTTTTTAAGTGTTACCATAAGAAATATACTATTTCTTTATTATTTTAAGTTAGATATATAATATTATTTATACTTTGTAATTTTGTATGCAATCACTTTAAAAATTTAGTCCCTACCGGACTTTTATTAAAAAATCTTATTGCAATATGCGCAAATACCATTTAATATATTTTTGTATTTACTTGTCATATAAGGCCACATAGCTCAGTTGGTAGAGCAAAGGACTGAAAATCCTTGTGTCGCTGGTTCAATTCCAGCTGTGGCCACCAATTTATTACCTCTTGTTTTTTCTTGACTAAATATCATAGTTTTTTTTGTACATAACAACCTGGACTATCTTCCGTAGCTGGTAATTTAGTATATATATTATTCGTAATCTTATTACCACTATTCTTATTCAACCATTTGAGCCAAAATAACCACCACGAACCATCTTGTTTTTTAGCTATATTACACCATTCTTCATAAGTAGTGTTTGAATCTGTATTGCATGACCAATAAGAATATTTACTACTTATTGGTGGGTTAACAACACCAGCAACGTGTCCAGAGCTTGTTAAACAAAATTCTTTAGAGCTATTTACAAACAACTTGTAACTATCAAAAACTCCTTTGGCGGGTGCTATATGATCATCTTTAGCACCTAGAAAAAAACTCGGGATTTTTATAGAATCCAAATCAATAGGAACGCCGTTAAAATGTAATTTCCCAGGAATTTTTAAATTATTTTCTAAATACATATTTCGTAAATAATAGTTATGCATTTTAGCTGGAAGATTTGTTGGGTCTGAATTCCAATATAATATGTCAAAAGCCTCGGCAGATTTACCTAGTAGATAATTATTAACTCCATAGTGCCAAATAAGATCATTAGCTTTTAACATGCTAAATAATATAGATAAATACCTACCATCTAAATAACCAACTGCTGCCATCTCCTCTTCTATAATTTTAATCATATCTACGTTAACAAATAACCCCAACTCTCCAGAGTTCTCAAAATCTAATAAAGTAGTAAGAAATGATGCTGAACTAATTATGTTATTACCGGTAGCATTCATATAAGCAACAGACATAGCTAATAATGTTCCTCCTAAGCAATAGCCTAAAGCATTTATTTCTTCCAATTGCATCTGATTTTTTAAAAAATTTATAACCTCAACAATTCCTTTAGTGCAATAATCTTCAAATTGAACTTCTTTATAAGATTCATCTGGATTAATCCAAGAAATCATAAAAACTTGAAAGTTATTATCCACAAGCCATTTTACCAAAGAATTATGCGGGGATAAATCTAATATATAATATTTATTGATCCACGCTGGAACAATTAGAATTGGAATTCTATATGTCTTTTCTTTTGGCGCATAGCAAATTAGCTGCAACAAAGAATTTTGAAATATAATTTTTCCTTTGGTACTAGCTATGTTTCTTCCTATTTTAAAGAAACTATCGTCATTAATTGATAATTTAATAAAATCACTATATTGTTTTAAATCAGTTACAAAATTATCTAAACCTCTTAATATATTGTGATAATTTTCTTCAATTGAAGTATTAATTACAAGCGGATTAGTAAAGGCGAAATTACTTGGGGATAAACTATTTATTAACTGTCTATTAAAAAACTTTACTAATCCACCATTAGACATACCCTTAGTATTAGATTCCACATATTGATTCCAGATATCTGAGGTCATTAAATAATATTGCTTTAAAAAATTAAAGTAATGGTTATTAGTCCAGTCTTGATAAGTAAATCGCTTATCTTTTGCAGCAGTTTTATAGATTTCATTTATTTGCGTGACGCTAGAGTTCTTCAGCGAGTATGTTATTAATTCGGCTAATTTTTGTGAAAACTGCATCTGCATATTAAGCCAATTTTCTGGCTTAGTAATAGCTTCATAGTAAAAATCTATTGCCATCTTAAATAAATATTCGCCTGAAAATATTTTATGCTTATTCATTGCACTAATATCCCTCATTAAATAAGACAAAGCCTCTTGATATTTAAGAGTTATATCTTTGAACAAGTTAGCGAAATTGATGTAGTCAAAATTAATATTCAAATTATTTTTATTATCCATGTATTCCTTCTTACAATTTTTAGTTGCTAGAAGAAATTGTATAATAATAAAATGAAACTATTATTAAACTCTTGGTTTTGATAGATTTATTTTTAAGGTTGTGAAAGAATTAGTGAGTTAGTGGAGAAAACTCTATTACAATTGATAGATATATTGGTGAAAAAAGCAATGTATGGATTGTAGCGGGGTAATAAAAATTCTTGAATACTACTTACTAATTTGCTGATTAACCAGAAAAAGCAAATTAGTAATAGAATTACTTTCTATCTTGAGTAATATTCTTTAGTCTTCTTCTTCAACTTCAAGGTCATCTGTATTATGCAATCTTTCATAATTTTCGTGCCTTTCTTGAGCTTCTAAAGATAATGTAGCTATAGGTCTAGCTTTAAGACGATGCACACCTATTTCTTCTCCAGTTTCTTCACAATATCCATAATTACCATCATTGATTCTTTCTAATGCTAAATCAATTTTACTAATAAGTTTACGATACCTGTTCCTAGTTCTAAGTTCAAAGCTAGTTTGTTCTTCAGCTGAAGCTCTTGTACTTAAATCAGCTTGATGAAGCTCATTTTCTTTTAAATTCTCTAAAGTTTCATTAGAATCTTGAAGTAAATCCTGTTTCCATGCAATAAGTTTACGTCTAAAAAATTCAAGCTGTAAAGGATTCATATATTCCTCAGAATCTAATGGCTCATAATTTAAGGGTAAATTTGTTTTTTTTGTAGTAAGTGACATAAATTTTTAGAAAATATTTTTAATTATTTAGATTCTTGATAGTATAATATCATACATATAGAAACACAAGAAATATTATGCTACTTGTTTAATTTTTTTCTTATAAGCTAAGGTTAATTAAATTTTATTTAAGGTTATAATGCATTTATTTATTTTTGTTAAGTATCAATAGTTTTTTATAAATGTATAGAAAACTATAGAGACAAGCTGAAGATGTTTTTCTAAATATAGACTAAAACTAATAAATATAAGTTAGAATTTCCTTTATTTAATTAGATGTTTAAAAAAAAGATGTATGAATACAAAACATCTAGGAATACTTATTACTAGCTTGTTAATTAAATTACATACAATAACAAATTAACTATTTTTTGAATAGACTCTACTGGAAGATTTTATAATTTTGGTAGTGATTTTACTTTCGGGATCAATAAATTCAGCATTTAAAGAAGTTAGAGTGTTTTTTAGTGATGCTATGTTATCATATAGTTCTTTTTTTGAAACTGATTGTAAAAATTGATCAAGATCGTTACTACTAATATCTATTTGCGCACTAAGCAATTCAAATCCATCAGCAAAATCCTCTGGTAATTTAGGTTTAACAATATATTGTTTTGTAATACTTAACCCCTTGTTTTCCCTTAGTTTTTTTAATATAGTTATTTTTTTTTTACCATTTTGTTTAACAAATGCTTTAAGTACTTGAAATTCTTCAGGATTCATTTCTATTTCTACAGAAGGCGAACCATTTTCCTTGTAGTTATATCCATACACTACTTTATAATGATTTGATCCATTTTCTAAATTATTGTATATAGCATCAATCCCATGCTCCTTAACATTATTGATTTGTTTATAGATATTGTTTAGTCCTATTAAACCATATTTAGTATTAATATTACCTATTTCATGGCTAGCGTGAGTGGCACCTTCATAAAACTCTAGAACATTCATAACTTTTCTATAAAATAGTTTCAATTTTCTATACAAATTCAATGTAAAGTCATTTAATTGCTTATATATACTATTAAATGTAATTTTTGCCAGTTCAGATGAAGCTTCGGAATTATTAACCTTATTTTTATCTTTTGGGTTATTTTTAAATGTAACAAGATTGATTTGTGTAGAAATTTTAGCAGTAGCAGTAGGAATTACAAAAATATCTCCTCTGTGTTTTGGACTATCAGAATCACTAAAAACATTTCCGTTATTAATTATATTCGGTTTAGAATTGTAAGTAACAGGTTTAATTTGCTCTAATTGTTTGGCATCTAAGATTTTACTAAATGCATTAATAACTACATGTTTAGTACCTGGGCTTTCAAATAAAATAGCTTCAGTTTTATACCCACGAGCCCTAAGCTCTGCGTTAGCTAAATCCGCAATAACGCAACCTAAAGAATGGCCAGTAACTGATATATTTGTTATATTAAGTTTTAATTTTTTAAGAGATAACTCAAGAAAAGATTTTAAATCTTCAAATTTAGTTGTCTGGCCTCCGTATAAAAGCCGAAGATCATCAGTTAAATCCTTAATATCATCAGGTTCTGTTCCTGCACAAGCTATAACTATATTATTTGTATTTTCATTGTAGAAAACAGCTAATTTCAGGCCATTATGTTGTAAATTGGGATAATTGCAAGTAGCATCTACTAGTTTATAATTTCCCAAAGGTTCTTTCACTTCTAAACTTTCTATAGATTCAACTTCATTAGCTGAATAAGCTATATAGTTAAGTTTTAGTAGTAATTTTAATTCATCTTTGTTCTTTTCTTTAACATTTTCTTTGTTATTATTTGCCTTTATTTGTTCATTTACTTTCATTCTAATTTATTTATTATTTAAGTTGAAATTAAATACCCATATACTTAATACTATATTTAGTTTATGTTAATAAACAAGAAAAACTTTTTTAGTAACTTTAATTTAATTAGATACATCTTTTAATGTCATATTTTTATTAGATTTTATGCTTTTTTAGATAAAATGTGAGTATATATGACTTTATCTATTGCTTTTTGTCACATTAGATATATAATTATAAATTATGCTAATTGATTAAATTTATTGCATTCTGATATATTATTTCAGCATATCCGAACATAATATCTTTGATATACAGTTAAACAAAACTATAGCAGAAAATTATATAGATATACTCTGATATCTACATAATAACGGGGCATAGCGCAGTCTGGTAGCGCACCTGGTTTGGGACCAGGGGGTCGGGAGTTCGAATCTCTCTGCCCCGACCAATAATCGATCAATCAAAAATCTAATAAAACCCTTGACCAAAGAATAATAATAATTAAATTTTAGGGCTTTAAGTATATTAATTAGTGCGATAAGTATAACAAATTTATAGTTGTTTAGAAGGATTTTTAATTGAGGATTTCGCCGACAGCATAAATAACTTTTCTACTGTGTAATTTGCTACTTCAATTAACAACTTTTTACGAAACTAAGATTTCTTGATAGTTTCTTTTACAATTCTTATTAATACATTATCATTCTTCTCAACCGCATAAGATAAAGCTGTTTTACCATATTTATCTTTAGCATTTACATCCGCCCCAGCTTCAATCAGCTGCTTTGCAATTTCTGTATGACCTTCAAAAACTGCACACATCAAGGCTGTGTATCCATCTTTCATTACAGCATTTACATCAGCTTTTGCCGCAATCAGCTGTTCTACCATTTCTGCACGCCCTTGTTCAGAAGCTATCATCAAAACTGTTTTTTTGTCTTTATCTTTAGCATTTACATTTGCTCCGGCTTCAATCAGCTGCTTTGCAATTTCTGTATGACCTTCAAAAACTCCGGTCATCAAAGCTGTTTCACCATCTTTAGTTGCAGCATTTACATCTACTCCGGCTGCAATCATCTGATCTACTACTTTTCCATAACCTTCAAAAGCTGCATCCATTAAAGCTGTATAACCATCTTTATCTTTAGTAGCATTTACATCTACTCCTGCTTCAATCAGCTGTTCTACCATTTTCGTATAACCTCTGAAAGCTGCAACCATCAAAACTGTTTTTCCGTCTTTATTTACGGCATTTACATTTGCTCCTGCTTCAATCAGCTGCTTTACAATTTGTGTATGACATTCAGAAACTGCGCACATCAAAGCTGTGTGACCATCTTTATCTTTAGCATTTACATCCGCCCCGGCTTCAATCAGCTGTTTTACCATTTCTGTATGACCTTCAAAAACTCCGGCCATCAAAGCTGTCCAACCATTTTTATCTTTAGCATTTACATCCGCCCCGGCTTCAATCAGCTGCTTTACAATTTCTGTATAACCTTCAAAAACTGCGCACATCAAAGCTGTGTTACCATCTTTATTTACGGCATTTACATCTACTCCTGCTTGAATGAGTTTTTGTGCTACTTCTTTATAGCCTTTTAAAGCTGTAAGCATTAAAGCTGTTTTACCATCTTTATCTTTAGCATTTAGATCAGCTTTTGCCGCAATCAGCTGTTCTACCATTTTCGTATAACCTCTGAAAGCTGCAACCATCAAAACTGTTTTTTCATCTTTATTTACGGCATTTACATCAGCTTTTTACGCAATCAGCTGTTTTACTATTTCTATATGACCTTCAAAAACTGCGCCAATCAAAGCTGTCCAACCATTTTTATCTTTAGCATTTACATCCGCCC
>CANGIW010000026.1:0-10000 GCA_947454145.1 Rickettsiales bacterium
CTTATGGTAAAAGATATAGTTGTATAATTTGACCTTAAGCATGATAACAATAATGAAACAGGGGCGTGAATACCAAAAATAGTCACTAGTTTCTCTAGTGAATTTATACCTCTATATTAAAGAAGAGGTTAATTAATGATAATGTGGATAAAAATAGAGTTTTAAAAATAATGGGATAGTTTTTTGTAGATCCTAAAACTGATGTAAATTAAAGAATATGATCTTCTTTTTTTATATTTAGCCAATATATTTATATGAGTTCACAGAATACAAATAATAACAGTAATATTGTAGAGTAATCTATCTTATTTTATAAGATAGATTTTAGTTTTGAATTTTTGCAAAAAGATTTAATAAAAAACCTCAAAATTATTTAAAGCATGAGGTTTTGAATATTTTTATTGATAAAAAAAGACAGTAAGAACACACTTATTAGTGTGAATATAACTCAACTATACGTCTTATGTCTGCTTCAAAAGGCAATCTAACTTCAGCTAGATCATGAGGCATACGTAAAAATTGTCCTTCCATTTTAGCTGAATCAAAATTCAAATATTCTGGAATAGCTCTGTTTTCTGACACAGATTCTTGTATAACAGGTATATTACGTGATGCGTCTTTTAAAGAAATAACGTCACCTACTTTTAATCTGTAACTAGGTATATTAAGTTTTTTACCATTTACTTTAACATGAGAATGTCCAACTATTTGTCTTGCGGCAAAAATAGTTTTTGCTATTCCTAATCTGTAAATAACTACATCCAATCTACTTTCTAGTAAACCTATAAATATATTTTCAGTGTTACCTTTTTTTGCACGAGCCAATGAGAATAGATTTCTAAATTGCTTTTCTGTGATTCTAGGTCCACCGTAATGTGCTTTCAATCTTTGTTTGGCTTGTAAGTGCAAACCATAATCTGATAGTTTAGTTCTACTTAAAGGACCATGCTGACCAGGTTTATAATTTCTTTTTTCGTATGTATTTTTTGTGTTATCCCAAATGGTTGCTTGTAGACAACGACTTAATTTATGTTTTGCGTTTAAGACTTTACTCACTAGATACCTTATTAAAATTGAATAAATTAAAATTTTTAAATTCTTTATACTAACATTTTACAGAATTGACTGCAAAAGTCTATAGCTATTTATGCTCAAAATCAAAAAATAACAATATTTTTACATTATACGATATTTGAATAATATAATTTGCAATATTGCTATAACCCTGAATTTTGATATAAAAGCCTAATGTATCAGATACTACACGAAAAAACTGTAAAAATCTTCAACTATTTTAAATACTTCGTTATGATCATTAGTTTGATTTATTGTTGCTCTAAAATTTGCAGCATTGTCTAAACCAGCACTATACCATCCTAAATGCTTACGGGCTATTTTTATTCCGTGCTCTAATCCGTAATGAGATAAAATATCTTGATAATGTTCTAAAATTATCTCTTTTTGTTCTTTATTAGAAGGTTTAGATATTTTTTCTTTTGTTTCAATATAATGTGCAAATTGGTTTAAAATCCAAGGTTTACCATAAGCTCCTCGTCCTATCATAACACCATCTGCACCTGATTGTTCCAGAGCATTATCAACGTCATCAAAAGATTTAATATCGCCGTTTACTATAAGTGGTATAGAGATATTATTTTTTACATTTCTTACGAAATTCCAATCAGATGAACCGCTATAAAATTGACAACGAGTTCTACCGTGCACTGTTACCATCTTTATACCCTCGTTCTCAGCAATTTTTGCAAGTTCTGGGGCGTTGCGTGAATTTTCATCCCAACCAGTACGCATTTTTAATGTTACTGGTATTTGTACAGCTTTTACCACAGCTCTTATAATTTCTTTAGCTAGAATTGGATCCTTCATCAAGCTAGAACCTGCATATCCGTTAGTAACACGTTTTGCAGGACAACCAAAATTAATATCAATCATTCTAGCGCCAGCATACTCGCTCATCTTAGCTGCTTCTGCCATCACTTCTGGTTCACATCCCGCTAACTGTACACAAGAATTATTTAAATCACTTGTCTCGATTTGAGACTTACGCAAAGCTTTACTATTTTCAATTATCATAGCTCTACAGGCAACCATCTCTGAAATTACAAGAGGTGCTCCTAATTTTCTTGCGAGCTTTCTGAAGGGTATATCCGTAACACCAGACATTGGTGCAAGGATAGCTTTACCTTTAAGCTTGATATCGCCTATTATTATTGCGTCCATTTATTTAGATAAAATCACCTTTATTCATTATTAAGATTTATCATAAAAGACTGGCCTAATTTTCTCAAGTCTTCTTTTAATTTAATATATTCAGGGCTAGTTAAGTCTAAAGATCTTATTATTGGAACTTTGTAAATCAAATTTTGTTGCACTTTAATATCCTTACCTACATTTTCTGCGGTGATTATATAGTCAATCCATTTACTATATATTGCATGATTTAGATTTTTTAAATCAGAGCTATTTTGGTTTTTTATAGTAATAAATTGTCTATCAATGTAAGGAGAAAATGTTAAGTCTGAGATTTGACCATCAACGTCATTTAAAATACCATAAGAAAAATTTACTACAGGCACTGAAATAGAATTATCATTTTTTACAATTAAATTTTTATCTATATAGGCAAATTTCACATTCAAATCTTCAACAATTCTTGAAGTAAGTTTATTATTAAGTTTGATGAATTTTTTTTCACTATCAGATAAGTTTCTTCCTGCAATTTTAAAAAAGACGGAATCATTAATCTTTTGTTGAGATTCAAACAACCCCCAAGCAGTAAAACTTTTAGCAGTTAGTCCTTTGAAATCAGTGCTGCCACTTATATCAGCAACAGCATTTTTTTTGTCAATATATAACTCTAAGTTAGATATATAAATAGGATTTGTATAATCTATTGCATCTGTATAAGATAGTTCCGGTGCTTTTGAATCAAGAATCAAAGCTGGTCTATCAGATATATCTGGAAAAATATTTTGCGCCATACTCATTATATTCGTTGGGTCTATCCAATATATTTTCCCCTGTTTGTCGATTGCGCGCAAAATTGCATGATTAAATAAATACGGATAGGCAAGATTATATAATCTATGTTTGGGATCATAAGGATAACCTCTGAAAACTAAAGCAGCCTGAGTAGTATAACCTAATATTTTTAATATTGCAGCTGTACTTGACGCAAAATCTTTACAGTCGCCAATTTGACTATTAGCAATTGCTAATAAATCTCGAGGAAAATATCCTCCTTCTATAGATCTCCAATCACCCATATATTGCACCTTATCGTTCAGCATAGAGGTGACTTTATTAATTTGATCAATTGGATTTTTAATTTTTTTTGCTTCTTTGGCTATTTTCTCGAATAAATCAGGTAATTTTTGATTAATTACATTTTCGTATTTTGATGCAATTTTGTTAGAAAGTTCTTTCCAATCCTTAATTGATGAAATTGTAACATAATGCTTGTTGTCTGGGTTTAAAGTACCAGTTTCATTTATAACGTAATCAAAAATAGGCTTTTTACTAGTAATATTTAAAGAATATAATCCATTTTTTTTTGTTTCTTTTATCTGTAACGCATTTTTTGGATTATTTACATTTATATAAAATGGTATTTTAGAATTTATATGTAGTTGGGAGTTTTTTTCTATATAGCCATAATAATCTAAACCAATAAATAAATTATTTGCCAAAAAAGTTTTAAATGTTTTAATTTTATATTCTATAAAAACTTCAGATCCTATTTCAATATTAGGAAAAGCTATAAGTATTTGATTATTTTGATCAAATCCCTTTTGGCTACTAGCAAGTGGTTTGTCCTCAATATTAGTTAAATCAACCTTGTAAGTCTTCCCCTTGGTTTTACATTCAGCTCTTAAAATGTCTATCTTTTCTGCTGAACTATTGTAATAAAGTCTGTAATTAGCAAAATAAGATCTGCCACTTTCATTTAAGACTTTATATTCGATTTTAGTTTCCCAAGTGTAAAGGCCATCGGCTGCAATGTCTATATAACTTAAATTTTTTATTGAGTAATCTGCATCTTTATATTCTGCCCATCTAGCTTTTGTACAAAAAGATTGTAGTAAAAACACAGCAATAACAATAATTTTATAAAATTTCATAAATAATAATATAAGAATAAGATTTGATAATGAATGGAATAAACAATTCCTAATAGTGTATTATTTTACTATATTGTATTAAAAACTTCAATAAAATAGTTAGATAACAAAATTTGTAGATGTTTTATACTAGTAGTGTTTTAAAAGTAATTTTGTATAAAATTACAAGACTAGATATAAGTAAAAAAAGGATATTTTAGAAGTTTATTCACTAAATTTCACGAGAGATGTAGATAACAAACAATATATAAAATATTTGCAAATCTCGTGTTATTTAGTTTTGTTTAAGAGTTAAGAGCTGGCTATTGATTTTGTTAGTTCAAGAATATGCTTTCTTACATTTTGATTAGCAATATTGTTGTAAGCTCTAACCAAATAAATTATTTCTCTATCACTTGCATTTTCTTCGCTTTCAATTTTAGCATCTATATCTTCACCATAAACTTGAGCAGAATCTTCGGCAAAAAAAGCAGTATTTTCGTCTTGCAAAGAATCAATTGTTGTAAAGAAATAAGATACTGGTACTTTTAACAAACGAGCTAATTTATACAAGCGGCTGCTTGAAATACGATTCACAGCTTTTTCATATTTTTGAATTTGTTGAATAGTTACACCTGTAGCTTCCGCAACTTCACTTTGGCTATAACCCATCAATCGTCGTCTTTTCATTAAACGTTCTCCCACTACCATATCTATGGGATCTATTTTTTTATTGGACTCATTTTCTGTAGAATTGGATATATTCATAATACTTAACTATAATTAAACGATATTTAATAACGCATTTACTGCATAAGCATATTATACAGTATAATTATTAAAAAAATCAACTCCGATTTAATATAGATCTACAAAATTTAACTTTTATTCCTAGAAAAGTTGTATATAGCACCTAAAAATAACTTTAAAAGTTACATATATAAATGCAATTGAAGTATTGTGCGCATTACATATTAGACTGCAATTAAAAAGATAAATAAAATAGTTATATTAAATGCGATAAAAAAACATAGATTTTATTTTTTAGAGATTAAAATCTTGGTTTGTAAAAAATGTTGATATATTTAAGTAGTATAATATTAATTATTTTTTTACGTTATCTTCAGATAGAGAGAAATAAATTTTGATAACTTAATTTTTTTAGACAATGATTTTTCACTATACAAAAAATAAAATTGAATATAAAAGTATAGTATAGTGTAAATGAGTGTAGTTAAATAATTTTATTAAAAATAATATTTAGAATGGATAAATTAATGTCGGGTAAAAAGGGTATTGTTACTGGTATAGCCAATGATAAATCTATCGCTTGGGCTATAGCAAAAACCTTAAAAAACAGTGGAGCCGAGCTTTGCTTAACATATCAAGGAGAAATTCTACATAAACGTATAATGCCTTTAGCTGAAGAATTAGGTTGTGAAACGGTTTATGAATGTGATGTCAGTAGGGAAGAAAGTATTACTCAGCTGTTCAATAATATTGAAAATAAATGGCAGAAAATAGATTTTATAGTACATGCTATTGCTTTTGCTAATAAATCTGCTCTTAATGGTAGATATCTAGATACCACTAGGGAGCATTTTCTAGAATCGATGAATGTTTCTTGTTATTCTTTACTTAGTCTGTTGAAAGGTGCAGAGAAATTAATGAATCCAGGTTTTAGTAGCGTAACTCTTTCATATTTTGGCGCAGAAAAAGTTATTCCAAAATATAACGTTATGGGTGTTGCAAAAGCTGCTCTAGAATGTAGTGTTAAATATATAGCTGTTGATTTAGGTAAAGAAGGTGCGCGAGTAAATGCTATTTCAGCTGGGCCTATAAATACATTGGCAGCAAGGGCTATTGGTGATTTTACAGAAATGCTGGATGTGCATGCAGCAACAGCGCCATTGCTTAGAAATACTTCTCAACAAGATGTAGCTAAAGCAGCCCTTTATTTATTAAGTGATTTATCATCTGGTGTTACTGGAGAAGTTCATTATGTAGATTGTGGCTACAATATAATGGGTATGAGTAGAAAATCGCAATAATTCTTAGAATTTTAAAAAAGCATAATCAGCACTATTAGTGTATTATGTTAAATGTTAAGTATATTTATTATAATAAATACTATGAGATTATCAAAATATTTTATTCCAACATTAAAAGAAAAACCAAGTGACGCAGAGATCACATCTCATGTATTAATGCTACGTAGTGGAATGGTAAGACAATCTGCTGCTGGTATATATAGCTGGCTTCCTTTAGGTTTAAGAGTTCTAGATAACATAGCAAATATAATACGCAAAGGCTTAGATCAAGGTGGTTGCATACAGATTCTTATGCCTTGTATTCAGCCTTTAAAATTATGGCAAGAATCACAAAGACTAGAAGTTTACGGTAAAGAGATGCTAAAATTTGCTGATCGCCATGATAATATGTTGTTGTTTGGACCCACTTGTGAAGAATTAATAACCGATATAATCAGAAAAGATATTAAATCATACAAACAGTTACCTAAGAATTTTTATCATATTCAGTGGAAATTTAGAGATGAGATCCGTCCTAGATTTGGTGTGATGAGGGGCAGAGAGTTTTTAATGAAAGACGGCTATTCTTTTGATATAGACAAAGATTCTGCAATTAATACCTATAAAAATATGTTTGTTACCTATCTAAAGATTTTCAAAGCTTTAGGGGTAAAAACTATTCCGGTATTAGCTGATAGTGGAGCTATAGGTGGTAACTTATGTCATGAATTTCAAATATTGGCTACTACAGGAGAAAGTACTATATATTATGATAAAAAGTTAGAGAATATTGATGAAAAAAATTATGATTTTGATTATTTAACTTCCCTGTATGCGGCTGATAGTGAAAAGCATGATAGCAATAATTGCCCTGTGGATCTTAATCAAATAAAGTCCCATAAAGCTATAGAGGTTGGTCATATATTTTACTTCGGTACTAAGTATACCCAAATGATGAATGCTTTGGTACAAGGGCCAGACGGTAGCATGATAGCCCCATATTGTGGTTCTTATGGAATAGGAGTTTCACGACTTGTTGGAGCTATTATCGAAGCTAATTTTGACGAGCACGGAATAAAATGGCCTAAAGAAGTTGCTCCATTTTTTATAAATTTAATAAATCTAGATGGTAACAATGAACTTGTGAACAATATTTGTAATGAAATTTATTATAAGTTACAAGACTCTGGTATTTCTATATTATATGATGATTCCTGTGATAGTGCGGGTATGAAATTTGCTAATGCAGATTTAATAGGTTGCCCATGGCAAGTAATTATTGGCAAAAAGTTTATTAATGAAAATATCATTGAGATAAAAGATCGTAGTACTTTACAAAAATATAGTATCACGCCTGATTTACTTGTAGAAAATATGATTAAGCTATTTAATGCCAAATGAATTTTAAATTTATATCAATTTTAGCATTTAAATATTTTAAGTCTTCTAGAAGTAATAGATTTATTTCAGTTATTTCAACTTTTTCTTTAATAGGAGTTATTATTGGTGTTGCTGCTTTAATAGTTGTTATGTCTGTAATGAATGGTTTTCATGCAGAACTTACCAATAATATTATTGGCGGAGAAAGTGATGTTATAGTAAGGTTAAATCCACAAAATTTAGAACCAGAAACTTATAATCAAATCATCCAAAAAATCTCTGATCAAACCTATGTTACATCTGCTATTGCAACAATAGATAGCCAAGCTATTGCTACTAATAAGGATAAAAATATTGATCGCGGGGTTATAGTAAAAGCATTTGAAAACGATAAGTTGCAGTATAAATCCAAAATTTTTAATAATGTGATTTTAGGTAGTTCTTTGGCTTTAGAGGAAAAAGACCAAATTCTTATAGGCGATGAACTAGCTAGGATTTTAAATGTAAGCGTTGGAGATGACATATATCTTATAAGTCCAAGTACTAATTCTACTATTATGGGCTCTATACCAAGGGCAAAAAACTTTGTAATAGGTGGGGTATTTTCCAGCGGCATCTACGAATATGATCATTTAACAATATTGATGTCATTGAATATGGCTCAAAAATTTTTTGGCATGAAAGATCGGGTCAATAAAATTGAAATTTATACAAATGATCATAATAAAGCAATGGAATATTCTTGGCGTATTAATAAATTGCTAGACTACAATTATTCAATTAGTAATTGGCAAATTATAAATAAACAATTCTTAGACACTATCGTTATGGAACGTAGTACTATGTTTTTAATATTAACTTTAATAATAATTGTAGCTGCTTTTAATATAGTATCTAGTTTATTTATGTTAGTTAAAGAAAAAACTAAAGATATAGGGATACTGCGCACAATGGGTGCCAGTAGGCAACAAATATTAATGATCTTTATATTAATTGGTTGTATAATAGGATTTTTGGGTACTTTTTTTGGAGTTATGTTGGGTCTAGTATTAGCTTATAATATTGATTATATAAGAATTTTTTTTGAGAGTAATTTACATATTAAATTTCTAGAGCCGGCTATATATTTCCTACAAAATTTACCTTGTAAAATTGAAAATGCTGATGTGATATTCGCTTCTTCCATTTCTTCTATATGCTGCTTAATTGCAACAATATATCCGGCATATAAAGCAGCTAGTTTAGATCCTGTAAAGGCTATGAAGTATGAATGATATTTTAAAATTAGAAAATATTTCAAAGCAATATAGGAAAGAAAATGTTTCTATAGAAGTTCTACAGGATATAAATTTCAGCTTAAAAGCGGGTGAAGTGGTTGCTATTATTGGTGCTTCTGGTAGTGGTAAATCTACTTTATTACATTTGATGGGTCTTTTAGACATAAGTACATCTGGAAAAATATACTTTAAAGATCAAGATGTTTCAACAATCACGGATAAGCAAAAAACAGAAATAAGACTCAAATTTATCGGGTTTGTCTATCAATATCATTTTCTGCTACCAGATTTCAATGCAATAGATAATATAGCTATAGTGCATCAATTATTACGAGGTTCTTATAAAGAAGCTAGAAATGAGGCCAATATGTGGCTTGATGTTATGGGTCTTGCTGACCGCAAATTGCATTTACCCTCAGAACTTTCAGGTGGACAGCAGCAACGTGTTGCTATTGCGCGAGCTCTTATCAATAAACCATCATTAATTTTGGCAGATGAGCCTACTGGAAATTTAGATCCCCAAAGAGCTGCAGAAATTTTCCAATTATTTATTTCTATTGCTAAAGAGCAAAATATTGCAGTAATTATTGTAACCCATAATCAGGAGTTGGCAAAGATGACTGATAAAATCTATCATTTAAATAACGGTAAAATAAACGAAATACTTAGATAAGTTGATATTGCTTTAAGTAGCAAAGCATTCTTAATATTACTATTATTCTGGAGTAAATATTGCATTCCTTGATCCAATATTGAGGGTATAAACTCAACTAGAGTATAAGCATTTTTGTATTCGAACTTTATATCAATTCTAAGCTTATCATGCATTAATTTTTTGAGTTGTAATTAGTTGTACCATTTAAAACATAACCAAGTTCAAAAAATAAGTGTAACTAATTAAATGAATTTTTTAGGATTATCATTTTTGTTATCCAATTGTTGTGTCTTTGTGTTATATTAGCTTTTAAGACCACATATTGATGCTATATAGTACGATAAGAAAACAATTATAATATTTATTCAAAAATTAAATAGGCGTTTGAAAATTAGTTGTATATAAAAGATTACAAGATAAATTCTTGTAGTTTAATTTTGTTATTATTGATTGTTTTACCTAAATTTCACTTTTTGGAGAATATAGTGATTGATTTTATATGTATGTAGCGCGATTAAGATAATTGTTGGTTAGAAAAAC
>CANGIW010000026.1:15000-17534 GCA_947454145.1 Rickettsiales bacterium
TAGAATAAATTATTAGCGCTGCCATAACTTTGTCGAAATTTAGATACATAGAAAATGGACATGATAAATCTGAGATTTGTATTTTATCTGCGATGAGTGTGTTGAAAAAGCCTGGTATTGCATGAAAAGCAAGTCCTGCTGTAACTGTTATCACCCCAATAAATAATGCAGTTTTTAATATTTTGTTCTTGGTTGCGGGGCGAGAATGCAAGAATGTGAGTGCTGCTAACACTCCTATAGACAATGCTCCCGTAAGATTTATTATTCCTGAATATAATCCAATCAAATTTGTGGCAATGATAGCGCCAAATAAGGCCTTATTATTTTTATATAATAATCCAGCTATCACGCTTATTAAAAGAGAGATGTAAGTTGAGCTCATAATTCTTCATGTTTTTTTCTTAGCGCGGATACTTCTAGGAGTATTTCTTCTTTTTGTTGCTCGTTGAGTGGTATTTCGCAATATTCTTTGTTAACATAGAGCAGAATTCTTTTTTCTTCTGGTGTTATTGTAGAATATTGTGGGTGATGTGCAATATGTTTTGCCAAAATACTACTTATTGGGACGATATGAAAATGAATGATCTTTTCATGTTGTCCTAATTTTGCGATTATAGCTTTGGATTGCCCATATACCAAAATTACTAAGCGTTCCGCTTTCGTTAGAGCTATTTTGAGGTCGCTCATCGCTTCTGCGGTGAGTTTTTGAAAATCATCTATTTTGTCTTTAGAAGATGCTATTAAATATCCTGGATATCGTGAATCAGAGCGGTGAGATATAACCCAATGAGATGTCCTAAAGACTTCTAATTCTTTCATAATCACCCTAAATTCTTTACAATCTCGCTTTCATACCCAAAATCTTTCATATCCTTCACGCGCATTGGAAATAAAATTCCATCCAAATGATCAAACTCATGCTGCATCACGCGCGCATGAAACCCTTTAGCTTCACGTTCATGAAATGCACCATTTTCATCGAAATATGTATATTTTATATGATCAAATCTGTCAACTTTCCCCATCATTCCAGGAACAGAAATGCATCCTTCCCATCCAGCTGTTACTGAATCCGACAGAGGTGTGATAACTGGATTGATAAAAGTTGTCCATGGCATTTCGATTTGGTCTGGATCTGCTGTAGCTGCGTATCTCGGATTTACAGGTTTTGCTGGGATCCTAAAAACTACAATTCGTTTTAAAATTCCCACTTGTGGAGCTGCAAGGCCAACGCGTTCGCCGATAGTTTGAACGGTATGGAGCATATCTGTAATATGTTCTTGAATTTCGGACGACAAAATATTATCTACTTCGAGTGATCTTTCTAGAAGGATAGGGTTGCCCATGATAAGTGGTTCTAGGAATTTTGGCATGATTTATTCTCTATTGGTTATGTTGTTGGTATTCTATCGCAACCCTGAATTTAATTCAAGTGAGATTTTGGAATTACTTATCTTTAAATCGCTATATCCATCAAAAACATTGCTCATTACATTAGACAATTCATCGCGTAGAATGCTATAATATATCGTATTGCGCCTTCTATTGTCTGGCATCAAAGTGTGACTACGCAATATTCCTTCTTCAGTTGCTCCAATCTTTAACAAAGCCTTTCTGGCTGCTTGGTTTAGTACATCTGTTTTAAATTCTATTCTTTTCAACTCTAGCTGCTCAAATCCAAATTGCAGCAATAAAAACTTCGCATTTTGATTGACGGCAGTGCCTTGAAATTCTTTTCTCAAGAAACTCCAACCAATTTCAATGCGCTGATCGTTTTGTGAGTAGTTTCCCAAAGCTGTTGATCCCATTATTTCGTTGGTTTCAATATTTTCGATTGCAAAAGTTTGTCTCAATCCTAAACGACGTTGATTTAGCGATTCTTTTATATAAGCTTCCATATCATCTGCATTTTCCATTTTGCATGCAAAATATTTCCACGCGCTTATTAACTCTGCAGCGAGTTTAGAGAATTTAGTTATATCATCTTCATTGATCGCTCTTAAGCGTAGTGATGAATTATGTAATATGAGATTTGGATCGAATAGAATATCAGATTTTTGCACTTGATCTCCTAACCCTTACTTACTTCCCACATAACAATCGCTGCTGCAGTGCTAACATTCAAGCTTTCCATCGCAGAATTGATTGGCAATTTTACTATAAGGTCGCAAGTTTTCATAACGAGTGGCCTTATACCAGCGCCTTCTGATCCCATAACCACAGCCAATTTTCCATCAAATAAATTCTTCGCACTCGAAATAGATTGTTTCGCTGATCCGTCCATTCCAATTGACCAAAATCCTTCTTTCTTAAGTTCCAACAAAGTCGTGCTAATATTAGTCACTTCTATAAGGGGTACCATATCTAGCGCTCCACATGCTGCTTTTGCAACTGTTGCATTTTCTGTTGCACTACCATTTTTTGGATAAATTACCGCATTAATGCCAAAGGCTGCTGCTGAACGAAGGATTGCGCCTAGATTTTGAGGATCGGTTACTTGATCTAGGATAATTATTTTGCATTTAGGATTATCC
>CANGIW010000027.1 GCA_947454145.1 Rickettsiales bacterium
ATTTTAATTGAATTCAAACAAACAAAACCTAAACCCAAAGATTGGGGGATGAGTTGTGCTTTTATCGTTTATTTTTAGCTCTAGGCAACAAATAAATAAATAAATAAATTACACCAAAGTTTATATTTAGACTAAACTAATATATAGTGTCTTTACAACACTATTAAAAAAGGAGATTTATATAATATGCAAGTTCATATCTCATCGCAACACATAAAAATTCATCATAATGTTTATTCCCACGCAGAAAATAAGTTAAAAGCAGTAGTTTCAAAATATTTTCAACAAGCAGTTAGTGCAAATATAAATTTTGTTCAAAATAATCATCGTATAACATGTAATATAACATTGCATGACGGTGTTAGAAATCATATAACGATATTTTCTGAATATACGGCCCAAGATATTTATGAAAGTTTTGATGTAACTTTGGCTAAATTAGAAAAACAGCTAAGAAAATATAAATCTAAAATAAAAAATCATCAACATGACATTAAAGACTATTTTGTAGATCAAGAAGTTATAAAAGCCACTAAATATATTTTTAACCCTAATTTATATCAAATGGCTTTAGAAGATGAGCTTGAAGAAGAAGTGGCGGCGTCTGAAAATAATCCGGTAATTATAGAAGAAAAGCCTATAGACATAAATACTTTAACCATTAGCCAGGCTGTAATGAAATTGGAGTTAGAGAATCTACCAACGTTGATGTTTAAAAATGCTGCAAGCTCTAGAATAAATGTAATTTATCAACGTTCTGATGGTAATATAGCCTGGATTGATTCAACTACTAAATTGTGAATATATATAAATAACTTATGCAGCGCTATATACTAACAGGGGCTCCTGGCTCTGGAAAGACCACTCTAATTAAAGCTTTGGCTGAAGTGGGCTATTTTTGTGCAAAAGAAGCAGCTACAGATGTTATCGCCGAGCAACAGAGACTTGGTTTAAAAGAGCCCTGGAAATCTAAAGATTTTATAGACAAGATTATATCTTTGCAAAAAGCAAGACAGCTCAATAATTCTACAATAAATTCTTCAGCTAAAAATAAAATTCAATTTTATGATCGTTCCCCTGTTTGTACATATGCTCTAGCTCAATATCTAGGTTACCCATTTTCTAGTAATTTAATTGAAGAGGTGGCAAGAATAATCAACCACAACATCTAGAACAAAAGGGTGTTTTTTATAGAAAATCTAGGTTTTATTGAAAATACATCAGCTAGAACTATAACTTTAGAAGAGTCTTTGAAATTTGAAGTACTACATTATACTGTTTATAGACAATTCGGTTATGAATGCATAACCATTCCAGCAGCAGATATACTTACAAGAACCAATTTGGTCCTAGATCATACAAAGCTATAAAGCAATATATTCCCTAATTGATTTTTTTTAATATTTCTTTTATAATAACAACACAAAACAAATGTGTTCTTTAAATTTTTATATTTAAATTGCTTATGCAAAATTACGAATTACTAGAACGTGGATTAATTCTTATTCATGCCTATGAGGTAGATGTAGCTAAGTTTTTGCAAGGTATTATAACTAATGACATTAATTTATTGAAAACTCAAGCCTGTATATATAGCTTTATGCTTTGTGCGCAGGGTAGATATTTATTCGATTTCTTTATAACAAAATTTCAAAATGGACTCTTGATAGATGTTGATTTAAAACAAAAAAAAGCCTTGGTAGAAAAGCTTATCAGCTATAGAATGCGATTGCCTATAATCTTTAAAGACTTAACGGATGAATTTCAAATATTTTATTCATCTTTAAAACCAGAAAATGATATGATGTGCTATCAAGATCCTAGATATGAAAAATTAGGTTGGAGATTGATAGCTAATAAACATGAGGTTTCTCTAGTTAATGAAAAAGATATATACATAAGTCATAAATTTGATTTTGTTATACCAGACGGATTTACAGATATGCTACAAGGCAAGTCTTTTCCTATAGAATACGGCGCCGAAGCTTTAAAAGCTATAAGCTACACAAAGGGTTGTTATGTTGGGCAAGAAGTTGTTTCGCGTGCAAAATATCAAGGCATGATAAGAAAACAGATTATGCGAGCTTGCGCAAAATATACCATACCAAAAGATATTCCAAATAGATCTGAAGTTATGGCTAATAATATAAAAATTGGAGAATTATGTTCTTTTTCAGAAAACACAGTAATGCTTCTCATAAGAAAAGACGAATATTTATCGAATAAAGATTATCCCATAACATTAGCTAATAATATTCTTTTAGAAAATTTTTCTTCTGCACCTTGGCAAAAATAACTATTAATAATTCAAATTCAAATTCTATGATTACAAAATTTGCCTCTATATTCATAATAATACTAATTGTATTTTTAATGCCGCCTATTCATGCGTTTGATTACTATAAAGGACCAAAAAGCGATCATTTTGATGGCAAAGTGTTTCATAATAAAAATCCACAATATAGAAATACTAAAAATTTGTGGGACTTAATTAAATGGAAAGTAAGTTCAAAAAGAGAAGCTTGGCCTGAAAATATTAAAAATGAGATATACGACATCCCACCTAGCGTTATTAATGATGGTAAACTGAGAATATCCTTTGTAGGACATGCTACAGTTTTAATTCAAGTTGCGGGGTTAAATATTTTAACAGACCCACTTTGGTCTAAAAGAGCAAGTCCTATATCTTGGGCTGGACCTAAAAGGGTTATAGACCCAGGTATTAAGATGCAAGATTTACCCAAAATTGATGTGATTTTAATCAGTCACAATCATTATGATCATTTAGATCTTGCTACACTAACACAGATATATTATAGAGATAAACCTAGAATTATTACTACTTTAGGAAACGATCAAATTATAATGTCACACGATAAAAATATATCTTGTGAAGCTTATGATTGGGATGAGTATGTTTTTATAAACAACAATGTGAAAATTCACATTGAAGAGGCTGTTCACTGGTCTGCTAGAGGAATATTTGATCATAACAAAGCTCTGTGGTGTGCTTTTACAATAGAGACAAAAGATTCTGGTAATATTTATTTTGCTGGAGATACAGCTTATGTAGAAGGTCAACATTTTCTTCAAGCTAGAAAAAAGCATAAGAATTTTCGCTTGGCTCTTATTCCTATAGGGGCTTTTGAACCAAGATGGTTTATGAAAGATAATCATATGAACCCCGAAGATGCTATTTTAGCTTTTAAAGATTTAAATGCTCAAAATGCTCTAGGTATACATTATGCTACTTTTCCTCTGGCGGATGAATCTTATGAGGCACCAGGAAAACAAATTGATGCTTTGCGTAAAACGCATAATATTTCTGCAGACAAATTTAGACTTATAGATGTTGGACAAAATTGGTATGTAGATTGATATAAATAATTAAAAAATTAGAACCATATATGAAAACTGCAATAATATTACCTGGCCAAGGGGCTCAATTTGTTGGTATGTGTAAAGAGCTTGCTGCAAATCACACTATAGTTAGGAATGTTTTTGATGAGGTAGATGAGGCATTAAAGTTAAAATTAAGTAAAATTATGTTTGAAGGGCCCGAAGAGGATCTTACTGACACAGCTAATGCACAGCCTGCATTAATGGCTGCATCAATTGCTATTGTAAAACTCACCGAGCATCTGATGTCAGGTAGCAGAATTACAACTTTAGCCCAAGTTGCTGCTGGCCATTCTTTAGGACAATATACAGCACTTTGTGCCGCAGGAAGCATGACTATAGCTGATGCTAGTAGAATTTTACAAAAACGTGGTGTAGCTATGAAAAATTCATGCCCTGAAGGAATAGGCTCTATGGCGGCTTGCCTCAAAACATCAACCGATGAATTAGAGCCTATAATTTTGGCGGCTAAAAATTACGGTATATGTGAAATCGCTAATGATAATTCGGCAGAGCAAATAGTAATTAGTGGTAACGTAAAAGCGGTAGAATTTGCTATATCTCAGCTAGAAAAAATTGGGAAACGTGCTATAAAACTAAAAGTTAGCGCCCCATTTCATTGCCCTTTAATGCAAAATGCTGCCATAGAAATGAAAATACATCTTAATGAATTAGAATTTTCTGATCCCTTAATTCCAGTTATTGATAACTGCACTTTAAAATTTATAATAGATAAAAAAGATATCCCCCAACTTCTTACTAAACAGATAATAGGCCAAGTTAAATGGAGACAAACTATGCTGCTCTTAGAACAAGAACAAGTGGAGCATGTTTTAGAATTTGCTCCAAATGATGTACTTACTAAAATGAATAAACGTAGCGGCTATAAATTTGAAGCTACTTCTTTAACGAATGCACTAGACATTGAAAAATATTTAACAGAATTTTATAAATGAACTTAAATAATAAGAAGAGTTTACTAGCAGTATCTTGGTTTTTTGTTAGCTTGCTGATAAGTGTTACTAATGATGTGATAACTAAATTTACAGGCTTTCAACTTGGTATCGGGCAAGTAATTTTTTGCCGTTTCTTTTTTAGTCTTTTAGTGATATTACCCGTAATTTTGCTTAAGGGAAAAAATAGTATTGGAACTAGTAATATTTCCTTGCAAATCTTAAGAGGGGTGTTGTTATTTTTTGGTATGTCTAGCTGGATGTATTCAATTACAATTGTACCAATAGCAACAGCAACAATAGTAAATTTTTCTATTCCTATTTTCGTATTAATACTTGCTCGAATCTTTTTGAAAGAAAACGTCACCTTATCAAGATGGATAGTTACCTTAATAGGTTTTGCTGGAATTATAACAACTTTAAGGCTACATGATTGTTGTAGATTTGATAGTATGACGTTATTATTTGGCGCAATAATTTTTGCTAGCTTGGATGTTATTAATAAAAGCGTGGTGAAAAAAGAATCTATGCTGGCTATGTTATTCTATTCAGCTTTAATAAGTAGTCTATTAGCTATGCCGCAAGCTATTCTGAATTGGCAGGAATTAAGCATACAGCATATTTGTTTATTTATGCTATTAGGTATTGGAGCTAATATGATATTATATTGTTTACTTCAAGCTTTCAGTTATGCTGATGCTTCAGCTTTAGCTCCTTATAGATATTTGGAACTACCTATTTCATTAATAGTTGGCTATCTATTATTTAATGATAGCCCTGATAAGTATAGCATATTGGGTGCTGCTATGATTATTCCAGCAACTGCTTTTATTGTCTATTCTGAAACACAAAAAAAGTAATTATCGCTTAAAATTTGCATATTATACTCTTGTAAATGCCTGTTGTGTCATATTATAAAGCACACTGTTATTTAATTTTCAAATAACAGTTCCCTGATGAAACAATATTTTCCATTTGCCGTTAACGTTACGCCAAATTGTAGATCTTCTTGTTCGCGTTATTTTATTATGGAGTAAATTATAATTAAGTAAATAATTATCAGCCGCTATCTTAATAAGCTGAAATTCTGAAGTTTCCCAAATGTCTGTGTAATTCACATTATTATAGTGCTCGAATAATGTTTCTACAACTTCTTGTTTCGCATAAATTTTACCATTTGATGTAATACCTGTGAATTCATCACATATTTGTGTTTCAATATCCTGCCTAGCTCTTCTAAAATTCTCAGGCTGATTAAATATTGGTTCCCTAGCGATCAATTCTTCAATTATATTGGCATCATTATTTCTTGTGTCGGCGTTTATTAGTTTAACCCAAGCCTTCCAATCACGTTCTCCTAAATTTTTTTCAAAGGCTAACAAATCTTGCACTGTATTTTGACATATTTCGTTGCTAGGCATAATTATATCATCAATTTTTTGAGTCATACCCAAAGTAAGTACTTGAGTTTTACATGCTTGTTGCAAATGATATGTATAAAACATTGCTTCTTGTATTGTGCGCCCACAAGTAATAGAACCATGATTTCGTAACAAAATTACAAAATAATTTTTTAAATCTTCTGCTATCCTCTTGCCCTGATCAAAACTTAAAGCCAAAGAATCATAATCATGATAAGCAATTTGATTGTAAAAATGCAAAGCCCATTGACTCGAAGGCATAAGGCCATTTTTATAACTAGAAACGGCAACTATTTCAGGGGTATGTAGATGAAATATTGCATTGATATCTGGGCGTTGTTTATATATCTGACCGTGAATAATGTATCCAGTTTTATTATATTGAGATTCTGACCCGTATATAACTTTTCCGTCTAATGTCACTTCAAGTAGGTTGTCGGAAGTTACTTGTGAAAATAATAAACCAAATGGATATATAAAAAAACCTCTTTCAGACCTAGCAGAAAGATGTGTATAGGTATGATCATCAAGATTAAGATATTGTAATATTTGATAGGCTAAGGCTAAATCTTTTCTGATATTAAATGATTTTTGATTCATAATATCCTTTTATTTATTTTTATATAAAATACCCGTTAAGATTAAATCTTACCATTAAAAGTTAAAAATTTACCTAATGATTGATGAAATATATCGCTTTTTGGAATTTATTGTAGCGTGTTCACACAAAAAAATAAACTATGTCAAGATAAATGGCTAAAGATTATTATCTTAATTTAAGTAGATTTCTTTTAAAGGATAATTCTTCATCGTAACTTAAATTGCTATATTAAGCATTATGAGCTAGAATATAACCAATGAGTATTGACATCTATATGACTATTTCACTAGAAGCTTTAATAAATAATTTTGCAAGGAAACGTATCATGAAACATTTAATATATTCGTGGATATTATCATTATTAATAATTGTTGCAATAGATTTTATTTGGCTTAATGTAATGGGGTCAAGATTTTATAGAGTGCATTTAGGCCATATATTCGCAGAAAATTTTAATTTCATGCCTGCGATGGTTTTTTACCCGCTTTATTGTTTTGGGATAGCATATTTGATAATTACGCCAGCTTTGCAATCTGATGTTAAAACTCTTCAAGTTTTACTTTCTGGATTTATACTGGGGCTAATAGCTTACGGAGCATATGATTTAACAAATCAAGCAACTATAAAAGATTGGCCTGTAATAGTTACAATAGTAGATATGCTATGGGGAGCTTTTGTAACTTCTGTTGCTAGCGGATTGTCGTACAAAATATTGATTAGTTTTGGTTAAAGTTTGATGAAAATTTTTCTAAATAAAAACTTCATCAAACTTCTAAAGCTAAATTAGTAGCAATTCTAGCTTTTTATTTGCTACTATAATCATATTCACATCAAGTATCTTCTGTTGCTTCAACAAGTTCACAAAATTTTTCACAATATTGTAATTATCTTGATATTTTGCTATCCAACAATCTAAACTATGCTCTTCAGACTCAGATATAACTTTATACAAAAGATTTCGTTGTTTTTGATATAGATCGTCTTTTATTACCTGCTTAGATAAATTAAACCAATAGCTATTGCTACGCTTATCATTATCAGCTTGGCGTCTTAACCAATCAATAAATAATTCATTTCCTATAGCAAAATACATTTTAGTAATATGTTCTTTATCTAAATTTGTTTTTTTAGCCATTGATAATATATCGAATATTGAAACTAAAAATTCTACGCCACTCATTCTATATGCAAAATCTTTTTCTAACCCCTGCTCTATATAATAACTGAATTTTTTTGTAAAACGCTCTTTATTGTCTCCCAATAATAATTCTGGCAATATATGTATTAGTTTTAGTACATCATTTTTATATTCACTAACTGTTGTTATTATATCTGAAGAAAAAACATTGTTTTTTAATAGCCAGACTATACCTCTTCTTAAAATTTTTAGCAGTTCACTAAATAATTCAATTTGTAGTTGAGCAGAGATGGATTTGTTATCATCCAATTCTTCTACTTGTTTCCATAATTCTTCGATACCAAAAAGTTCTTCAGTAATGAAATATTGACAAATAATCTCATCTACCCGCTTATTTGTGGATGATTCTATATAATTTACTAAAGGACCGCTGAGACGATTTATGAATTTATTGGTAATCACTGTTGCTATAATTTCTTTAGATAAAGGTCCTGATAATATAAAATCCTTAAATTGATCTTGTATTACTCTAGGAAAATACTCTATTAAAAATTTTTTAAAATAATCCTGAGATAAGATATCGCTTGAAATAATTCTTTTATAACAAGACATTTTGTTGTAAGAAAGTATTACCGCAAGCTCTGGTCTAGTTAATTTTTCTAAATTCTTTTCACGATCAGATAAATTTTTATCATCTGGTAAAAATTCAACTTTTCGATCTAGAATATTAGAAAATTCTAAAGATTTAATATTTTGCGCAAGCATTTCCAAATTAAAACTTCCGGCATTTTCCATTATAGTAATTGCTCTAGTTTGCTTATAATTATCTTCCAACACTAACTCTTCAACTTCTTTGCTCATGGCTTTAAGTAACTCATCTCTTTCTCCAAATGTAATAACCTTATTTTTTACAGCTAAGTTTAAAATTATTTTAATATTTACTTCGTGATCCGAACAATCTACACCAGCAGAATTATCTATAAAATCAGTGTTAATTTTTCCTCCTTGCCTTGAATACTCAACTCTTCCAAGCTGTGACACACCTATATTACCACCCTCTACTATTACTTTTGCTCTAATATCAGAACCATTACAACGTAAATTTTCGTTAGCCTTATCACCAATATCTATATGACTTTCTTCTTTTGCCTTAATATAGGTACCTATACCACCATTAATTAAAAGATCAATCGGTGCTTTTAAAATTGCATTTATAAGCTCTTCAGGAGACAACTGGTTATGCTCTATATGCAACGCTTCTTTTGCTTCATTAGAAAGCTGAATCATTTTTGCATCACGTGAAAATACCCCGCCCCCTTTAGAGAGAATACTCAAGTTATAATCACTCCATTGAGAAGTTGGTAAATTGAACATACGTTGGCGTTCTTTATAACTTTCTTCAGTGTCTGGAGTTGGATCTATAAAAATATGAGAATGATTAAATGCAGCGATAAGCTTTAAAGTTTTGGAACGCAACATAAAATTACCAAAAACATCACCAGACATATCGCCAATACCGACTAAAGTAATATTTTCTGTGCTTATATTAATATTCATATCGGCAAAATGTCTACAAGCGGAAATCCAAGCTCCTTTAGAGGTAATTGCTAGTTTTTTGTGATCATATCCCTTACTACCACCAGAAGCAAAAGCATCTTGAAGCCAAAAATCATATTCTGCAGAAACCGAATTTGCATAGTCTGAAAAACTAGCTGTTCCTTTATCAGCCGCTACTACTAAATATGGATCTTGCTCATCTAAAATCACTAAATCTTTTGCTGAGACAATCTTACCATCAATTATATTATCAGTTAAATCTAGCAGCCCTCGTAAGAAATTCTTATAGCAATCAATTGTTAAATTTTTATATTCTTCTTTACTAATTTTAGTTGAATCTATTTTTACTACAAAACCACCTTTAGAACCAGTAGGAACTATTACTGCATTTTTTGGCATCTGAGCTTTCATTAACCCTAAAACTTCAACGCGGTAGTCTTCGCTTCTATCAGACCAACGTAGCCCCCCTCTTGCAACTTTACCACCCCTTAAATGCACACCTTCAAACAGATCATTATAAACATAAATTTCGGCATAAGGTAGTGGTTTTACCAAATGAGGTATTTTACTTGAAGCAAACTTAAAGGACATGTATTTTTTAAATTCATTTGCCTGTTTTTGGAAAATATTTGTACGCAACATAGCACACACTAAATCATACATAGATCGTAAAACTTGATCCTCCGAAGCACTGGAAACAGAATCAAGATAGGAAATTAGTTTATCTTTTGTTTCTTTAATATTACTTTTATTAAATTCATCTGGATCAAATTGATACGATAGTAGATTAACTATATATTTACTATATTCGTAATGCTTTATAAGAGTTAGCTGTACATATCCTTTTCCGTAAGTAAAACCTGTTTGGTGTAAGTATCTGGTTAAAGCTTTTATAGTTGTAACTTGCCTGGAATTTAGTCCAGCTAAAATTATCAATCTTATTAAAGAATCACTAGCTAGCCTAGATTCTTCAATATCATAAAAAGCTTCTTCTATATTATTCTTTATTTGCAGCCAGTTTGTTTGGCTTGTATTATTTGATTCTAGGGTGAATTTATGCAGCCATATTTTGCTTGAGAAATTCATCTCTATAGTTTCTACATCCGAGGTCTTGAAACCAAAATTATCTAAAATAGGTAATATTTCTGACAAAGAAATTTTTTCTAATGCATAAATTGTTAAATAATAATTTCTAGGTGAAATCAAATCTAACTGAAAAACTTTCTTTCCTTTAGCTAAGATAAGCTTACAATTTTCTAGGTCTTTTAGAGCTTCAATAACACTGTATTTTGCGCGGTATTTTTCATTAAATCCACCATAATATTGTTGAAAAATTAGGTCTGTATTTGTTTTGTCGTATTTTTCTAATAGGCCAGCTCTAAAAAGCTCTACCCAACTTATAGTTAAACTATTAAGCTCTTGTTCAAAAATATTGATATCTATTATAGGTAAATTTGCATTAGGTTTTACAATAATTACATTGATGTAATCAAAATCACGATTCGCTGATTCTTTGATTATCAATTCTTGTTCAAATTTATTTTCTAAATATTGTTGTATAACTTTTTTAAAGTCTAAAAGATGTCTGGAATAATTTGCCAATAAAAGTATATTAGTACTATTACTCGTTGTAGAGTTGTATACAAAGATTTTGATCTTACTTATTTTTATAACCACCAAACATAAATCAAGTAGTGAATTAAGTTCATTTTGAGGTAAATTAAATAATAAATTATTAGGCAAAGACTCTACAATAGATTCTAATTTTTTCTTTTCATAGTCTATCAAATTTTCTTTACTCGCCATCAAATCTATTTTGTTGCGCAACAATAAAATATTTCTTAGTCCTCCCTTTAAGTAATACCCATCATATAAACCAAAAAATATGGTATTTACAGCTTTGTTTTCAATATTTTGTAATATTATATAATCAAGAAAATATGGCTTTTTTAGACCTGGTAGTGAGCTTATTATTTGACCAACTTTCATATATTGCCCTTCTTCAAAGGGTAATTTTAGTAACGACAGCATAGTGTCCTTAGTAAATAAATCTTGTATGCCCAAAGATTTTGTTATTTGTTCATTATTAAATTCTACACTAGCAAAAAATTTGAACAATTTGTTGTAACTAACTACACTAATAAAATTTACCATTCTCTCAGACCCATTATCTGATGAATTAGTGTTTTTATGTGATTTAAAATTACTCAATATAATGTTATTATCTTTTATGACTTGTAAATAATATGTAATTATACTGTTGATATTTGCGATAATTGAGTTATTTTCTTGTAAACTAAGTCTATTTTTTAAAGCTATATTCACAAATATTTGATTTTTGTTATCAACTTTGTATGAATAAAATGAAACAAAATATTGCAATTTGAGTGTGTTTAGATGATTTTTTATTGAATTAAGAACAAGATGATCGTCTGGTGCAAAAAATTGTATATTTGTGAAAGCAAAATTCTCAGACTTAACATCTGATATATTGTGCATAATATGCTTTTTTGTCTTCATTTTTGTGTAATTTACAAAAGCGTCTAAAATTACTTCAGCCAAACCGACACATTCTTCATTGAAGGGTTCTAAATTTCTTAACATTTCTTTGGTGAATTCGCTCAGCTCAGGATTATTATGATTTTGTTGCGCTATTTTATTCAATACTGAGTTGTAATAATATAATCCACCTGTATAAATCTGCAAATCATCTATTTTTGTCATAAAACATAATATTTAAAGTTTGTTATTTCAAATAAGTATCCAATTATTGGTTGTGCTTACAAATAAATATAAAGCCACTCAATAAAAGGTTAAAACTTTTTAGACTATATCGCAAATAACTTTTAATATTTTATGTGTTTTTTTATTTAAAAATTGACATTTTTATTCAAAAAGACTAGAAAGTAATTATATATATGCAACTATTGACAAAATTGTTGTTTCCCTATATGATTGTAAAGATTAGATTTAAACAGTATGAACAGTAAAAGATTTGACTTTTCTTTGGTAGTAATTTGATAAAAGGAAAGCTGAGTTTTTTTTTTGTTTTTTATATGCACTCATCCACTAAAAAATCTAACCCGCTAGAAGTTTTTTTAAATATATTTTTTCCAATCAAGCGGGAAGAGCTTAAGCATTTTATACCTCTTGCAATTCTGATGTTTTGCATATTGCTTAATCAGAACATTTTACGTATTTTAAAAGACAGCGTAATTATATCCGAAGTAAATGTTGAGATTATAAATTTCATTAAGCTTTATTTCGTAACCCCTATAGCACCTATATTTTTAATAATTTATAGTAAGATGGTAAATGTTTTACCCTTACAACGTATATATTATTACCTACTTGCATTTTTTTGCACTTTTCTTTTTCTTTTTGCATTTGTTATTTATCCTAATGTTCATTATTTTCATTTTGATAAATCCTATATCGTTGAATTTTCAGAACATAATCCACGTCTTAAATGGTACATGCTAATAGCTGGAAATTGGAGTTACATAATGTTTTATGTGCTTGGTGAATTGTGGCCTAACATTTTTTATGTATTACTTTTTTGGCAATGTGCAAACACAATAACCACAACCAATCAAGCAAAAAGATTTTATACGTTGGTTTCTTTATTTGGCAATTCCTCGTTAATATTAGTTGGATTAATGACAATGCATTTGGCGTCAGAAAATTCTATATTAAACAAATACTTTGGAGATTCGCAGCATAAAATTATTTTAACGCAAGCTTTAGTATTAATTGTAATGATAATATCCTTGGTAAGCGCTTTAGTGATGAGATATATAGGGAGTAATTTACTATCAAATTATTCATCCCCTAAAGATAGACCTAAACTGAGTTTAAAAGAAAGCCTTATTTACATAAGTAAATCCAGATATTTATGGTTGCTTTTAGTTTGCTCCGCTTCTTTTGGCTTAGTTATAAATTTAGTAGAAGTTGTATGGAAAGATAAGGCTAAACAATTATATCCAGATATGAATAGTTTTGCTCATTTTAGTGCTACGTATATTTTTTGGACGGGTATCTCAATTGCCGTTTTTACGATTATAGGCAATAACATTATTAGAATGTATAGCTGGTTTGCATCAGCCATAATAACGCCGGTAATTATACTTGTTACAGGAGTGATGTTTTTTATTTTAGTTGTATTTGATAATTTTAGCTTTTTATTTACAAATGCTATAATATTTTCTTCGCCACTTGCTTTATGTGTTTTAATAGGAACTATACAAAATGTTATTGTGAAAGGTGCTAAATACTCTATTTGGGATACATCTCGAGAGATGCTTTACATACCACTGGATATTGAGCTAAAAACAAAAGGTAAAGCTGCTGTGGATGTTATAAGCGCAAAGGTCGGTAAGTCTTTGGGTTCCTTAATTCAAATAATAATCTTTACAATAATGCCATTTGCGAGTTATAGCTCTATATCGCCTATTTTGATGGTAATTTTCATTGCCTTTTGCATTATATGGATCAGTACTATTTCTGAAATATCTGAAAAATATACAGCACTTTTAGAAAAATAAAATAAGACATAATATTTGTGACAAATAAACCTATCGTAAAACAACTGCTATTAGTAATATCTGGGCCGTCTGGTAGTGGTAAATCTACCATAGCTAAGGCTATAGTAGAACAATATACCAATTTTGTGCTTTCTGTTTCTTTTACAACAAGAACAATCAGGGTTGGTGAAATTAACAACAAAGATTATTATTTTGTTTCAAGCGCGGAATTTAAAAAAATGCGTGCAACAGGTCATTTACTTGAAATAACTGAGTTATGTGGTAATCTGTATGCTACTTCAAGAAGTAAAATATCAGAATTAATACATGATGGAAAAAATATTATATTCGATGTTGATTATCAGGGGGCAAAAATTATAAAAGAAAATTGGCCAGACAATACGATTTGTATTTTTATCGAACCTCCATCGCTAGAATCTACAAAAGAAAGATTAGTCGCGAGGCAAGATGATTTAAAAAATATAGATGAACGTATTAAAAAATTTGATGAAGTTATGGCATCAAAAAATCATTATGATTATGTAGTTATCAATGACGTGTTAGAAGATGCTGTTTTAGAGATTAAAAGAATTATTGATATAAATTTATATAATTAATAATTGAAGTATTCTTAAAGTCAGCATCCTATGTGGTTACTGACTTTAAGTCTTACTTAATTTGTTGAGCAGGCTGAAGTAGTTCCTGTGCTATTACCCAAGATAAAATTCAGCATATCTCCAGATTTAAATAATATTAGAATACCTATTGCAACGGCGACACCTAGCGGCCAGTTAATTTTACCCATAAATAAACCAACACCAACAACAAAAATTGCTATCATGGATATAGCTTTTCCTAGATTTCCAGAAAGTCTTAAATACAATCCACAAAGTCCTTGACCTAGAGGGTCGGAATAACTACCATAAG
>CANGIW010000028.1 GCA_947454145.1 Rickettsiales bacterium
CTGTAGGCAAGAGGGGAACACATTTAATGTTGGCTTAGAGTTTGGTGGAGTTTATTCTATTTCAGATAGGTTTCAAGCGAAATTTGGTGTGAGTTGGTCTGCATACGGAACGCTCCCATCTATAAATGAACTAACAATAACTAAAGACGAATTACCACCAGATAATAGAATTAAGGATCTTGTATCAGTCTTGGGGGCACGAAAAGCTGCAAGTTTAAGTAGCCTGTCAGTTAATGGAAGCTTATTTGGCATGCAAGAGCTTAGCTTATACCTAGCAATGTCTCTAGCTCTTTAAAGTTAGATTAAGGTTATTTATATGTCTTTTCCAACTAATAATTTTACAGTTTTGTAATTTAAAAACTCTTCAGCGATTGGTGCAAAGATCTGATCTAAATTGTCATAATCTTCCTTGATAATTTTAAAACTCTTAAAATCTGGATTACTCAGATTTTGCAAAAGTTTATTTGCTAAATCAGTGAGGTTTTTAATTGTTTCTTGAGAAATTATTTCGTTTAGTTCAGGCAATATTTGATTGATATAATGTATAAGCTTTTCAGATTTCTCTTTTATCTCTATTAATTTTTTGATTTCAAAATCTTGACCGCTATGCTCGATAGCAGAAATTAAAAATTCATCCACTAATTCTTCGTTTAAACCGTAACTAGGTTTTATTTCTATTTGGCAACTAACTTTTGTAGTCTCTTCTTGGGCTGTGATAGAAAGCAAACCATCAACATCTATATTTAAACATAGTGCTATTTTTAAAGCTCCAGCTTTTGCCATAGGTAAATTTTTTAATTCAAACCTAGCTAACGATCTACAATCTTTGGCTAATTCTCTTTCACCCTGCAATATATGAAAACTCATGCCATTTTGATTATCCATGTGGGTAGTAAAATATTTAGTGACTGTTGCCGGTGTAGGAGTATTACGCTCAATCACACGCTCAACTAAACCATTTAGCATTTCTATTCCTAAGGATAACGGAGTTACATCTATTAAAATATCACCCGTTTTATAACTTAAGTTATAAGCTTGCAAAGCTGCACCATATGCCACTACTTTATCTGGGTCTAGATGTGAAAAAATTTCAATATCATGCATATGTTCTTGTATGGTGTTTTTGATCAAGGGCATTCTAGTAGCGCCGCCAACAAGAATTATTCCATTTAATTTGCTAATATCCATATATTCCTCAAGTAAATTATTTAAAATTACAAGAGTTTTGTTAATAAATTTGATGGAAATATCTTCTACTTCATTCTTAGTTAAGACTAAAATATTACTCAAAAAACTGATAGTAACTTTTTCTTGGTTAGATAAAATCTCTTTAGCAAATTTAGCTTGGTCATATATCAAAGCATAATTTATATCCACGTAATCTTTTTCTAGATCTAGTTTTAAAGCTATATAAGCAAGAATATCTTTATCTATATCGTCTCCTCCTAACTGCGAATCTCCGCTCGTTGCTAATACTTGAAAAGCCCCCATATGCATCTTCAACAAAGAAAGGTCGAACGTCCCCCCACCTAAGTCATAAACCAAATAAGTTCCTTGAGTTTTATTTTCTAATCCATAAGCATAAGCTGCAGCCGTAGGTTCGCTTAATATACGAAGTACTTTAAATCCTATCATCTCAGCAGCTGTTTTTATTATATTGCGCCCTACTTCGTCCAAGTGAGCTGGAACAGTTAAAACACAAGAGTTGATTGTAGAATTTAAATCTTTTTCAGCTTCGGTTTTTAATTTTAAAAAGATTCTACTTGCTAATTCTAATGTCGAAAAAATTTTATCTCCAAATTCAAAAGCAACATGCCCGTTAAGGTCAATCATTTGATTTTTCCAATAAAACGGTAAAAAATTAGAGTTTTTAACTTCCTCATAGCTTTTACCTATAATTCTCTTTATGGAACGCAGTGCTAATATATTATCTTTTGAGCCTATCACTAAATCTTGTCCGCTCCATGAAATAGTAGAAGCAAGAAGGCCGTTGTTTTGTTTGTTTCCGATAGTGATAATTTTATTATCATCAAACACACAAGCCACAAGAGAATTAGTGGTGCCAAAATCTATCCCTACGCTCAAAATATTAGTAGCTTCTTCATTAAGAATCTTTTTATTTTTTGGCTCCTGTATAGTAATAACTTTCATGATTTTTGTATTTTTATTCTTATATTCTGTAGTAGATTAACATAATATTTTAGTAGCATTGTAAATTTTCCAGCTGAACTTATATCTTGAGTAAAAAGCTGACCTAATCTCTCTGTAATATCATTTTTTTTTAGTGTAATTTCATTAGATAATTTTTCCAATGCTTTTTTTTCATTAATTTCATCCAAATCTTCGTAATATTGCCATATTTCCATCAAAAGACTTTGATCCTTAGCATAAACATCTAAACTAATATCATTGCATTTTAATAAGTATATGGCTCTTTCCAGATCATCAAATAAAATTTGATAAGCCTTATTTACATTAGCAATAAGATGTGAATATTGCTTTAATTCTTTTTCATCATTTGCTTTATCTGGATGATATTTAAGCTGTAAAGACATATACTCGCGCTCCAATAATTCTTTATCTATTGTAAAACTTTTGGTTAATTTAAATATTTGAAAAAAATTTAGCATATAAATGATTTTAATGTTATTTAATCCCTTTAAAGGAATTTTAAGTTGTTATAACATAACTAAAAAAATTGTACATGATTTAAAGTAAAACTTCAAAAATAACTACGTATAATTTTATGTTCTCATGATTTAAGGTTTGTAAACAACCAAGCTTTAATGTAAAATAATTTATAATTACTTTAATAATACAAATTCATTAATCAATATGCAAAAGCTAAAGCATCTTTTTATACTATTCTTATGTCTATTTTTAACAAATTGTGGTGATAATGATAATATTATTGCAGTTAAAATAGAGCTAAAAGACCATAAATTTACCCCAGACGTAATAGAGGTAGAAGCTGGTAAAAAAATTACATTGGAAGTACATAATCTTGACTCTACAATTGAAGAATTTGAAAGCGTAGACTTACACAGAGAAAAACTCGTTCCACCAAATAGTTCGGTAAAAATTACATTGGCGCCTCTTGATCCTGGAACTTACAATTTTTTTGGTGATTTCAACCAAGATAGTGCGCAAGGCAAAATAATTGTAAAATAAAAAACATCATGATAGCATCCCCTTCTTTAACTAGTTTTTGTGTCGCTATTTTTAGGGAGTCCATGGAAATATCCTTATTACTTGGAATTATTCTGGCGGCAACAGCTAAAATCAAAAATTCTAGATATTATATTGCTTTAGGTGTAATAGTTGGGGTTATTGCTTCCTCTTTGATAGCATTTTTTTTAAAGACTATTTCTGATTCTTTAAACGGTTTTGGGCAAGAAGTTTTTGATATTTCAATATGTATAACCACCGTTATTATGCTTGGTATAACAATATGTTGGATTCAAAACTACCATAATATGTTTAACAATATCAATAGCGCGGCCAAACAAATGCATAATCATTTTGCATTCAAAATAGCCTTAATCACAATAGTAGCTACCAGTATATTCAGAGAAGGCACAGAGATATTATTACTGACTTATAGCTTTGCTGTAGTAAAAAAACTAAATTTGGTTGATTATATAAGTGGAATTGCTTTTTCTGCCATAGCTGGTTTTGCTTTTGGTTTTTTAATTTATAAAGGCTTGATAAACTTTGCCAAAAAGTTTATTTTTGAAATTTCCTCTATTTTATTAATAATGGTAGCAGCATCAATAGCTGCCGAAACAGCCAAATTATTGGTATCTTGTGGATTTATTTCATTTGGTAAAGAAATATTATGGGATTTAGGGGGCGTATTGTCGGATAAAAGTTATTTGGGGTCTTTTTTAAAGATACTAATAGGATATAATTCTAAGATGACCTTAATAGAATTTATTGTATATTTATCTGTTTTTATTTCTCTTTTATTGATAAGTAGGCATTATAAATTTAAAGCCAAAAGTAATAAAAACATACATAAAAAATTAAAATTAGTATAGTAATATATTATAGCAATAATTTATTATAAAATAATTATAGTAATATTTTACAATATAGTGTAAAATATTGTTATCAAAAACTTAAAATATTATCAACTTATGAAACTACTTTTCGAGTTAGGTCCAATAATAGCATTTTTTGCCACTTATAAACTTTCTAATTTTATATTGGCAACTAGTATCATGATTGGGGTTACTGTGTTTTGTTTAGTGACTAGTTATTTTTTAGATAAAAAAATATCTCTACCTCTATTAATTTCAGGTGCTATTCTTATATTTTTAGGCATAACAACTATTTACAGCAGCGATCCAAAATACATGAAAATGAAGCCAACTATAGTCTATGTAGTATTTGGCACCAGTTTGCTATTAGATAGTTATAGAAAAAAGCGTTACTTAAAAAATATTCTAGGTGATTCACTGCCCCTTAAAGACATAGCTTGGGAAGTTCTTGCCTTTAGATCGGGGTGTTATTTTTTTGGTATGGCTGTGCTTAACGAAATTGTTTGGAGAACTCAAACTGAAAATTTTTGGGTTAATTTTAAAGTATTCGGCATGACTCCAATAACTTTACTATTTTTAGCAACACAAATTCCTTTTGTTAAAAATAATTTTATAAAAGATAAGTAAAGATTAATATATTTAAAAGGTAAAACACTTAAATGTTGGCTTTATTCAGCCTAATTTTTTTTAAAATAACATCTATACTTTTAAGTATCATTTTGGGTTTTTGCGCGGGTAAATTTGCAAAAATCCAAAGCAAAGATATAGCTAATCTTTTATTTTATTTCATAGCACCTATAGTATTTTTTTCTATACCTGCGAATACTAATTTAAATTTCTCTTCTTTGGGTCTTGCATTAGTAACATTTTGTATATCTAGCTTCATTTCAATATTTAGTTTTTATTTTTTTCGTCGCTATTTTCAAGATACCACGCTAAATATTGTGGCTTACAGCGCTGGTAATGCTAATATTGGATATTTCATGTTACCAATAGCAACAGCATTATTCGACGAATATACTCTTAGTATGTATATGATGGCAGTAGTTGGAATAAATATTTATGACTGTTCTCTTGGGTATTACATATGTATGCGTAGTTTTTCTTCTGCTAAAGAAAGCATAACTAGAGTATTGCAAATGCCAAATTTAAATGCATTTGCTTTAGGTTGTATATTTAGTTTTTTTGGCATTGAACTACCTATTTTTTTAGACGATTTTATATATAATATGCGAGGAACATATTCTGTACTTGGTATGGTAGTAGTTGGTTTAGGAATTTCTAGTATAACTAGTTTTTATATAGACAAAAAATTCACAATATCACTCTGCCTAGCAAAATTTATGTTCTACCCTTTAGTAATCAATATTTTTATAATTTTAGATAAATTTGTCTTTAATTTTTTTGACAAAAATGTATATTACGCCTTACAGCTTATAGCTACAGCCCCCATAGCTGCAAATACTATAGTTATGGCAAATCTTTTAAATTTTCCTCAAGAGAAGGTAGCAACCAGCCTTTTAATTTCAATGCTTATTGCTTTAATCTATATACCATTAGTTTGTTCTTTACTATTCACAGACATTTCTAATTTAGGTCTTTAATCATTCTCTATCATTATTTATATTCAACTTTAGATTATTAATGTTGCATTAAATGTAATTTTTGAGTTATATTAATAATAATGTTATTAATTTTTTTCAGGAGATCAAAATGCCAAAAATACAAGAAGATAAAATACAAGGAGATAAATTATTTGATGCAATTAAGAAATATGCTCTAAAAAAAGAGGATTTAGAGGGAGTAAATGTTAATACCAAAGATACAGAAACGGGAGCGTCACTTTTACAATTTGCTGCTGGAACAGGTAATAAAGAAATAGTAACAGCTTTGCTTACCAAAGGAGCAGATGTAAATAGTTTGGATTTAGAAGGTTCTAGTGCTTTAGTAGATGCAAGTAGAAATGGTCACGCAAATATAGTAGGCGAATTGTTAAAAAAAGGAGCGGATATATCAAAAGGTAGAAATCATGATGGTGAAACATGTTTATCTTATGCGGTTGGGAAAAATAACCTAAAAGTTTTAGGGAATATTTTCCTCTATGCCGAAAAGAAGAATCTCAGGGCAGCGATTGGAGGGCTTGATGAAACCACTAAAGCTACTCTTATAACTCAAACTAAAGAATTTGCAAAAGAATTGTTAGAGCAAAATATCCCAGCAAATGATGAACTTGCGAAAAAAATTATACGTGTATTTCCAGACCAAGATCGAAAAAATTTTAAAGAAGTTATAGAAAATGCATTAATGGAAAAATCAACATATGATGAATACTTGGCGAAAACTTGGGGTGTTAGTGTAGAGGATTTACATCAACCAGCGCCAGACCCAGAACAAATATGGGCCCCAAAATCTCCTATGCAAACTAAACCTGATATTAGGAGAGAAAATTTGGAAGATGTCTTTGTTGAAAAGAGCAGAGGCAATAAATTAATGGCGAGTGTTAGTAACTTAAGCAACGGTACTAGTAAAGAAGGTGATAATTCTGCAGCTTTAGAAGCAGCTATAAAAAAGATAGAAGAAGCAAGGGAAATAGCGGCGGCCAAAGTAAGCGAAGCAAGAGAAATAGCGGCGGCCAAAGTAAGCGAAGCAAGAGAAGCAGCGGCAGCCAAAGTAAGAGACCAAGAGACAAAATTAAAAAATTTTGCATTTATAAAACAAGGAGTTCAAGAATACGCAAAAGCAGTACAAGCAGAAGAGGCAAGATTAAAAAAAGTCGCAGAAGTAACCAAAGTAAGGGAAGAAGCAAAAGCAAAAGAAGAAGGAAAAGCTGCAACAAAGATACAATCATTATCTAGAGGTTTTGCAGGTAGGCTAGAAGCAAGCGAAGCAAGAGAAAAAGCTGCGCTAGAAGCTGCAAAAGCAAAACTATCAAACCAAAAAGCAGCACAAGTATTAGGATTTGATGCACAAAAACTATCAGACCCAAAAGTAGAGCAAGTATTAGGATTTGATGCACAACAAATAAAAGAAGTAGTATCAGACCAAAAAGCAGCACAACTATTCGGCGTTGATCCAACAAAAATACCAGAAGCAAAAAGAGAAACAAAAAGAGAAGCAAAAAAATTAAGTAGTAGTACATCATTAGTTAGTAGAGCAGCTTCCTCTGTTAGCCAGGCAGCTGCTTATGTTAAAAGTAGTGCTAGTATAGCAGCTAACTCCGCTAGTGCAAGTATTAGTAGTGTTGTTAAGGAGATAAGACAAAGGTTGAATATAACTACTCCCCTCTCAAACACTTCTCGAGCGCAACATAGACAAGCGGAAAAAGTATTAAAAAATAAAGACGAGCATAGTATTTAAATAAAAAAACACCTAAACCTGACAGGACTCGCAGTAAAAGCTAGATCTTTGATTTTGTTTTATTCTTATTATTTTTTTACTGCAGCCGTAGGGGCATAAATTTCCATTTTTGCCATAAACTAAAAACTGATTTTGAAATCCTCCTTTTTGACCAATAGAATTAACATAATTACTGATTGAAGAACCACCGAGTTTAATTGACTCTACAAGTACGTTTTTTATAGATTGAACCAAATTTTCTAATTCAATCTTACTAAGACTTGAAGCTATGCGAATTGGTGAAATTTTAGAACGATGTAAAGACTCGTTAGCATAAATATTTCCAACACCCACAACTATTTTACTGTTCATTAAAGCAGCTTTAATATTGGTTTTAAGATTGGCTAATTTATTTGCTAAATATGTAGATGAAAACTCTTGTTCTAAAGGTTCTGGACCCAATATTTTAATCATTGGATGCTCGGCTAATTCATTTTCTTGTATAATAAACCAATAACCAAATCTTCTAATATCATTATATACTAGTTTAAAATCATTAGACTCAATTACTATATGATCGTGTTTTTTACAAAGATAATCTAAATTTTGTAACGTAATTCTGCCAGTCATACCTAGATGTATGCTAACTACATATTCATTAGATAAATGTACTAGTAAATATTTACTACGCCTTGTTAATTTTATAATTTTTTGACCCACAAGCTTTTGCACCAAGTCTATGGGGAGCGAATAGCGCAATTTATTCTGTAGAATATTGCAGCCTGTTATGGTAGAGTTAATTATTGGATGTAGAAAGAGTTTAATTACTTCAACTTCAGCTAACTCTGGCATATTATTTATATATTATTTATTGAAATTATATAGCTATGTTAAACAAATCTAACAAAGTATATGATATTTTTTCTGCTGTTGCTAGCAAGTACGACTTGATGAATAACATCATGAGCTTTGGTTCTCATCATTTATGGAAAATACATTTAGTGAATTTACTTGATAATACAGATGCACGACTTTTAGATGTTGCAAGCGGCAGCGGAGATATTGCCTTTGCTTTTTATAATAAAGTTCAGAATTCATATAAGCAGCCTAAAGTTACTATGTGTGATATCAATGCAGATATGCTGTCTTTAGCTAAAAAAAAAGCCAAAAATAGACATATTTTTGATATAGATTTTGTTTTAAGCGATGCTGAAAAATTAATTTTTCCTGATAATAGTTTTGAATATTATTCAATTTCATTTGGTATTCGTAATGTTGCAAATCGCTTAAGTGCGTTATCTGAGGCCTATAGAGTTTTGGTTAATAGGGGTAGGTTTTTTTGTCTTGAATTTTCTAGTCCGAAAGGAAAAATTATCAAAGAGCTATATGATGTTTATTCTAAATATTTCATTCCTTTCGTAGGTGAAAACATAGCACGCAATAGATCTGCTTATGAATATTTAGTAGATAGCATTAGAGAATTTCCAGATCCAGAAATATTTAAAATTAATATACAGGAAGCAGGATTTGTTGATGTGACTTGCTATAATTTTTTTGGTGGTATAGTAACTTTATATAGTGGTTACAAAGCAGCATTATGATTAATTTTGTTGTAAATCTCTTTCGTGGATTTAGGTTAATTTTTATTTTATCTAAATATAGAATAATAGATGACATTAGTGAACAAATCTTCGATAACAAACTTTTAAAATTTTTTGTATTTTTTTCTTACATAATTTTTCCAATAAAAATTTTCTATAAATCTAAAGATAGTTTTGCTGTAAGGATAAATGAAGCCTTACAAATTCTTGGCCCCACTTATATAAAATTTGGTCAAATAATTTCAACAAGAGCAGATATAGTGGGTGAAGAAATAGCAAAAAACTTGAAGCAATTACAAGATAATCTTCCTGCCTTCAACAATGATATCGCTTGGCAAATATTTAAAAAAGAGTTTGGTGTAAATTTTGATGATGCTTTTCAAATATCAAAAACTTCACAGCCAGTAGCTGCAGCTTCAATATCTCAGGTATATTGTGCTTTGGATTCTCATGGTAATAAATATGCTGTAAAATTTCTAAGACCCAATATAGTAAAAAAATATTCTCAAGACATAGAGCTACAAAAATTTTTTGCTAATTTATTCAATATTTTTGCTTCTAAATTACAAAGACTCAAGGCTAAAGAAGTAGTGAATATTTTAGAACAAGTGATGTATAAAGAGCTAGATTTTAGGCTTGAAGCTGCTTCTATTTCAGAAATGGCAGAGAATTTTGCAAATGATGTAGATATATATCTACCAGATATTCTATGGAATTTTACCAGTAAAAATATACTTACTTTGAGTTGGGTAGAAGGTATTTCTATTTACGATCGTAAAAGTCTTATAGATGCTAATATTGATCCTGTAGAAATTAGTAAAAAATTGGCTGTAATGTCTTTTAACCAAACTTACAGAGACGGATTTTTTCATGCAGACCTACACCCAGGAAATATATTAATAACAAAAGATTCCAAAATAGCTTTAATAGATTTTGGCATAATGGGTCGTCTTGCTGAAGTGGATAGACTAGCAATTTCAGAAATATTATATTATTTTACACAAAGAAATTACTATAAAGTTGCTCAAATTCATAGCAAAGTTGGCTATATTCCTTCTGGCAGCGATGTTGATCTTTTTGCTCAATATTGTAGAGTGATAGCTGAACCTATAAGGGGTTTGTCTATAAGAGAAATTTCTATGGGTAAGATTTTAACTCAATTATTTGAGTTAAGTGAAAGATTTGGAATGGAAATACAACCTCAATTATTATTATTACAAAAAAATATTATACTTATTGAAGGTATTGGTCAGATATTAAATCCTGATATCAATATGTGGAGGCTTATAGAGCCATGGATTGAAAAATGGGTGGCAAAAAACATCTCTTTTGAGGCAAAGTTCATTAAAACTATAAAAAGATTTTTACAAAAAATAATAGAATTAAACGAATAACAAAGTAATATAAAAAATGAAAATAGCAAGTTGGAATATAAATTCAATTAGAATAAGATTAGAGTCTTTAGCATATTTAGCTGCTTTACATAACCCAGATATAATAATGCTTCAAGAGACTAAGGTTAACGACCTATTGTTTCCATACGCATCTCTAAAAGCTATGGGTTATCAACATATGCTATGTAGTGGTGAAAATAGTTATAATGGTGTTGCTATTATATCTAAAATAGAACCGCAAAATCCAATGATTTTAACCTTTTACAACGAGCAAAGACGTCATTTATCTGCTGTTTATGATGACATAGAAATACATAATTTTTACGTACCGGCTGGTGGAGAAGTTCCAGATCTAAATCTTAATCCTAAATTTGCACATAAACTGGCTTATTTGGATGAAATGCATGAATGGTTTTGCGCAAATCGAAGCAATGATATAAAAATGGTTTTAGCCGGTGATTTAAACATTGCACCTTTTGAGCATGACGTATGGTCTAGCAAACAGTTACGTAATGTTGTAAGTCATACCGATATAGAACGCGAGTTGATGTTACGTAATATGAAAGAATTCGGTTGGGTTGATAGCTTTAGACATTTTGTTCCGATGAGTGAAAAATTATATACTTGGTGGAGCTATAGAAATCTAGATTGGCTAGAATCTAATCGTGGAAGAAGATTAGATCATATATGGGTTACTCCATCTTTGACTGAGTCTCTTGAGCAAAGCTATGTGTTTAAAGACACAAGAACTTGGGAGCGCCCATCAGATCATGTGCCTATTTTTATAACTCTAAAATAGGGTAAATCAAATATAAGTTGTGATTGATTGGTAAAAAAGGGAAGCATAGGATGATTCAGGGCAAAAAGGTAATAGAATTTATTACTCATTAAAAAAAGATAGATTGGTGTTTTTGGATGAATCTGGCATTAAAGATAAGGCTTGTTCAATTTATATAGTTGGGGGGGGGGAATATTGTATGAGCGCGCAAAAGCAAGTGCAATATACACAAAGTAAGACGGAAAGTTATATATGATTGGAAGCATCTAAAACTCACAAGACAGGCGATATTAAGTTAAAAGAAGGTGATCAAAGGGGTTATAGCGGTATTATCAAAGTCATGGACGCGACTATTTTAAAATTTCTTGAGCAAAACCCAAATAACACGGGTGCTAATCTTGCGCGTGCTTGGCATGAGGCTATATCGGTCCCTTAGATTAGTAAAACTTTAAGAAAGTTTGCCCCCACCAAAAAAAAAACAAAAATCGAGGGATAAGTTTATTTCAACTATATCAAAAATTGAAAAATAAGTTCGTGTTTTTGGATGAATCTGGCATTAAAGATAAGGTCTACTCAACCATTAGTTGTAAGGGTAAAAACTCCAGGTGCTAAGGAGTAAAGCATTTTCATCACCACAGAAGGAGTTGTATTCTCAAGAAAAAGCTTGATAGATCCTGCTCGGTATTTTTGACAGTTTCAGGGCCAAAGAAGGAATGGTATTATTAATCAAAAGCTTGATAGATCCTGCTCGGTATTTTTAACAGTTTCAGGGCCAAAGAAGGAATGGTATTATTAATCAAAAGCTTGATAGATCCTGCTCGGTATTTTTAACAGTTTCAGGGCCAAAGAAGGAATGGTATTATTAATCAAAAGCTTGATAGATCCTGCTC
>CANGIW010000029.1 GCA_947454145.1 Rickettsiales bacterium
AAATTTTTTTGGCTGTAGACAAATGTTTTTCCAATATAAAAGTCTACCTCATATGAGTTTTCTTTGCCAGCTAAAGAAGAGCTGGATAAGGCAAGCGTTATTGCCGCGCTTAAAATATATTTTTTCATAGTTAGTTAGTTAGTTAGTTAGTTAGTTAGTTACAACCTAACTATTTTATTATCTTAGATAATAATAATTAATATTACTTATTTAATGTGTTTTCAAGAGTTTTATATTTGTATAGGGAAATAGGGTAAAATTAAGAATTTTAAAAGCTGTTGCAAAATTGCTAAATACCAATAATAAATTCCTTATTTAATCTTATTGAAGTTTGATTCAATTAGCCCCAAATAAGGAATAATATTAAATATAAATTTTATACTAAGGTAGGAATTAATTGTTCTTGTTTGGGTTTATCAAACTCATCCCAAACATCTTCCCATGTTCCTTTTGTGCCTGCTTTAGTATAACCGGTAGATCTATTTTCAAAAAAGTTAGAATGTTCTACATCATTAAGCATCTGGTCAACCCATGGTAGAGGATTCGTTTCCACCATATAAATTTCTTTTAACCCCAACTGAATAAGCCTTCTGTCTGCTATGTATCTTATGTATTTTTTTACATCCCTAGCACTCAAACCTTGCACATCGCCCAAAGAAAAAGCTAAATCAACAAAAGCATCTTCAAAATGTACAATTGTAGCGCATGTTTTATAAAGCCTACTTTTAAATTCCTCATTCATTACTTCTGGATTTTCATCAACAAAAGTATGATAAAGCTTTATTATTGAATTACAATGAAGAGTTTCGTCTCTAACGGACCAAGTTACTATTTGCCCCATACCCTTCATTTTATTAAAACGTGGGAAATTTAGTAAAATAATAAAGGAAGCAAATAATTGAAGCCCTTCAGTAAAAGCACCAAAGGCTGCAAGTGTAAGAGCTATATCTTCTTTTGTATTCATATTGAAGTGCTGCATATACTCGTATTTATCTTTCATTTCTTTATACTGAAGAAATGCTTGATATTCAGTCTCAGGCATACCGATACTATCTAGTAGATATGAATAAGCTGCAATATGAATAGTTTCCATATTGGAAAATGATGCTAACATCATTTGTATCTCTGTAGGTTTAAATACTTGAGAATAATGTTTCATGTAGCAATTATTCACTTCGATATCTGCTTGAGTGAAAAATCTAAATATCTGAGTTAAAAGATTTTTTTCAGCGGGTGTAAGGGTATATTTCCAATCTTTTATATCATCTGCCATCGTTACTTCTTCTGGAAGCCAATGAATTTTTTGCTGTGTACTCCATGCCTCGTATGCCCAACCATAACGAAAAGGTTTATATACAGGATGTGCATTAAGTAATGATAATGGCTGTTTTGATGTGTGCATATTTTTATTGATAGCGTTCATAATTTCTCCATACAATTGTTTATACTAAAGTTCCAAAACTCTAATCTTATATTGGATAGCCGTTATTTTTTATATAACTGCTATGTATTTAACTTTTAAAATTATTGACAAGCAAGACATTCTTGGTCGTCACTTTGGTCTTCTTTTACTTCCTCTTTCAAAGATTTAGCAACATGGGATACTTTTTCTGCTTGTTGTATAGAAGTAGATCTAAAATAATATAAACTTTTTACCCCCAATCTCCAAGCAGCAATGTGCATTTTATTTAATGTATTTTTTTCAACATTTCCTGCGGCAAATAAATTTAATGACTGAGCCTGACTTATATAAGGAGTTCTATCTGCAGCAAGCTGTATTAACCAATTTTGATCTAATTCGTACGCAGTTTTATATATCATTTTTTCTAAATCAGACAAAAAGTCTAAATGCTGTACAGAACCTTCGTGAGTAGAAATGGAAGACCAAATCTGCTCATTGTTAAATCCCTTAGCAGTAAGCAACTTTTCTAAATTTTTATTCTTCACAGTAAATGAACCACTTAGTGTTTTTTGTGTGAAACTATTTGCCGCATAAGGCTCTATACCAGGGGAAGAATTACCTGCAATTACTGAGATAGAAGCAGTTGGAGCGATTGCAGTGGTATTACTAAAGCGTTGCTTACTCCCAGCATCAATAGCATCCGGACATGGCCCCAATTCTTCACCTAACTGCATAGAAGCTTGTTCTGCTAGTGTATTTATATGTTTGAAAATTTTATTATTCCACGCTTTTGCAGGGGCCGATTCTAAAGGTACTAATTTTGATTGTAAAAATGAATGGAATCCCATTACACCTAAGCCAATACTTCTTTCACGCATAGCTGAATATTTAGCATTAGCCATCTCTTTAGGAGCCCTTGCAATAAAATCTTCTAAAACATTATCTAAAAAAAGCATAACATCATATATGAATTCTTTATTATCTTGCCACTCATCAAAATATTCTAAATTAAGTGACGACAAACAACAAACTGCCGTACGCGTATTATTTAAGTGATCTTGTCCTGTAGGTAAAGTAATTTCGCTACATAAATTAGATGTTTTAACTTTTAGACCTAATTTTTGATGATGTTTTGGAGCTAATTTATTAACATGATCAATGAAAAGGATATAAGGCTCTCCATTTTCTACTCTTGCTGCTAAAAGCTTCATCCATAAATCTCTAGCTTTAACTGTATTTAAAATTTTTCCATCATGCGGACTAACTAAATTCCAATTTTCGTTTTTCATTACTGCTTCCATGAAGTCATCGGTAATTACAACCCCGTGATGTATGTTTAGACATCTTCTGTTTGGATCTCCCCCTGTTGGTCTTCTTAAATCAATAAATTCTTCGATTTCTGGATGTGATATATCCAAATACGCCGCAGAACTACCTCTTCTTAAAGATCCTTGCGAGATAGCTAAGGTCATAGAATCTTGAACTTTTAAGAAAGGTATAATTCCAGAACTTTCACCATTTTGAGCAATTTTTTCTTTAATCGACCTTACCTTTCCCCAATAAGTTCCTATACCGCCACCTTTTGAAGCCAACCACACATTTTCCATCCAAGTAGCTGCAATCGAATCAAGACTATCTTCAGACTCATTCAAAAAACAAGAAATCGGCAAACCCCTATTCGTTCCGCCGTTACTGAGGACTGGGGTAGCTGGCATAAACCACAATTTACTCATGTAATCGTATAATCTTTGTGCATGAGTCTCATCCTTTGCATAGAAAGATGCTACACGAGCAAATAAGTCTTGATAATCCTCATTAGGTAATAAATATCTGTCTTTTAAAACAGATTTACCAAAAAATGATAGTAATTCATTGCGTGCTAAGTCTTTTTGTATGTTGAATTTTAATTTTGTTGTCATATCTAGGCGCTACCTTTTTCTAATATCTATCTTGCTTTTTATATATATCCATAAATTTTAGTTTGACTAATGATAAATTATCCATAATCAATACAAGTAATTTAATATCTTTTTGCAGCCAATAGCAAACATAAAATGTCTATATATTTATATTTTTTTTCTTGACTACTATATATAGTATATTTATAATGTTTTTTTAATCTTGATTAAAGATAACCGTATGTGTACAATATCACTATCTATATATATTAATAAATAATTCATCTAAAAATTTAAAACATGAGGTTTAAAGAGCTTTGTCTGGATTAATTCAAAATAAAATAAAACATTTAGCCATAATAATGGATGGTAATAGCAGATGGGCTAAGTCTCAGGGGCTAAGTAAAGTTATAGGCTATAGCAAAGGCGTTGACGTGATGGCTGAAATTATTGAAAATATTTCGAGATATGGCATCGAATATGTAACTTTTTATGCATTTTCTGAAGAAAATTGGAATAGACCTGAAGAAGATGTTAGTTTCTTGCTAGACTTATTAGATCAAAAACTTGATAGCGAAATTAACAATCTTACGAAAAATAATATTAGATTAAAATTTATTGGTAGACTTAATAATCTGTCATCGAAATTACAAAATAAAATTACTCATATTGAAACAACTAGTCAGTTTAATACTAAGTTAACTGTAACAATAGCTTTCAGCTATAGCGGTAGAAATGAAATAGTTGATGCCTGCCAAAAATTAATAGATAGTGGCGTGCAAGAAATAACGTCAGAAATGATAGCAAGAAATATGTATTTTTCTGATATGCCAGATGTTGATTTATTGATAAGAACTGGAAAAGAAATGCGTTTGAGTAATTTTTTACCATGGCATAGCACTTACGCAGAATTATATTTTTGTGATAAATATTGGCCTGAATTTTTATTAGAAGATTTAGAAATAGCTTTGAATAATTTCTCTAAAAGACAAAGGAATTTTGGTCATGCAAGAAAGTTATAATAAACCAAATTGGCTTTTAAGAATTATCTCCGCTAGTATGATTTTTATTGTATTTGCTTTAGCTTTATGGATCTCTAATAATACATTTATACTTTTGATGTTAATGATAATTGCTGGCATGCTGTTCGAATGGCATTCTATCACTAAAAGCAACATTAGTTATTGGTCTTTAGCTATTTTTTTACCCCTACCCATAATCTGCTTAATTATAGTAAAATTATACTTTCCTCATAGCAGTCTATTAATTTTTTGGTACTTCCTACTAATATGGACAAATGATGCTGTAGCTATGATAGCTGGTAGAAGTATAGGTGGTCCAAAATTAGCCCCGGTAATAAGCCCAAATAAGACTTGGAGTGGTTTTATATTTGGCGTTCTTATTGCATCTATTTTGGGAGTAATTACAAATAACGCTTTAGCTTATTTATTTAAAAGCAAAATATTTAATCTATCTATAAGTAGTTTCACTATATGGCTAATAGGATTAATGATTGCTATAGTAGCCCAAATTAGTGATTTATCTGTTTCTTTGGTAAAAAGAAAATTCAAAGTAAAAGATAGTGGATCCCTAATACCTGGACATGGTGGAGTTTTAGACCGTTTTGATAGTATTATTTTAACAGCCCCTATTCTCTTGCTAATTTCAATTTTAACTATTTAACCCACCCTAATACATCAAACATCTAAGGACTTAATTTAAGTTTAATAAGATATATAAAAACTATAAAACAATTAAAAATTAATGTTTTATGTAATTATATTACTTTAAGTAAAAAAAAATATTTACAAGCTAAGTTTTTTTAGATATAATTGGTAATTATGAGTTGTATAATAATCTTTTTTTATGAAATTGCTTTATTTGTAATTTCTTGAGGAACAAATAGATAGCTCATTAATTTTTTATCTTTTAGTTAAATAACAATAATCATACCTATGTTTGATATAGATTCTGCAATAATAATAGGCTTTTTAGTCATCAATCTTTTAATTGGTTTGTTTTATGGCAAAAATATTACTACCATAAAAGAATACTCTTTGGGCAAAAGAAATTTCTCCACCTCTACTATTACCGCAACTATTGTTGCCACTTGGATAAGCGGTAGCGCATTAAGAATCGATATGTCTTCAACTTATGAGTTAGGAATTTTATATTTATTTAGTGCAACAGGGGTAGCCTTAGTTTTTTTGCTTTTAGCTATTGTATTTGTACCTAAAATGGGTCAATTTTTAGGAAAAATTTCAGTCGCTGAAGCTATGGGTGATGTGTATGGTAGAGAACTAAGGTTGATTACAATCATCTGTGGATTCTTTTTTTGTATGGGTCCTGTAGCGGCCCAATTTAAAGTTGCATCTGAGTTGTTTAGATATTTCACTGGGATATCGAATATTTATGCATCAAGTTTTGCTGGCGCTATAGTTATTTTATATTCAAGCTACGGCGGAATACGCTCAGTAACTTTTACCGACGTAATTCAAGTTTTCACCTTTGGAATATTTCTACCTGGATTATGTTTTTTTATATGGGAGGGTTTAGATGAACTATCGAATGTGAAATCTGTATTAGAAAATAATCCAATATTTGATATAAGTAGCAGTTTTAGCTTTAATAACCCTCAATTTGTACCAAGTATATTTTTGTTTCTATATTTTTTACTACCCGATTTTAACCCCGCTATCTTCCAAAGAATATCGATGGCAAGAGATTTACATCAAGCTCGTAAATCATTTTATATAGCATTTATTGTTTGTTCGGTTATAACTATACTGACTTGTTTTATTGGTATATTGATGCTCGCGAAATATCCAAATACAAATCCTAATAATTTATTACCTTTGCTTATAGATAGTTTTTCATACAAAGGGCTTACGGGTCTTATGGTTGTAGGTGTACTGGCTATGCTTATGTCTACCGCTGACTCTTATATCAACTCATCTGCAGTTTTAATGTCTTACGATTTATGTAAAGAATTTAATTTTAAATTTACAGATAAAACACAATTATCCATAGCACGCATATGTTCATTTGTTGTAGGTTTAGGAGGTATAATGTTATCCTTTGCGTCTGATAGATTAATGGACTTAATGTTTATTGCAACTAGCCTATATTCTATAGTTAGTACTACATTTATCCTTACAGTGTTGGGTTTTAGAACAACAAAAAAATGTATATTTATTGGTATGTTTGCTGGCTTTATATGTTTAGCTTTATGGCTGGGATATTTTGAAGCTATAACTGGAATAAATTGCCTTATTCCTTGTGTATTAACCAACACTATAGGAATTTTACTAAGTCATTACACACTAAAACAACCAGGTGGTTGGATGGGCACTGTGGTTACTGGTGAAAAATTTATCGTGAATCAAAATTAAAAACTAAAAATACATTAGCACTTCTATATTATATAGAAGTGCATTAAATTACTAAATACGAGTGTGTTTATACCCCAAACTAACCTGTATTTAAATTTTTTTAGTCAATTTGGTCTCAAAACCATCATCTGTTTTTCTCTGCACAGTTATGTAATTATTAATTAGGTAATATATAAATAATTTAAGTTTATATTTAGCAAAAGCTTATGTAATTAAGCATATATTGTGCTATTAATAACTTTAATAAAAAAACTACAATTATTCTTGTTGATTTAGTTGCGCATCTTGTATATCTGCGATATATTTATAATTATGTCATATATAAATAATTTAAGTTTATATTTAGCAAAATCTATAAATTAGGCAGATATTATGCCATTAACAACTTTAATAAAAAAACTACATTTATGAGTACATTAGATTGGGTTATAGTAACGATATTCTTATCATTAACAGTTTTTATAGGGCTATTTTATACAAAAAAAGCTTCTACTATAAAGGACTATGCTTTGGGTGGAAGAAAATTCTCCACTGCTACGTTATCTGCTACTATTATTGCCACTTGGATAAGCGGAAGTTCTCTTAGTTCTTCTATCCGAGAAATATACTTTGGAGGACTATCTTATATCTTTAGTCTTAGTGGGTGGGTTTTAATTTTTTTAGTTATAGCCGTATTTTTTATACCTAGAATGGGAGAGTTCTTAGGTAAATTATCTATAGCCCAAGCTATGGGTGACATTTATGGGCGTGAAGTTAGAATTGTAACCATAATATGTGGCTTTTTTTGTGGGGTATGTACTGTATCTGCTCAATTCAAAGTTGTATCGAATATAGTATCATACTTCTTGGAAACTCAAGAAAATTATGCACTCTACTTAGTAAGTATTATAGTAATTTTATACAGCTGCTATGGTGGCGTTAGAGCTGTTGCTATTACTGATGTCTTGCAAGCATGTAGTTTTGCTATATTTCTTCCAAGCGTATGTCTATTTATTTGGAGTAGCTTTGATTCTAAATCTGATGTAATATCCGCAGTTAGCAACAACCCAATGTTTCAGTTTGATTATACATTTAGTTCTGAAAATCCTAATTTATTAAGCTGTATAGCTTTATTTATTTATTTAGTTATTCCTGCGTTTAATCCAGCTGTATTTCAAAGGGTAGCTATAGCAAAAGACCTAAAACAAGCTCAAAAAGCATTTTTTATAGCTTTCGCATGTACTTTTATCATTACAATATTTTCTTGTACTATTGGTGTGTTAATTTGGGCAAAAAATCCAAATCTACAAGCTAATCAACTAATCGGATATTTTATAGAGAGCTGTTCTTATCCAGGAATGTTAGGCTTAACGATAGTTGGAATACTTTCAATGATGATGTCTACTGCTGACTCTTATATCAACTCTTCTGCGGTTTTAATTTCGTACGATTTACCAGATAGTTTTAATATTAAATTAAGTTCTCAACAGCAATTAAATTTATCAAGAATATGTACTTTAGTAATAGGTATTGCAGCTATAGCTATAGCATCAAGATATCAGAGATTATTGGATATTTTTATTACTGCAACTAGTGTTTATACTGTAGTAAGTGTAACTTTTATACTTGCAGTCTTTGGTTTTAGAAGTACGTCTAAGTGTGTTTTTATAGGAATGGCTTTCGGTTTAACTACCATGTTTATTTGGAAAGGTTATTTTGAAGAATCTACTAAAATAAATTGTTTTGTTCCTTCTTTTATAGCAAATTTATTAGGTTTACTTTTAAGTCATTACATTTTAAGACAACCTGGTGGTTGGGTGGGTATAAAAGACGTACAATCATATAATGCTATAATGTCTGAAAGAAAAGAGTTTTTTAGTTCATATATAGAAATTTTTAAAAATTTTAATTTGTTGTTTACTCATAAAAATAATGTACCAACTCAAACCACCTATCTTTACAGCAGCTTAATAGTTATTATTTCTACCTTTATAGGTATGTGTAGTACTAGTAAAAATATTGCAACAGAATATTCAATCATCATATCTCTTTTAGAACAAAGTTCATTAGTTTTGGCTACAATATTTATCACTTATGCTATTTTTTGGTTTCATAAAATTGAAACCACTAAATATGTACCAATTTTTTGGATAATTTCAATGTTTTATACACTAATATTTGCCAGTACCATTTTAGCGATTATAAATGATTTTTCTACAATTAATATTTTGATACTGATAATAAATAATATCTTTATTCTTTCACTAATTGATTGGAGGGTGAGTTTACCTTTGAGCTCGATAGTAGTGTTAATGAGTATATTATTTTTAAATTTTACTACTGATATTAATTTTACTGAATTTGAAAATTTCAATCCTAATGGTTTTTATGTACTTATTACAATTTTTGTAACAATAATTGCATTTATAAGACCGAAACAAATAGAAATAGATATTTTATACTCAAAAAATACAAAATTGAATAAAAAACTTAAATTACAAAGCGAAGAATTAATAGACTTTATTCTAAAACCTTCAATTGAAAATAGTAAATTTATGCAGCAATTAATAATAAAGCTGACTAGCTTTGTAGATATTTTGTCTCCTGCATGTAAAGAACTTAAAAACACAGCGACGGCACAAGATATAAAGTCTGAGAAGTTACTCAAAGAAATAGAGTATACTAGTGAACAAATACAACTAACTACTCAAAAACTTTTAAGTTTTGCTGGAAACAAGTTTAATAGCATGAAACTTGACGTAAAACATTTTGATTTTGTAGAGCTATTAGAAGAATCAGTACAAACAATAAAATCTATCTATCCTACTAATGCAAGAATTCAATTCTATTTAGATAATGCTCCAGATGATGTAGATTTAAACGGTGATAAATTTTATATCTCTTACTTAATAAGTAACCTATTGCTATATGCTATGAAATTTAGTGATGCTGGGATTATCAAAATTGAAGCTTCAGAAACCTCACTTTCTTACGATTTAGAGCAATTAGGGGTAAAAAATGTTAAAGCTATAAAATTTAGTATTACTGGTAACTATCAAAATAGTACCAACAATATTAGCAATTTATTAGAGTTAGATTTATATTCTGATCCAAATTTATTGAAAGAATTTATTGGCATTAGTATATGTAAAAAAATAATTAAGGCGCATTATGGTAAAATTTTTATCGATAGACAAAATGATGAACTTATGAGTATAGATGTAATTTTACCTATTAATGTGTATGACGTAAGGCCAAAAAAATTAGATGTTACTTCAGAAATTTCTGATTCAAGAATAGTAGCTAGGTTATTCAGTATTTTAGAAGATGAAATCGGTATTAAACAAGCTTCTAGTTTATTAGAAAAATTAAAAACTAAATTATAACTTTTAAAAAAAAAGATTTGGTTTTACTAAATCTTTTGAAAAACTCCTTAAATCATATATTTTTATTATATCTATGTACCTATAATTACTAAAATTTTTACCATAAAACA
>CANGIW010000030.1 GCA_947454145.1 Rickettsiales bacterium
ATAATTTTAAATTGCGTAAAGTAAATATTTCTTCTGAAATTCATGTATTGAAAGATTTTGAAATGTATAATTCTGATAGAACCGTACAAAAAAGAATAGGGAAAATTCTTCTACCCAGTATGCATACAAATTCTGAGGTTAAGAACTCTGATACTATGACTGCAGGTGCTTTGGTTATGGCTGATTTAGGAGTATTTAAAATCAATGTTGGTGTAGATTGGATGTTTGGTAAAAAATATAATGGTTGGTTAGTTAAATTAAATATGAGGCTATCCATTTAATATTTAGTCATCTTTATCAAAAAGATATAAAAAATATTTTTATTACTTATTGACATTTGAGCTTTGAGTAATGATAATATTACCTGTAACTCAGTTGTTACTTGGAAAGACATAAATTTTATTTTTTGTATTCAAATTTAGTTCCACGTTGCTAAAGCGCCCTTAGCTCAGCTGGATAGAGCAACAGATTTCTAATCTGTGGGTCAGGAGTTCGAATCTCTTAGGGCGCACCACAATCATCAAAATTCTAACAAGAAACTCAATTTTTTTATTTTCCCTTTGGTTGAATACAATTTATATTGTATTCAAAGTAATAGTAATTTAGATTAATGTAGGTATTAAACTGAGATGTATAATAATGAAATTCATGAAATGATAATAGAAAGTAGCAAAGAGATAGAATTCTCTAGGAACAATACTTAACTAGATAAGCTAGTTGCAACTTGAAAAGGGGAGTAAAAAGCTTGGTATAAATCGGAAGAATAATGGGAAGTTTTTCTAATATGGTGTTTTAGTTTAAACAAATAAAGTTATATGGGGTTTAAATGCCGGTGAATAAATAGGTAAAAACATTATTACGCAAGAATTATCCGCTAGGGTTTTAATAACTTTGGGCGATTTATCGAAATTAATACTACCTATCACAATAATTTGGCCAAGTTATGAGTTCTTTAATTAAAATTTGTTCAATATTTTGCTTAACATAAATTTTTCAAAAACATTTTTATCGCAATTACCCTTAAAAATAACCGGAGCTATCAACTTTTGATTACCAAGACTATCTATCATACTGATCCTTCTTTGGCGCCGCAACTGTTTTACTCCATAGCACCTAGAGTTTTCACCTATATAACTAAGAGTTGCGCAAGAGTTATCTTCAATAACATGTTCATCCAAAAACACATATTCCTTTTGCAATTTCTGCAATTTTTGATATAACTCATTTCTCAATTGTTAGTTTTTTTTTGGGGGGGAATCCAAACTTTCTTAAAGTTGTATTCATCAACAAGACTGATATAGACTCATTCCAAGTACGCGCAAAGTCAGCACCAGTTTTCTTTAGATTTTGCTCAAGAAATTTTACAAGGCGCCTCACCCTGTCTTTGAATAATACCGCTACAACACTTTTGAGCACCTTTTTTTTGCCTTAATATTGCCTGTATTGAGTTTTAGCTGCTTCCAATCATATAGAGCACCTTCCGGCTTATTCTGTATATTTCACTGGCTGTTTGCGCGCTCATTCCTCCCTTCTACACTTTTTATCACTCTCAACCTCAAATCGTACGAATATCCTTTAGCCATAAGTTTTAGCCCTAATATAGCTTTGTTATCTCCTTTCGTCACTCATTAATAGAGTTAAGCTATATCACGCAAAGTTTCGAGCTATTTTTGAGCCGATGCAAGAAAATCTGTTCCAGTGCTCATCAGTATAGCTTATTAATTAAGCTATACTATACCTAAATAAGGCCACCAAAAATAACCTATTCCTACCCACACTATTATATAAAACAAGCTTATAACAAAACCTAGTTTCCACCAAGTAGAGATTGGTATGTAATTAGTAGCATAATATATTGCACCACTGCTTGTTCCGTAATGTGTTAAGCATCCCTGCAGGCTTGATGCAAAAGCAAGGCTTAAAGCAGCAACCAATGGATTAACACCGATAGATATTGAAATAAGAAGGAATGCTGAGTACATAGCTGTTACGTGAGTTGTTATGCTTGCAAAGAAATAATGCGAATAAATATAAACAAGCATCAAGGTTGCAAAAGCTTTTTCAGTACTAAGATGCGTGATGTTGTTGGCTAAAGTATCGCTAAATAATTTGATAACACCATAACTTTCTAAATTTGAAGCAAGCACCATTAAAATTCCAAACCATAAAAAAGTATGCCAGGCCTCTTTTTCTGAAATGAAATCATCCAGGGTAATTACATGAGTTATCATAAGTATAGATAGACCTAGGAATGCTATTGTAGTTGTATCTAAACCATAACTACCACCAAAAATCCAACCTATCAACATAGAGAAGAATACACCAATCATAATCCATTCATGTGAAGATATGGAGCCCATTTTTTTTAATTCATCTTTAGCTAAGTCCTGAATTATAGCCAGTTCCTTTAATTTAGGGGGATAAATTGTGTATAATAATATTGGTAACAACAAAGCGCTAACGATTCCAGGAATTGAAGCTGCTAAAAACCAAGTAGACCAGCTTAAGTTAATAGAATAATTAGCTGCCATAGATTGCATTATAGGATTAGCTGCCATAGCTGTCAAAAAAACTGCGCTACTAATTATATTAGCTTGGTAACATATCATAGTTAAAAAAGATCCTATAGTTTTTTCACTATACCCCATTTTTGCGTCACTAACTGCTTTAGTTATTGATTTTAAAATAGGATAAATTACTCCACCAGATCTTGCTATACCGCTTGGCATGAATGGTGCTATAACCATTTCAGTGAACATTAAGCTATATGAAAGCCCCAAAGTAGTCCTACCAAACATCTTAACAAAGAAATATCCAATTCTATCACCTAATCTAGTTTTAATAAAACCTCTGGCAACAACAAATACAATGACTATAAGCCAACTAATCCCGGCAGAAAAACCTTCAAAAGCTTGTGTTTTTATATCCAATACCCCAAATAATATAGAAGCCGTAAGGCTTATAAAAGCTACCCCACCCATGGGTAAAGGTTTTGTTACAAAACCAAAAATCGTAGAACTAAAAATCGCAAGTAATTTCCATCCTTTTTCATTAATTTCTAAAGGTCTAGGTATAAAATAAATCATTATACCTACTAGTACTGGAATCAAAAATTTATATATATGAAAAGCAATGGGGTGACTTAGTCTGTTTAATAATTTTCCAGGCATGATAAAATTAATATATACTAAAGGTTAATTAATTATATGATTTGATAACTAATAATTTAAAATACTGATATTTTTTCTCTATTTCATTAAGGGATTTTTAAGTTTACAGAAGATACTATGTCTGCACCCAATAAAGAATAAGTATTTTTACCTTGAAGCAGTTTAGTGGTACCTTTTGCTTCTGTGCATAAAAGTATGTTAGCTTGAGAAATAGCACTATCAAGTCCTCCAAAAACTAGTAATTCTGCTTTATTGCTTAATAACAAAGAAAGGGCAAAGCATGGAGAACCAAAATTTCTAAATTGCATTTGACTTAGGTTTAAATTATTTACAACAATAGGGGCGTTGTATAAAGATGCTCTATCGCTGGCAATAAGCCAATTTGAAGGCAATATATTATTTTTTATACGTAATCTTGTTATTTTACTATCCATAGAAAAATCTTGCATCCAACAACCCTCATCAATATTTGCATAAAATACTTGTTTGGTTACTGGAAAATAAATAACAGCAGCTTTTGTTATATATTCTTGAGTTTGATCATCAAGTTTCATAGCGCTTATTGTGGTAGCAAAAAATGGGATAGACCTAACAAAATTTGATGTAGAATCAATTGGAGAAACTACAAATAATGTTTTAGGTTTATTATCCAATTTTTTTATTTCAGACATTTGGCCACTTAAGATAACTTGTGTTTCTCCTGCATTGCCTAATGTTTCAGCAAGCATAGAAAATGTTCTTTTGGTAGCTTTATCAGTAAAGTTTACGGCAGCAGCGCTAGCAGAAAAAGACTGAATTTCAGTAAAATCCCTAGCTAGCAAACCAAAAGCTTTACGGCCATGTTCTAAAATAAGATTGGTTAAATTAGACATTATTCTTTCGCCCTACTTACAAAACTATTATCTTCGGTTTTAACTATTATCTTTTCTCCTGTAGTAAGATACGGAGGAACCATAACAACAATACCATTAGTAAGTTTTGCATTTTTGTAAGAAGATGTAACAGCTGCTCCTTTTATGTAGGGTTGAGTATCTTCGATTTCTACGATAACATTTATAGGTAGTATTATCTGCAGTGGCTTTTCATCGTAAGTTTCTACCTCTACTTCCATATTATCTGTAAGATAGGCTTCTTTTTCGCCCAATATATTGCTTTGTACTAAAATTTGTTCAAAATTAGTCATATCCATTAACACTAGGTCTGAGCCATCTTTGTAAAGATATTGATATTTAGAACGCTCAAGACTTGCTTTTTCAACTGTATCACTTGAGCTAAGGCGTTTATTAACTTTCGTGCCGGTTTTGAGATTTTTTAATTCAACTTGCACATAAGCAGGGCCCTTACCTGGTTTTACATGTTCTGGAGCTTTTGCTACAACCCATAAACCATCTTCATATACCAATATATTCCCTAGTTTTATACTATTAGCGCCTATTTTCATATGTTTTCACTATATTTTTTTTCATTAAGTTAATAAATTCTACAAAATCATCAATAGAATTGAACTCTTTATATACAGATGCAAATCTAATATACGTTACTTCATCAATTTTTGCTAGCTGTAACATTATCATTTCACCAATTTTATTTGATATTATTGAAGAAATACCGCTTATTTCTATATCTTTGTGTACTCTGGTTGCTATATTATTAATTTCAAACTCCGAGATTTTAGATTTACGTGATGCTATTTTTATAGAATTAACAATTTTATTTAGATCTAAAGGTTCACGAATTCCAGAGCGTTTCGTAACATATATTCTATGTAGCTCTACATTTTCATAAGTAGTAAATTTCGCTAAACAACTATTACATTGCCTTCTACGACGTACAGAAAGACCATGATTGGTAGTTCTAGAATCTTTAACATCGCTAGCGCATGAGTGACAAAAGGGGCAATTCATTTAAATCGTTATATTTTTTAGTTTAATAAAATTTCTGTGTAATATAAAAATTATACCAACTTAATTAACATATGCTTCTTTTTGCCAAATGATAGTTTTATATAGTTATCTTCTATAATGAATTTTTCTGTTATAGCTAAATATTCATCTTCAATTTTTTCATTGTTAATTTTTATACCACCACCTTGGATGAGTTTTTTTATAGCAGATTTAGAATAGCTATTTTCTGCCAAATGAATTAATTCAACAACATTTATAGGGTTATTTAATATTGACTTAGAGAGCTCTATTGTGGGTAAATTTTCTGAAATACCTTGGTTAGAAAATACATCTTTTGCAGCTGATAATGATTTTTTTGCTTCATCTTCTCCTCTACATAATGTTGTTAATCTATAAGCAAAATTTTCTTTAGCTTGATTAATATTTTGTTTTGCTATGATTTCAAATTGTGCAAATTCATCATCATTATATTCGCTATAAAGCTTTGCAAATTTCACTAGATCTAAATCTTCTACGTTGCGCCAATATTGAAAATAGTCATAAGAAGAAAGCATATCTTCATTCAGCCATACTGCTCCTTTTTCAGTTTTACCCATTTTTATACCTGAAGATGTAGTAAGTAAAGGAGTTGTTACACCAAAAGATGGCACGCTACCTTCATTCATTCTATTAATAAAATCTACTCCCATAACTATATTACCCCATTGATCACTACCGCCAAATTGCACTGAGCAATCATGATGTTTATTAAGATAATAAAAATCAAATCCCTGTAGTAACATATAGTTAAATTCTAGAAAGCTTAAATGCTGCTCTTTTTCTAATCTAGCTTTTGCCGATTCCATAGTTAGCATTCTATTGACAGAAAAATTCTTCCCGTAATCCCTTAAAAATTCAATGTAACCTATTTTATCAAGCCAATCCGCATTATTTAAAAGCAAAGCATCATTAGGATTATTACCAAAGGTTAGAAATTTACTTAAACTTTGTTTTACCCCAGCAATATTTATTGCTAGATCTTCATCTGACAGCATTTTACGCATTGCATCCTTACCTGTTGGATCACCTATTTTTGTGGTAGCTCCACCCACAATGATTATAGGTTTATGACCCTTTTGTTGCAAAAGGCGCATTATCATAACCTGCATTAAGTTTCCTACGTGTAAAGACCTAGCCGTTACATCAAAACCTACATATGCAACTATAGGAGTATTATCACTAAGTTTTTTTAAGCTAACCAAATCAGTTGATTGGTATAAATAGCCTCTTTTTATAAATTCATTAACAAAACTCATGTTTTATTTTATTCTCAAATTAAAAATTTATTGCTTTTTTTGATATATCTAGAGCAGCTTCTTTGATAGCTTCACTTAAAGTTGGGTGAGGGCGACAAACCATACTTAAGTCTTCTGCAGCTGCACGAAAAGACATACCAACACTAATCTCACTTATTAAATTTCCAGCAGAGGATCCAATTATATGCGCCCCGAGAATTTCATCAGTTATGCTGTCTGCTAATATTTTCACCAATCCATCAGTTTGAGAAATAGCTCTAGCCCTGCTGTTAGCAAGAAATGGAAATTTTCCAATTTTATAATTAACCGATTTAGCTTGCAACTCTTTTTCTGTTGCTCCAACTGAGGCTATTTCTGGGTCTGTATATATAACACTTGGAATTATATTATAGTGAACTATACCATATTTACCAGCTATATTTTCTACTGCAGCGATAGCTTCTTCTTCAGCTTTATGAGCTAACATTGGGCCGGATATAACATCTCCTACCGCATATATGTTATTTAAAGATGTTTGATATTTATTGTTTACAATAATTCTACCTCCCTTATCACAATTCACTCCAATATTTTGCAAACCAAGATCAAGTGTATTAGGCACCCTTCCTACAGCAATTAATATTTTATCAGCTTCTAAAAAGCTATTGTTATTATTTTGAGATATAGTAGCTATAACTTTATCTTTTTCTTTATCTATTTTTTCTAATTTAGTATTGAACTGAAACTTAATATTTTGTTTTTCCAAAGACTTTTTTAAAATACCAGAAATATCACTATCAACAAAAGGTAAAATACAATCACCATATTCTATTACAGTCACTTCTGCTCCTAATCGTGACCATACAGACCCTAATTCTAATCCTATATAGCCTGCGCCTATTACTATCAATTTTTTAGGAACAGAAGATATTAAAAGTGCTCCAGTAGAAGATAAGATTTGCTCTTCATCGTATTTTATATGGGGCAGTTCAGCAACAGATGATCCAGTTGCTATAAGTATATTTTTTGCTGTAAAAATTTTTTTCTCCCCCATATTATCGACAGAGACTTTATTATTTTCTATAATTTCCGCAAGTCCTTTTATAGTTGTAACTTTATTTTTTGCAAATAATCCTTCAATCCCCTTACATAAATCTGATACTATCTTGTCTTTTTTTGATAGCATTTTTGATAAATTTAACTTAGCGTCTGTTTCTATGCCCCAATCATTGAAATATTTACGAGCTTCAAAATATTTTTCTGAATAATGTAGTAATGCTTTAGAGGGTATACAACCTACGTTTAAGCATGTACCGCCTAATGTCGAGTTTTTCTCTACACATGCTACTTTCATACCAAGCTGCGCTGCTCTTATTGCGGCTGTATAGCCAGCTGGGCCAGCTCCAATTATTACAAGATCAAATATTTCTGTGCTCATATATCTATATTTTTTAGTGATATTTAACAATACATACTCAAGTATAAACATAACTTGTATTGATAGTAAATATAAGTATGAATTTACTATAACAAATTTCAAATTATTACTATAGTAAATTAAGTTAAAGTAGTGTAGTTTTGTGTTATGATTTCAGTGTAAAATCGAGCATTAATAGAAAAATATATAGAAATTGCCGCACAACTGTTTTAATCCAATATTAGTGTAGAGCTCTATATTTACAGAATAAACCACTTTGAGGGCAGATAAAAGTTGGCGTGAGTTTCGTCTACATACGGCATACTTACGTCTATAAATGAACTAAAAACAACCAACCCACACGACGTATGGGTGATAGAATTGTTGATGGATAAAAGTTTAAGCAGCCTGTCATTTAATGGAAGCTTATTTGGCATGCAAGAGCTTAGTGGATACCTAGCAATGTCTTTACCTCTTTAAAGTTAGATTAAGGTTTATATTATGTTCAATTGCTATTGAACTCCTTATTATTCTTGAAGTGATTCTTGAAGTGATTCTTCTCCTGCAATTATTAATAATCTTTCTATCATAACATCATTTGCTTCATTATCATCATTTTTTATCCTTTCAAACACTGTCATATTATAGTTATCTTGGATATTAACATCAGCATTTGCAATTAATAGAACAGAAGATGCAGATATCAAAATCTTATCAGCGGCAATCATCAAAGGAGTAGCTCCATCTTTATCTTGGATATTTGGGTTTGCTTCATTAGCTAGTAATACCAATATAGTTTGTTTTAATTGTTCTTCTCTACCAAGTTGTTCTTGGTTGGTTTCTTCTTTGTTATCATGAGCTGGAGTAGCTTTTATTGCTAACATTAAAGCTGTATTACCATTGGCGTCTTTTATATCCGGATTTGCACATTCTTTTAATAATTTTCTTAACTCTACAGTATTCAATTCCAAAGCAGCTTGTAATAAAAGTGGATTATCATTTTTATTGTTGTGGCATGATTTTTTTTGAGTTGCAGCCAAGTCGCTTACTACCCATACTAAAATGTCAACACCTAGTTTTGTCTGTGAAAGTTTTACGGCCAAGTCTGCATAATGCTCTTTAATTGATTGTAACAATGAGATGTCGTATTGATTAAGACCATTAGATAAACTTGCACTTTTTTGTAAAAGCATTTTTATTATTGTGTTACTATTTGGTGGTACGGCTAATAGGGAATAATCAGTTTGCTTAGTAATAGTATAGTTATTAAGATATATTTGTGATATTTCTTCTCTACTCCATTCTATGGGAACTATTGCAGCCTCTTTATCTTTTTTATCTCGTATATTTGGTTTTGTTTGCGCATCAGTAAGTATTTTGTTAACTTCTGCATCAGCTTTTACTACTGCCCATAATTTAAGGCGATAACTAGTTAGATTATTTGAATTTACTAAAGACATATCACATCTATTTTAATTATTAATATAAAATTAATAGCTGATATAAAAAGCTCTGCATCAACCATTAATTGTAACAATAACCTAATTAAATACCAAAGTCAAAAAGATTCTAATTAAAAATTAATGTTTAATTTAATCTTTTTTTACGAACTCCTTACTTCAAATTTTCTTTTAACATAATATTTTATTTTTTAGTAGCGCTACTTTTTATCTTTCACTCAGGCAATAGCTATAATCTTAAAAATTAATAATACCTAGTTGACTTTTAACTCTACTA
>CANGIW010000031.1 GCA_947454145.1 Rickettsiales bacterium
ATTCACGCATGATTTAGTTCGAGCTTTAAAGAGAAATCCCAAAGCATCCATCGATGCATCGAGACAAAAAAAGGAGGACAATTTAGCTCAAACTATAGCTAGCTCTTATGGCAACTCAGCAAGTATTGCCGATATTGCTCAAGGAGCATTCACGCATGACAAGTTAGCTCAAGCTATAACTAACTCTTATGGCAACTCAGCGAGCATTACCGGTATTGCTCAAGGAGCATTCACGCATGACAAGTTAGCTCAAACTATAGCTCTCTCTTATGGCAACTCAGCGAGCATTGCCGGTATTGCACAAGAAGTATTCACGCATAACAATTTAGCTCAAGCTATAGCTCTCTCTTATGGCAATTCAGCCAGCATTGCCAGCATTGCTCAAGGAGCATTCACGCATGACAATTTAGCTCAAACTATAGCTCTCTCTTATGGCAACTCAGCGAGCATTGCCGATATTGCACAAGGAGCATTCACGCATGACAATTTAGCTCAAACTATAGCTAGCTCTTATGGCAACTCAGCCAGCATTGCCGATATTGCTCAAGGGGTATTCACGCATGACAAGCTAGCTCAAACTATAGCTCTCTCTTATGGCAATTCAGCGAGCATTGCCGATATTGCCCAAGGGGTATTCACGCATAACAAGTTAGCTAAAACTATAGCTAGCTCTTTCGGCAATTCAGCAAGTATTGCCAGCATTGCCGTTGCACCTAAAGCGGTATATTATGATAATATAATAGCTGATGATAATATAATAACTGAAGTTCCAATTCTTAGTATGTATGGAGCATCAAATTCTTCTTCTAATAAAGAACCCAAAGAATCTAATTCATATAATATAAATGACAACAATGAAACGAAAAAATTTCTGAAGTCTTCTAGTAATACAAGAGATTTAATAGCGAATACTACTAAATTTGCTAGTAACTTCATACATAATAATCGTCTTGGTGATTTTATTTTAGGATCTAATGCTGCAATATCTTCCGGAGAAAAAAATGAATTGAAAGTTGGTTTATGGAGTAAAATTCTTTTAAATAAAGGGTGGTTGCTTGAGGGGAAAAGCTATAATATTTTAGGAAGTGGCTTTTCCGTAGGTTTTGATTATAGGGTGTTGAATAATGCAATATTAGGTAGTTTTTTAAGTTTTAGTTCTAGTAAAATTATTAGGGACAAGAATGAAGAAAATTTGAATTGTGCCTTAATGGGTATTTATGGTAAACTTGAATTATACAAGAATTTGTCAATAGATTTAGTTTTCGGTGGCAATAGAGCTAAAATTACAAATATCTCAGATCTAACCAACTCTAATGATCCTTTAGTGAGTTGGTTTTTAGATTTTAGATCGAAATATTTGATTCACCTAAATAAGTATAATAAAATTATTCCAACCCTTGGTTATAGGACAAATTCAAAGCAAATGTTTGCATGTAATGATGGTATGAATGTATATACAATTGATCGACCGACTTATCATTCTTTTATAATTGGTTCTAATTGGGTTAGTAATGTTTATACTTCAGAAAAATTCGATGTTTCTACAAATGTGCATTTTTTCTATGAACAGTCTATAATAAATAAAAAACCCATAATTATTACTAGTAATAATACTAGTAATAATAGTAGTACTACATCAGTGTTATCTTTAAATGAACTTACTTTATCTGGCAATGATCTGATTAATCTAGGTTTTTCAGCGACAGCCAACTTTTTTTACAATCAGCACATTGCTTTAGGGCTAGATTGGCAGCATAAAAAAGATTATGATAACTTGATGTTTAAAGCTAAATTCATAATCAACTTGTAAGACTGAGGCGTTAATTTTTAGTTTTAAATTCTTTCATGGTATAACTAAAAAATTTTAAATTAATCAGTAAGAATTACAATTTAGTGCAATTTTGTTTTGACAGATGATGTTGGAGATAGTATCATGTATATGAAATTTTGTTTAAAAATATAAATAAAGGGAGTATTTTCTATGATAATTAGGAGTTCGTTGAGAGCATTAAAAGCTAGAGACAAAAATTGTATAGTAGTTACTAGAGGAAAAAGAATTTACATTATTAATAAAAAGATAAAGAAATTCAAAGCAAGACAAGGTAAGCAGTAAATAAATTGTTTGAGTTTTTTGTATATGTAACATCAGATCATTGATGCAATCATCTATGAATTAGATTGGTGGTCATGTCTACTTAGTGTTACCCCTGAAATAAGTAACTTAAAAATGTTTTTTCACTGAATTATTTTCTTAACTCAGTGAGATTTTAGGTTTTAAACTCCAATAGCCAAGCGATAAACTTCTAATAAAGCTTCATATTCTTGTAATTTATTCTTGTCCATTCTTACTAGTTTCACTATCTGTTTTAGTAGCCTTACTTCAAGACCATGAGATTTTGCTTCTTTGCAAACTTCCTGAATATCTTGAGCTATAGCTGCTTTATCATTTTCTAATCTTTCAAGCTTCATCACGAATTGTTTTAAAACTTCTGCTTCTATTGAGGACATAAATGTTTTTATTGTGTTTTAATCGGGTTAAATAAATGCAGGATAAAAATTTTGTAATTGCGAGTTTATGAATTAATAAACCCAAATTAAAAAAATTAGCTTGCGCTGGTCATCTAATATCAATATAATATTTTTAAGTAATTTGTGCCAGTTATTTTTTCTTGTGCTTTACATAATCAAAAATTAAGCATGAGATATATAGTTTTATGCTATACAAAGTTCTAAAGATTGTTAATTAACAAAAAGACTTTGTGTTTGTGAAGCTAAAATAATTATACTGCACTTGCAAGATTTTAATAAATTCGAAGTTAGGCTTTATATTCTTCTGCTTTTCTCACAATTAACTAAGTTCATGAGCCAAGATAATTTAGAAAAAAAAACACTAGCATATTTAGTAGACGAAATTAATGCTTTAGGGTATAACATAGTTACATTTAGAATAGTTAGTCATAATAAAACTCCTACTATATTTATGTCTATAGAAAAATCTGCAGATGCAGAGGCTATTAGTGTAAATGATTGTAGGGCTGTTAGTAAAGTTATTCGTAACAAAATTGCTGTAGCTGAATTACTAGGTGAATTTGGCCTTGAAGTTTCTTCTATAGGTACAGAAAGGCCTTTAATATTATTGCAAGATTACCAAAAATTTGTTGGTAGAGAAGCAAAACTAGAATTACTTAGTGATTTAGATGGTAAAAAAAGATATAAAGGTGTGATTACGGAAACAAAAGATGATATGATATTCTTATCTACTGTAGTTAGTGACAAAAAAAAGATTGTTTCTATACCAATAACAAACGTAAAAAGAGCCAATCTAATTTTTACTGACGAAATGTTTAAAAACTTGATGAACAAATCGAAATAAATTTTGAATTTTATATTATTAATTGATTTATGGTAACTTCAACAAATACCGAACTATTACATGTTATAGACTCTATATCCAGAGAAAAAGGAATCTCTAGAGATTTAGTATTGGAAGCTTTAGCTAAAGCAATAAAGGGCAATGAGGCTAAAAGATACGGTGGAGGAGAAAATATTAAGGTTGAGATAAGTAGAAAAAATGGTGAAATAAGGCTTTATAGAACCATGGAGATAGTAGAAGAGGTTAGTAATGACTGCACTGAATTAGCACTTTCTACAGCTTTAGAAAGCAACCCAGAGGCTAAAATTGGTGAATTTGTCTTAGAGGGGTTGCCAGACTTCAATCTTTCACGAGTTTCAGCTCAATCAGCTAAAAAAGTAATCGTAGAATGTATTAAAGATGTTGAAAAACAAAAAGAATACAATGATTTTATTAATCGTGAAGGTGAGATATTTAATGGTAAAATCTTACGTTTGGAGTATGGAAATGCTATAATTGATCTAGCTGGTAGATCTGAAGCATTGCTCCCAAGAAGAGAGCAAATACCTAATGAGCACTTAATTGTAGGTAGTTATATAAAAATATGCCTAAAAGAAGTAAAACGAGATAATCGTATGCATCAATTAATAGTTTCTAGAGCTGACAATAGGCTTTTAGCTGGACTTTTAGCAATTGAGGTGCCAGAAATAGAAGATAAAGTAATAGAAATAAAAGCTGTTGCTCGTGACGCGGGATCTAAAGCAAAAGTTTCTCTTTTCTCATCTGATAATACAGTTGATGTTATTGGTAGCTGTATAGGCGTTAGGGGCTCAAGAATACAGTCTGTAACCAGAGAATTAAGTGGTGAAAAAGTAGATTTAGTATTATGGACTCCTGATATTGCTCAATTTGCAGTTAATGCACTAGCTCCATCTACTATATTAAAAGTAGTTATAGACAATGATAAGCGCAAGCTAGAAGTTGTAGTTAGCCCAGATCAATTGAGTTCTGTACTTGGACGTAGAGGACAAAATGTTAAATTAGCTGCAAAATTAACAGGTTGGAATATAGATATATTGACTGACGAGCAAGAGTCTAGAAAAAAACTGACGGAATTTAGTGATAGTACATCCAAGTTCATGCAAGCTTTAGATGTAGATGAAGTTTTAGCTCAGTTGATAGTAGCGGAAGGGTTTAGCTCAGTTGAACAATTGGCTAATTCAGATGTTTCTTTACTAATGAACATAGAAGGTTTTGATGAAGACTTATCTATAGAGTTGAAGAGTAGAGCTGAAGAGTATCTAGCTGAAAAAAACTCAGAATTTGATAAAATTTTTGATGATTTGGGTGTTGATACAAAATTTATAGAATTTTTATCGATATTATCGAAAGAAGAAATATTAAAGTTGGCAGAAAATGGTATTAAAACCTTTGAAGATTTAGAAGAGATAAAGCCACAAGAATTTAAAAATCTTATAAACAAACGTCTAACTAAGGAGCAAATAGAAATAATATTTAAAACAGCTAGTAAAATAGCAGAACATAAGGAATAAAGAAATTGTCAATCTCTAGATTTACAAAATAGCTGTGTGCTATATATGTAACTTCAGTACAAAATTCTATTAAAAGTTCAAAAATCTTTAGCCTATTAAGGCATGTAATGATTTATTTACTAATACTAATGTTATCTCTAGCTGAATATTTTTTGACATAAGCTATTTTATTAGGTAGAATATTGTACAGAATTAGTAGAATATTGTACCGAAGTATAGATATCTAATAATAGAATAAGTCTTTTTTCTCTTTATATATTTCTTTTAAAAATGAGAATCAATTATCTATTTTTTCTAAAAACAAGGCTATAATATAGCTACAAAAATCAAATCTAGGTAGTAATAGATCTAATTGATTTTTTTATATATATAAACTCTACTTACTCATTAGGATTTTTTGCAGTAATCTAAAAAAGATACAAAAAATATTAGACCCATATAAGAAATAGAATTAAAACTAAATTAGTAATAGTAGTATATTGATACTATAATATATTGAATTTATTAATTATGGGTCTTTTAACTTATTGATTCAATTAACTATAATGTTTTGCTACAAAATAAAGATAAAATCTATAGAATATCGTTAGTCATCTATGAATGAAAATAATACATCAGAAAATTTAATTACTCCAAAAAAGGAAAGAAAAACCTTAACCGCTGGAACATTATCTCTTAATAGGTCTAGTAGTGGTTTGGAAATCACTAATAAGTCTTTGATTAGCGCAAAAAACAGCAAGGGAACAAAATCTTCTGTAGCTGTTGAAGTTAAAAGAAATGTAAATATTCCAACTGATAATGTTTTCTCATCTAAAAATAGTACAAATATCTCTAATGTACAAAATACAGGGGATAAGGGTATGGAGGGGCGTATTAAGCTTTTGCAACAAGCTTTTATTGATGCAGAAGAAAAAAAGCAGAAAGAAGCTTTTAACATAGAAAAAATAGAAAAAGAAACTTCTGCGAATACAATTAAAGAAGAGAATTTGAAAGAAAATTCTATAACTGATAAAGATATTCAAGCACATAATTTACAAGAACAATCTACAAACACTAATAGCTCTAATGCTCATAAGTCAGAGATTTCTAAGTCAAAAGTAGACAATATTGTTGCGGATAAAATTGAGATTAAAAAAGATAGCAAAGACATCAAAGAAAAAACTTATGCTCAAAAGCCTTACAAACCAGGTGATAAAACTAATTTTAAACCTCAAAATATTGTAAAAGCTACAAGGGCTCCAGCTGTAGACGGCGAAGAATTAGCTGATAACAAGAAAATTTTGAATAAACCAACTACTACTTTTAAAGCAAAGCAAGGGGGTTTAAAAAATATCAATAAATCTCATCTTTATCAGTTAGCTGAGAGCAATAGCGACGAAGGGGTAAATTTTGGTAGAAATAGAAGCTTAGCTGCCATCAAAAGAGCTAAAGAAAAAGAAAAAAGAAAATTAGAAGAGCAAAACAAACAAAGAGAAAAAATTTACAAAGAAGTTATAGTATCAGACATGATTTCTGTTGGTGAACTGGCGAATAAAATGTCGGAGCGTGCTGCAGATGTAATAAAAGAATTAATGAAATTAGGTGTTATAGCTAATTCAACACAATTCGTTGATGCTGATGTTGCTGAATTAGTAATCACTTCATTAGGCCATACTTGTAAACGTCTAGAAACCGTAGATATTGATACATTAATTGCTAACGAAGCGGTACAAGATTCCACTAAATTAATGCCAAGACCTCCTGTAGTAACGGTTATGGGGCATGTAGATCATGGAAAAACATCTTTGCTTGACGCATTAAAATCTAGCAATATTGCCGAAAGAGAATCTGGAGGTATTACTCAGCATATAGGCGCTTATCAGGTGAAAGTTAATGAGCAAGATAAAATTACTTTTATAGACACTCCTGGGCATGAAGCTTTCGCCTCGATAAGATCCAGGGGGGCTAAAATTACAGATATAGTAATTTTAGTTGTTGCAGCAGATGACGGTGTAAAACCACAAACCATTGAAGCTATAAAGCATGCAAAAGCAGAACATCTACCAATAATAGTAGCAATTAACAAAATAGATAAACCGGGGTCTAATCCTAACCGTATTGAAGAAGAGTTATTATCACATGACATTGTTTCTGAAAAATTTGGCGGAGATACTGTTATGGTACCTATTTCTGCAACAAAAAAACTCAACTTAGATCTTTTGATTGAAGCTATATTGGTTGTATCTGCTGGCATTCCATCGCTTAATGCTAGTTTTGATTCAGCTGCTTCTGGTGTGATTATTGAGACTAGATTAATGAAAAATAGTGGTATGTCTTGTACCTTATTAGTTCAGAATGGTACTTTAAAAATTGGAGATTTTCTTGTTGCAGGGGGTACTTGCTGTAAAGTTAAATTATTAAAAGACTATAACGGCCTTGAAGTTACAGAAGCAAATCCGTCTATGCCTGTTGAAGTATGGGGATTTGATGAATTACCAAATTCAGGGGATAGATTTGCTGTGACTATTGAAAAAAGAGCTAGGATGATAGCAAAAAACTTTTCAGAAAATCTTAGAGAAAAGAGGATAGCTAAAGCTCCTAAAGGTGGTTTGAATGAATTATTATTGCAATCGGGTAAAAATATTAAAGAACTAATTTTAATAATTAAAGCTGATACTCAAGGTTCTATAGAAGCTATTACATATAGTCTTAATAAAATACTCAGCGATGAGGTTAAAATTAGAGTAGTTAGCTCTGCGGTCGGTGAAATCAAAGAATCTGATACATATCTAGCTTCTACAGTTAATGCTATGATTCTAGCTTTTAATGTTAAGGCAAATTCTGATGCAAAACAAATAGCAAATGCTAAAGGCGTCAAAATAAATTCTTACTCTATAATTTACAATCTTGTAGACGAAGTCAAAGAGATAATGAGTGAAATGTTAACAGCTATTAGTATAGAAGAATTTTTAGGTACTGCTGAAGTAAGGCAGGTATTTGATATAGGTAAAGTTGGTAAAATTGCTGGTGCTTACGGAACAAAAGGTATAATCAAGCGTAATGCTAAAGCTCGTGTCTTGCGTAACGATAAAATTATTGCCGAAGGTGTGGTAAAAACTTTAAAACGTTTTAAAGATGACGTAAAAGAAGTGAAAGAAAATTATGAATTTGGTATTGCAGTTACTAATTATGATGATATACAAATGAACGATATCATTGAATGTTTTGAAGTTATTCAAAAAAAGCGTAAGATTGATTAGCATAGTTTGCTTTAGTGTGCTAAAATAGAAAACAATAAAAACGAAATATTTTGTAGTTATTATTGACTTCAAGGTATAGTATTTATATACTATATTTTAAAATCTTTTATATATTTAGGAAAAAGGTAATATGAACAATTTAAATAAGTCTGGTTTTGCTGTAATTAGTGCATCTGGTAAACAATATAAAGTTTACGAAGGTTCAACCGTTGCTCTTGACCGTATTAGTGGTAATTTAGGCGATAAAATTACTTTTGATAAAGTTTTAATGATAGATGATGCTGCTAGGGGATGTTTCATTGGTAATCCTACTGTTGAAGGTGCTTTAGTAACGGCTGAGATAATAGAGCATAAAAAGGATCAAAAAGTAATTATTTTTAAAAAGAAAAGAAGACAGAATTATAGAAGAAAAAATGGTTATAGACATTCTGTAACTCAAGTAAAAATTTTAGAGATTAATAAAGTTAAAGTAGGATAATAAAAAATATGGCAACGAAAAAAGCTGGTGGTAGTTCGAAAAACGGACGTGATTCTAAGGGTAGAAGGTTAGGACCTAAAAAAGGAGATGGACAAAAAGTTATAAGTGGTAATATTATAATAAGACAGCGTGGAACTAAATATTATCCAGGAATGAAAGTAGATATGGGTAGAGACCATACTATTTATGCATTAGAAGATGGTATTGTAAGATTTAAAAGAAGCAAAGACAACAAAGTTTTCGTATCTGTTGTTAATTCACAATTCGTCGAAAGAAGCTATAGTTTGCCAGAGAAAAAAACCAAAACAGTTTAATTTTCCGACTAATAAAAAACAAAAAATATTCCTCAAATAACCCTACATCTTGGGTTATTTGTTCACATGATTCACTTAATAGACAATCACCATCAAAAACAATCTAAACTAGATGTAGTAATTTAGTTTGAAGTAGTCATCTAGAAACGATAATAAAGTGTATACTGGTAATTCTATGAAATTCCTGTATTTCAGGTCTATAGGTTAAATAATTGCTATGGATCTTGATAATTTTATTTTTAAGAAAACACAACACATATATAAAAATTCAAACTGAACTACTATATATTTCCCTAGATAAAAATAAAACTCTTGAAAACACATTAAATAAGTAATAATATTACTATCTAAGATAATAAAATAGTTAGGTTGTAACTAACTAACTAACTATGAAAAAATATATTTTAAGTGCGGCAATAGCCCTCACCTTAGCTACTTCTGCTTTAGCCGGCAAAGATAATACACATATAGCATGTTCTATAGGACCAACATTGTTCTTTGCAGAACAAGTATTTAATCAAAAAATTAACAATCAAAAAAGAGATC
>CANGIW010000032.1 GCA_947454145.1 Rickettsiales bacterium
ACCTTATTGCTTTTTTAAAAGATGGAACTAGAAAAGATATAATAATAGCTATTGATCAAGAGGGTGGCAAAGTGATGCGTTTAAACCCGCAAAATGGCTTTGATCTACCAATGAAAGCAGCAGCTGATTATACCAGTGCAGAAGAAGTTTATGATACTTATCACGAATGGGGTAAAATTTTATCTGATTTGGGTATAACTATGAATTTTGCGCCTGTTGTAGATGTGAATATAAATCCAACTTCACCAGCAATAGGAAAAATCGGAAGAAGCTTTTCCAGTGACCCCAAAACTGTTGCAAGTTATGGGTCTGAAGCTCTTAAGGGATTGAAAGCTGCTGGGGTTGATGGTTGTTTAAAACATTATCCAAGTCACGGGAGCGCTGATAAAGATAGTCATTTAGGCTTCACAGATATCACACACACCTGGCAAAAAGAAAAAGAACTCTATCCCTTCATTGCGCTTAAAGATCAAGCACCCTACATAATGGTAGGACATCTTTTTAATAGCAATATAGATCCAGAATTTCCAGCCAGTATGTCTAAAAAGACCTATGATATGCTTAATGGTTTTACAGGTGAATTGATTACTGATTGTTACTATATGAAAGCTATATCGGACAAATATAAAGAGCATGAATTTGCTCTTACAGCTATTAATGCTGGTGCAGATCTGCTTATATTTGGTGGTAGACCCATATTACCTTTCATTGGCGATATGGTTAAGCAATTACATTACAATTATCATTTTGCCTCTTTTTTAAACACAGATGAAGATTCAATTTTATTAGCTGGACAAGGTGCAACAAGTTTAGAACATACAAACGAAGTGTCTGAGTTGTGATGATATAGTAAAATTTTTGCATTTATGCGGTAAATTTAATTTATAATAATCTATTATCCTTATTTTTATTTATCTCTTTTCTCAAGTCTTTATGATTTTTAAAATTATCTAGACTTGATGAAAATGTCACAAAAAATCACTATCATTCAAAAATTAAAATCACTATTTTTCTATTAATAATAGAAAAAACCTATCAATAATGCTATTTATTAATAGTGAGAACAATAAATTAGAAAATATTCGATTTAGTTTATATTATGATAGATTTGTTTAGTAGTAAATCTAAAGCCCAAGACAAAGAAAAGCTTGACAATTTTATACCCGTAGTATGTCACTATAATAACAATACTTTATTAACTAAAAGTGGTGAACTAATACAAACGATCCAAATAGATGGATTGGGTGCAGATAGACCTCCTTTAGATATGCGTAATTTACGAAAATTTATACGCACAATCATCTTTAAACATTTAGATTCAAAAGATATAGCATGCTGGATTACGAATATACGATTCAGAACTAGTATTGATGTAGATTCTTCGTATCCTTATGAATTTTCAAAACATGTACATGAGGTTTGGAGCGATAAAAATCATCTGCATGACAAATATGTAAACGTAATGTATATATCATTCATACATAAAAAAATGCCGTTATCAAGTAAGTACATAAATGAAATTATTGATAGCTTCTATTTTAGTGTCGTAAGTAATAAGCATAACAATTACCTAATACAAGCACATGAGAATTTAAATATTGTTGTCGATAATATTATCGAGGCTCTAAGTGCAAAGGTTCAACCAAAAAAATTAGGTTTAATATCCAAAAAAGAAAAAATATACTCAGAAAACATCAGTTTCTATAATAGAATTATCTCAAAAGAGAATAAGTTAATACCTCTATCGAAAATGGATATTGCACATGAATTTTCAAGCAATAAAATTCATCTTTCTGAACGGTATTTAAACATTGCAGGTAAACAAAATACCAAAACATCAAAAGAGCAAGATAATAATTTTGTTTCGATATTGGCAATTAAAGATTATTACGAGGTTTCTGAAAAGCTTTTATTTCAGTTTTTGTCTTTACCTTTGGAAATGTGTATTACAGAAGCATTTTTTCCAATTTCTCCAACTGATAAAATTATTAAGGATAAAGAATACCAAAAACATATATCCGTAGTCAGCAAAGATGAAGACTTTAATGCTCTTGTTACAAATATGAACTCTGACAATACAGATTATAATAGGTCGAATAATTTTTATTCGAGGCAAATCACTATAGCATTATACGGAGAAAATGTAGAATCTTTAGAATCAAACATAAAAATTGCTTCTGAAAAATTGAATTCTATAGGTTTATTGCATGTTCTTGAAGACATTTTATTAGAGCATGGTTTTTTATCACAACTACCTGGAAATTTTCATTATTTAAGACGTATAAGTTGTGTTAACTTCCAAGAATTAGCTGCTATGGCTATTTTGCACGATGCAAATTGCGGTCTAAAATTCAATGATTTTGGTAAGGCTGTTACAATATTTAGAAATTTACAAGGATTGCCTTATTATTTTAATTTTCATAATAGCCAAGGAAAAGCAAATTTTTGTATAATAGGTACCCCAAAAAGCGGCAAAACTTTCTTGACTAATTTTTTACTAAGCGAATCTACTAAATATGATCATAAAATTTTATACCTTACTACGGATGAAAAATCTAAGATTCTTATAGAGTCTATGAATGGAGTGTGGGAAAAAGAACCTAGTATAAATCCTTTTTTAGATAGGAACATTAAAAATGATTTACTAAAACTAAAAAATTTGTGTTTAATATTAGGTAATGCATATAACAAGTCTTTATCAGAAACGCAAATAACGCAATTATCAGAATTTGTTGAACTATTACAAAATATGCAGCCCCAAGATAGATCAAAAGAAAATATTATAGCCCAGATGCAAGATAATGACCTAAAAAGACTATTATCTGAACTTATTAATAATGACGACTATGTTAATTTATTTTCTACTAAAGACAATACCGAAGCCATTATTAAAAATAAAGTAGTTGCATTTAATCTAAATAGTTTAACCAATGACTATTATTTCAATAAATATAACGACACGGCTATTTTACCTAAAGAAAGGGAACGTTTTAGCGCTAATCTAGATTTAAATGATAATATAAAAGCTACAATTGTTTCAAGTTTACTAGAAGAATTTTTTATCTCCCCTCATCAAGGTATAAAAATTTTGGTTGTAGACGAAGTTTTAAAAATCTTAGATAACCCTATTTTTGGTGATTTCATGAATTTAACAAAAGATTTTGTTGATAAAGGTAATATTGTTATATTAACTTGTTGTACACAATTATTGGGAAAAGAAAATGTATGTAAAGCAGCAAAATCTATTATTAATGACAGTAATGTTACAAAAGCAATTATGGCGGGTGAAAAATTACCAATCAATTATTCTGAAGTTTTAGGTATTTCTTTGGCAGAGCTTGATTTGGTAAACCGCATTCCTTTGGAAAATAGATCTTTTATATTAAAACAAAACAATGAATGCATAGCTTTAGAATTAAGCCTAGGAGGAATTCCTGTAATAGCTAGTATTTTATCCGCCGACAAAGAATTACTAAAAGTGTATGATAAAATAAAGTCTGAATCATCTGATAACAAAGAAGCCCTTCATTTAATCTACGAACGACTAGAAAATGTTCATAACTAAATTACGTAACTTATTATTTGTAGCCATAAGCTATTTAATATCACTACACCAACCAATATATTCTAATTTTTGGTCTGATCTGGCAGGGGCTGTATGTGGTTATAAAGAAATATTAGAAATATGGGACGGTAAAGGAACAATAAAAAAATTAAATAATTGCATGCCTTTGTTTAAAACTGAAGGTCGGAATGGTTGCTTAAAGCAATTTGATTTACCTGTAGATGGTTATTACATGAATTATTGCGCCCAAGAATCTCCTAGTAGCAGTTATTTTAATCCTAAAATTCAAATCAAGTTACAAAAATGCAACCTTATTAAGTGTGTTGCTCAAACAGTTGATTTAGCCTACAATGGAGAATGTGATGTATTTATAGGCCCTTATATATTACCAACATATAGATTTTGTGCAAGGCTTGCTAGCCCACCACAAGAAAAAACTGCTAAAGAAAAAAAAGCTGACGAAGAAAAAAAAGCTTCTGACGAAAAAAAATCTTCTGCAAAAAAAACTACTAAAGAAAAAAAAGCTACCGCAAAGAAATCTGAAGAACAAAAAACTTATTCAAGAGACGCTGATCATGGTTATCCTGGTTACACTGATGACTATGCAAACAATGACTATAAAAAATTTAAAAAAGAACATTTTAAATATAAATCCTTGAATTTTGAAGGAGCTTGGAAAAATGATCCAGAACATTTAAAACAATATAAGAAAGATGAACTTACCGGTAATGATATAGCTACAGGTGAATATTACGAAGTACCTAAAATATGCGCTTATGAAGATCCTTGGATGTTAGGCACTGGATTAGATATATTCGACTACAAGCCTCTTAAGCAACCAGCGCATAAAAAATCCGGTAAAATGAATGGTTTTATAGCATTTCTTACACTACTACTAAAAGGAGTTAGTAGTGTTGGTACTGGTATTGATGAAGCTCTTATAGTAGATTGGTGGGCACCAAGCCAAGAAACAGTTGAAGAGAATCATGGATTGACTGTTGCATCTATAGGAGATGTATTGGCAAAATTCCTTATATTTTTAATAGAGCTACCTAGTAACATATTTATAGAAACATTTATATTTATAGGTGATATAAATAGAGTTGTACTATCGTCTCTTGGCTGCGTAAATATGCCACAAGGGCCTATGCCACCACCATATCCAAAAATTTCATCATCTGACTCGATAGCATTTCAACTTGTAGTTCAGCAAATATGCCCAAAAATACACAATATGAAAGACGGGCAGCCTGAAAAAAAATTAGCCTCTACAATTTTGCAACGCATGATGGAAACAACTGGTTGTGTCGCTTCCGAGCTAGACAATAACTTCTTGCATAATAGCGTTAGAGTAGGAATTAATAAAGTAATACCTACATGTGACGTTTTAAAATCTATTAATCCAAAACTTTATGATCAACTTCGAAAAGATAACAAACTTAATACAACAGATCAATGTGTATATATAAAAAATTTACCCCTCGAAGTAATAAAATTATTTCATTTAACCCAATATGATTTAATCAAAAAATGCAGTAGTACCGACAAGTCAAATGCTGCATGTTTAATAACAAATAGTAACTTGAATAAATTATGTACTACATATGGTGGATGCGAAAAAATACGTGTTGTATATGGAGAAAAACTTGACCACGACAGAGTAGCAACTTCTCCTAATCCTAATTTAAACACCGCATTAAACAATCCTGAGTTACTTGAAGAAAAACAAGAATATAGTAGAAGAATTTGTTCAAACGAAAATGAAAAAACTAGAAAAAATTGTCAAACTATTTGGGGGGTGAATATAGGTCCATTTAAAGATATAGCAGTTGAATTCCCTAAAACATCTTGGGATTTACTTAGTAGTTATATTAATCAGTATAGTAGTGCTGAAGAAAAGATTAATATAGGACTTAATAACCAATATACTTTTAAAGCTACAATTAATTTAGATCCAAATTCACTTATCGAGACAAAACCATATGAAGATAGGGATGAAAAGTCATCATCAAAAACAACAGTAAATTCCGATAAAATTTGTGTTATGGCAAAAGATGATAAAGGTGATTATTACGCACTTTCATGCCTACCCCGCCCCTCACCTTTATCATACCCAACAGTATCAAAATGTGATGCAGCAATAAAAGATGGTTTCAACTGCACATCAACACATTTCACACCTGCAATGTATGTAAAATTTGAATATAATAATGGTGAAAATACATACACCCTAGCTAAGGTGATTGAAGCTAACACATTAACACCCGAGAATGCTAAAGAAATAATAGACCCTAACTTCAAATTAGCAGGTTACGATTACAGCTCTTACGTAACTGACAACAAAGATCTCAAAATGCCATTTTCTGGCCCTCATAGCTTTAACATGGGTACCAGTCTATATGGAAATTATATAGGAAATGCTAATCCATTAAAACAAGATTCAAAAGAAAATGATCCGATTTACATAGATGGTCTTGAATATTTTAATGGTCGCTATATAAGAGGTGGCGAAAAAATTTGCTTAACTTCTCCAACAAAAGACTCTTGCCCTATAGATAAAGACCAATGTGTATTAGTGCAATATCAAAATGGTGAAGATATTCCATGCGCTAATTTTAAAAAAGATTTAATAGGTGTATACTTATGTCCAGATTCAGATTTAACTGGTTATACATTAGAGAAAAAAACTTACGGCTCTAAAGAAATAGAGATTTATTCTAATGAATCTGATAGATCACGTTGTTATAAATATAAAAACGGTAATGATTATTCAAATGAAGAGCTATGCGCGCTTCAATATCCTGGACGCGAAATTATACTAGACAAGTTTGACCCGTATAATAATATAACCGATATTCCAGACGAATGCTCTGCAGATTCACTAGCAGATAAAGAAATAGCATTAGCTAAAAAATATTACGATGATAAAGATTTTAAAAAATGCCCCTCTTCTAATTCTGATTTACCATGTGCAGAATTAGAAAAATTCTTTCCAGATCAAAAAACTATAGATTTTTTGCAAGCACAAATTAATAATACTGCATTTCAATATATTTCCTTACACACTTGCAAAAAGCAAAAAGAAGTTGATGATGCAAATAATTTCATATGCTACAAAAAGACAAATCTATATGATCCAAATAAATGTGGGGTAGATAATAAATCTGCTCTAGAAAACAACTTATGTGCATACGTTAATTCTATTACTTGCGACGCAGTAACTGAAGCTTCAAATTCAACTGGTTATGCAACTTGGCCTGAAGCACAAGCTGGTCAAAATTCTATTGGAAAATGTATGGAAGATTTTATACCTATATCCATAAATTCGCTGAAAAGACCTTGTGTTGCTCATTTTAGCCTAAGAAATTTTACAGCATCAGATAAAGGTATTCTGCAGCCTATAAGAAAAAGATATGGTTGCAAAAGAAAACCTATCCCTGAAGAGTTAAAGAAACCTATACCTGAAGAGTTAAAGAAACTTATCCCTGAAGAGGAGATAACAATATCTAATTTACTGCCTGGAGATGATGATAATTACGAAATATTATCTGAAAGCACTAAAAATTTAACCACATATACTTTTGTTAAAACCTTTAAACTAAAAAACAAATCCAATGGCGCTGGATTTTTTCTAAAGATTAATACCCCCAACACAGCTAATTTTGTAAATATGGAACTACAGTTTAAAGGAATTGATGCAAATTATTCATTAATTAACGCTATTGAAGTGAGCAACATTCCAAAACTTGACAATTTAGATCCTAAAAAATCTCAATCTATACCTTTGGATATTTTAACTAAAGACAAATCTATAGGTATTCTTTTAACTTTAGTAAAACAGGATTTTGAAATTTCTATTTCTTACACAGTAAAAGAAAAAATTTAATTTTTTCTTTTATTTTTAGGCTTAATATTTAGCAATTTTAACGATTTTAGCTGCAAACTGTTGCTAAAATGTTACACATTAAAAAAAAAATTAATTAACTACTAATTCTTTGAATGGTGCTTTAATTCTATTAAAAGTATAGTATTTCTTTTTATTATCAACTTCAAACGCATTATTTTAGTTAGATATTTTTTAAAAAACTCTTTGGTTTTATTTTGACATATCTTATTCCACTTTAAGGCTATATATTTTGCGCATTATATTTATAGCGCTTTAAAGGATTCAACTTTTAAAGTATTTCTATTATATAAAACTCAATTTAATTGCAATAAAGTAATAAATTATTAAAAGTACAACTAAAAATTGTTTTAATTATTAAAAAAGCCTATATTTTTTGTATGCATGCTATTTTTTATATAGGAAAAAATAAAAATTATTGAAGACATAAATAAAGGCATATGATAGTATTTTTATCAGTGTAATGGTTAAGGATTATTTCATGATCTTTGAATGAAACTCTTTTTTATTACTCGGCAACTTTTTAATTAACACTACAAAATTTAAGGAACTTTTAATTATGAGAAAATATATATTAAGCGCAGCTTTAATTTCCGCCCTATCAAGCTCTACTTTATCTGCTACAGATTTAGAATCATTCGATTTTTCTGTTGGTGGATCCATCAATTTAATGAATAACACTGCTTTAAAAAAAAAAGATGACATAGATTTAGATTTTAGTAGCCTAGATTTTTTAAAAGATCTACGTGTCGATTATATAGCGAATATTCAGCATTCAACCAAATATGACAACAATTGGACTTATAGCTTTGGACTATATTCTGTTAACCTACACGAATATTACTTTGAACCTGCTACCCACCGTTACTCCTATAAGCTAGAGGGTGCAATTAGCCTCACAGAGACAGTAGGCGCATCAGAAGATAAACAGAAAGGAGATAAAAAAGACTTAGCCGCCTCACTATACATAAAAAAAATGAAAGAAGGTGTTGAAGATCGTACACCAATTACTTTGAAGGATGATGGTATGATAGCATTAAGCGCACAGCTAGATAAATTTGTAAAATTTGATATAAGTACCAATAGTAAGCAGGATGATGTTTCATGCGATTTTACCAACTTACAAAATGGGGCTGTTCTAACTCTATTGAGTAGTATTTCATCGCAATTGCTTGAATTTAAAATAACGACAGAAGGCCAAGTAACAAAAATTACTTGCCCTGATATTGAAGCTTTTAAAGAAGGGGGAGACTATAACCCAGAATCTCATTCTGATATCTTAACGAATCTGCTCCAAAAAGCCAAACCAGCCGTAGCACTAATAAACTTATTATCCAGTGAAGATTTTATTAATGCTGAATTTAAAGATGATGCAGACGTAAACAAAAATGTTAGAGCTGCTTTCATTAAAATTCCAATATACTATAATATTAATGTTACACCAAATTTAAAAATTTCTACTGGTG
>CANGIW010000033.1 GCA_947454145.1 Rickettsiales bacterium
ATCTACTTTAAACTAAATTACTACTACGCCTAGTCAAGCTGTTATCATGGATAAAGTCCACGTTTCATAAACCCGCCCTTGAAAACTATAAAGAGCTCTTAGAAGTAGTAGGGCTGTAGGCTTATTTTCTTAGCCACTTATTCTCCTCCGATTTAAAATCTATGAAGAAATTATGGTCTAATATGAAGCTCTGTATCAGGGCTAAATTTGAGAATTTTGATCACTTATTTGACGCAATAGATTTCTTTTTTAAGAACTCTACATCAACTGAACTTACTTTAGTATCATTATTTTGTTATTCGAATTATTATATTTTTAAAATGCAAAAGATTAAAGCTGAGTCATAAACTCTTTTAAAATCAAAGACTTTAGCTCTTCTTCATATCTGTTATTCCATGATGAAGTTTCAAAGTTATAGCTAAAATGATGTGGGCCACTAATAGGAGAAGAAAGCCATATTTGATTAGCTGAAGAATGATAATTAATCACAAATCCTCCTTTGCTTGTTTCAACAGTTAAAACCTCATCTCTAAAATCAACATCAAATTCATCGTTAACATTTAATTCTTCAATGAGGTCTAAAATATTGTCAATTGTTTTTTTTGCAGTAGCTACAATATCATTTTGCATTAGTGAATTCTCTTTCTGTTTTTGCTTTTAATATTTCATCTAGATTGATAAATTGTGCAAATTCTCTTAATTCTTGTCTTGCAGATAAATGTGAAGAGGTTAGCTTTTTAACTGGTTGAGTTTTAATTAAGTCTAATAAAGTAAGCCCATCAAGAAAAAGTTCACGAAAAATAACCCTTTCACTAAAACCAGGAGCAACTCTCAAACTTATTCTTTTTGCTAGACTTTCGATTACGTCAGCAATTTGATTTTTATTCTTTGTGCTTATACTACTTAACCTATTGCGTACAATAATCCACTCTATAGATCTTCCTGTGCGTTTTGCTTTAACCATCTTTTGTTGCCATACCATTTCACTATAAATTGAAGGCCCAATCATTGTTAAATCAGTAGGATTAATTTTTGCAATAACATCTATATCTAAAAAACTGTCGTTTATAGGCGTTATTATGGTATCAGCATAGGAATGTGCAAGGCGAGACAAAAAACAATAGCTACCAGGTGTGTCTATTATAATTACATCCGCATCCTTTGAAGCTTTTGTAAAAGCTTCTTCAAAGGCAGATTTTTCCTCTAACTCTTGTTGTTCCACAGTCAAAGCTTTGCTGTGACTAATTAAAAAATGATTTGGTATGCTCAAATCAATTTCAGGATTTTTTTCTTTAAAAATTTTTCTATTTTCTATATAACGAGAAAATGAATGCTGCCTACTATCAGTATCTATGGATGCAACTTTAAGCCCAGCATCCATTAAAGTTGCTGTTAAATGCATGGAGCAAGTAGTTTTACCTGCCCCACCTTTTTCGTTACCTACCACAAATACATGGGGTAAAATAATATTGTTGTTATTATTCATGGTTATCTCGTATAAATTGATTTAACAATTTTATACCAAATGCTGTAGCACCTTTGGTATTCCTATAGTTGTTTGAACCTTCTGACCAAGATACACCAGCTATATCCAAGTGAGCCCAGGGCACATCGTTAGTAAAATTGGCTAAGAATTGGGCGGCTGTGCATGCACCAGCATTTCTAGCTGGGTTTCCTAAATTAGCAAGATCTGCCCAATCGGACTTTATCATTTTATCATATTCTTTTGATAAAGGCATATGCCATAACTCTTCACCGGATTTTTTACCTGCTAATTGAAGTTGATTTTTCATTTCATCATTCTCAGTGAAAAGACCAGCATAAACATCCCCTAAAGCTACTACTATGGAGCCTGTTAATGTAGCAATATCTATCATTAATTTAGGGTTATATTTTTTTTGCGCATAAAACATAGCGTCAGCTAAAACTAAACGCCCTTCTGCATCAGTATCTATTACCTCCACCGTTTTTCCAGACATTGTTGTAACTATATCTCCAGGTCTTTGTGCGCTACCGCTAGGCATGTTTTCTACTATTCCTAACACCCCAATAGCATTAACTTTAGCTTTTCTTAAAGCTAAGCTTTTCAGCAAACCAAAAACTACAGCTGAACCTGTCATATCATACTTCATTTTCCACATAGCAGATGGTGGTTTAAGGCATATACCACCACTATCAAAAGTAACTCCTTTACCTATAAAAGCTAATGGTTGGCTATCATCAGCTCTACCTTTATATTCTATTACAACGAGTCTAGGTTCATTGGCAGAACCTTTATTCACGCCCAGCAATGCATTCATACCAAGTTCTTTCATAGCAGATTCACCCAGTATACGTATATTTACATTAGGGATATTTTCAAATTCCGCTAAAACTCTTTGGGCATAAGAAGCCGCAAATAATATATTGCCCGGCTCATTTATTAAAGTGCGGGCTGAACATACACCGTTTGCTACAGCTTTATAATAGCTATTATATATTTTTTCAGAAGCTACATAGTCATCTAGATACATAGTAATATTTTCTAGTTTAGACTCTTCGTCTTTATCAATTTTAGTTTTATAAATATCAAATTTATAATTGGCTAAACATGCTCCAAAAGCAATTAGGCTGATACAATGTGCTTTATTTATTCCATTTAGTTCCTCAGATAGGTATATTGCAGCATTTGTTGCTTTGGTTCTGGATAAATATATAATTATTTTAGCACCTAAATCTTCTAAAGTTACATCTGTAACTTTATCATTTTGTCCAGCTCCAACCAAAATTATATGTTTTAAATGTCCAGAGTCATTAATAGTAAGCGCCTTCATGGAGCCAAATTTTCCCGAGAAAAGCTTATTGTTATTTAAGGTATGTGAAATAATATTGTTGTGACGCGAGTCTAGAATATCGAATGCTTCAGGCAAATTTTTTTTTGAATCATTTAATATAATAAATATATACTCATTATCCGTAATATTTGCATTACTGTGAAATTTTATAAAATCCATAAACCCCTCTTTACCAATTAAAACTTTTATATAAATTAACAACCAATCAAAAAAAATATTTGGTAAAAATTAAAAGCCTAAATAAAAATTAATGTATTCAATTTAGCTTTTACCTTACATCCAATTTGTGACAATTAAATTTTAATTAAATTACTCCAATAGTGCAAGGTTTTAATTAGCTTGAGCTTTTGAAAAATAAAGCTTTTTGATAATCTAAAATCTGAAATAACATTTTTATTTTAAATAACTAGATAAAATTATTAACTCTTCTACGTCTTTAATTAAATTTGATTGAATATAGTTCAAGGTTGGGATAGACTTTTTTTCAGTGAATATAATTATTAAGATGCTTTTTGTATAAAATGTTTGGAATGTTTCGTAAAATTTTTGGTACTGTAAACGACAGAATAATAAAATCATATCGAGCCGAAGTTTTGCGTATAAATGCTTTGGCAGAAGAGATTGTTAAGTTAACCGACCCCCAGCTTCAAAATAAAACCATAGAATTCAAACAAAAATTAGCTAACGGTGCTACTTTAGATGATATAGCATTTGAAGCTTTTGCGGTTACGCGTGAAGCCTCTAAAAGAGTTTCTGGAAAAAGACATTTTGATGAGCAATTAATGGGGGGACTTGTCCTACATAAAGGCAAAATAGCGGAAATGAAAACTGGGGAAGGGAAAACTTTAACAGCTACTTTACCTAGCTATCTTAATGCTCTATCAGAAAAACCTGTGCATTTAGTTACTGTAAATGATTATTTAGCTAAAAGAGATGCCGAGTGGATGGGTGATATATATAAATTTTTAGGTATATCAGTAGCTAGCATAACAAATAGCACTACGGATATAGATAGGAAAAAAGCTTATGCTTCAGATATAATTTATGGAACTAATACCGAGTTTAGCTTTGATTTTTTACGCGATAACATGAAGTTTTCATTGGCAGACAAAGTTCAAAGGCCAGAATTTTATTATGCAATAGTCGATGAAGTAGATTCTATTCTTATAGATGAAGCGCGTACTCCCTTGGTTATATCGGGAGCAGTGGATGATAATTCTGCTTTATATAAAATAATAGACAGATTAATTTCCAAGATTACCGCTCAACATTACGAAAAAGAAGAAAAAAGTCGCTCTATACACTTAACTGATGATGGTGTTAATAAGATAGAAGAGCTTTTGAAACAATCCAAAATTATAGACCCCGAAACAGGATTGTATGATTTTGAAAATATGCATCTTATACATTATATAAATCAAAGCTTAAAAGCCCACAACATGTTTAAAATTGATGTGGACTATATAGTACAAAATAAACAAGTTTTACTGATAGATGAATTTACTGGTAGAGTAATGTCTGGAAGACGTTTTTCGGAAGGTTTGCATCAAGCTTTAGAAGCTAAAGAAAATGTGCCGATTCAAAATGAGAATCAAACTTTAGCATCTATTACTTTTCAAAATTATTTCAGAATGTATAAAAAGCTTGCTGGTATGACCGGCACAGCAATAACTGAATCTGAAGAATTTAAAGCTATATATAAACTTGACGTTATATCCATTCCTCCTCATAGAAAGGTTATCCGAGTTGATAAAGATGATGCTGTTTATGGAACCAAGCAAGAAAAAAATGATGCTATAGTATCTCTTGTAAAAGAACTTTTCGAAAAAGGTCAGCCTGTACTCATAGGAACAACTAATATTCAAGAATCTGAGGAATTTTCAAAACTATTTAAAAATAATAAAATAGAGCATAGCGTATTAAATGCAAAATATCACGAACAAGAAGCACAAATTATAGCTCAAGCTGGAAGATTTAAAGCGGTTACTATTGCTACCAATATGGCTGGTAGAGGAACTGACATAATCCTTGGTGGTAATACCGAGATGTTAATAGCGCAATTGGATGAAAACGAGCTGTCTCCTGTAAGTTATCAAGAAGAAATAAGAAAGATAGAAGATGCCCAAAAATTCAACCAAGAAAAAGTTTTAGAAACTGGGGGGTTATTTGTTCTTGGTACGGCCAGGCACGAAAGTAGAAGAATTGACAATCAATTAAGAGGACGTTCTGGTAGACAAGGTGACCCTGGTGTAACACAATTCTTTTTATCTTTAGAAGATGATCTAATGAGAATATTTGCTTCTGATAAAATTAGCGGCTTGTTAAGACGCTTAGGATTAAAAGATGGTGAAGCTATTCAACATTCAATGATAAATAGCGCTATATCCAAGGCCCAAACTCGTGTAGAATCTTACAATTACGACATTCGTAAATCATTACTCAAATTTGATGACGTAATGAATGAACAACGAAAAATCGTATATTCACAACGTAATAGCATTATAACGGCAGAAGATTTTGATTTTATTTTTTCAAATTTTGCACGTGAAGTTCTTGAAGGGTTGGTAAACAATTATTTGCCAGAAAATTCTTATCAAGAAGATTGGGATTTAGAGTCTTTAACAAAAGAATTATATTATATCTTTGCAATTACATGGGATAAGAAGAAAATTTTAGAGCAAGATAAGATAGAAAATAAAAAATTAATTGATGATATAGAATATATAGTTCATGAGGCTTACAAAAATAAAAAAGAAATTTATGGAGCTGAATTAGTATATGAGGCTTTCCGCTATATATTGATAGTTACTTTAGACAAAATCTGGAAAGATCATCTGCATCAACTAGATCATCTACGACAAGGTATTTCTTTAAGAGCTTATGGACAAAAAGATCCTTTAAGCGAGTATAAAAGAGAGGCTTTTCAAATGTTTGACACTATGCTAACTAGCTTTCCAAGTTCTGTGCTTGAAAAAATCAGTCATTTACATTTAGATAAAAGCCATCGAGATGTTAAATCTGTTTCTATTACAAGCAAAACTATGCCTAAAATTCAAACTGGTAGAAATGATATTATATCTGATAATCAATATAATCCTGACGGACATAATATTGACACAGTTTTACAAGCATCACGTGCATATGTTAAGAACGAAGATCGTAACCCTAATGATTCGAGTACGTGGGGTAAAATTTTACGAAATGAACTTTGCCCTTGCGGTTCTGGTAAAAAATACAAACATTGCCACGGTTAACAGAGATATTTCTAAAAAAACTTAAGCATGTTTGCAAGATGAATTATCATAGTGATATAGTAGGTATTACTATGCATTGAAGTATTAAGTAACAATTTTTAGTTTGTAATCAATTGATATCAAAAAATTATCACTATACCTAATTGATGTGTTAACTAATATATTGTGAGAAAAACATTATCCAAAATCTTTGAGGAGATTAAATCAAGAGAAGCAATCTTTTATCATTCAAAAAAAATTGGAAAGACACAACAAGATATTGAAAACTAAATATGGGGCAGATACTTTATGTACTACTATTAGCTTATAATTGAGCTTTGCACTATATATCCAGCAAGGCTTTTGCTATCTATTTTTCTTTTTTTGTAAAATACCCTTGATGATTAATGTACAAAATTATTTATTTGACTTAAATCTTTTTAAAAAATATACTGAATTATATATTAATCAATCTATAAACTCAATGCAGTATCAAGAATTTGTAACTTTTTTTCCAGATGTTCCACATGGAACATTTTTAAAAATCCAAGAATATTTACAAATATTGCTGGAATGGAATCAAAAAACAAATTTAATTTCTAAAAATGAAATTCCCAATATATGGGAAAGACATATAATTAATTGCGCCCAATTATGTGGGTTTATAAAAAAAGATCAAAAGATAGTAGATGTTGGTTCTGGGAATGGTCTTCCTGGTATAATTTTAGCAATTATAACTGATAATAATGTTGTTCTGGTTGAAAACCAAAAAAGACGAATTGAATTTTTACAATATATAATTGATAAGTTGCATTTAGATAAAGTATCAATTATCTACAAAGACGTACGTAAACTAAATATGCAAACAGATATTTTAGTTGCAAGAGCTTTTAAAAACTTAGATGACTTGTTTGCATATTGTCAAAAAATAATAGTTAGCAATACAATGCTTTTATTGAAAGGTAGTAAAATTGATCAAGAAATATCGTACTCTAAAAATAATTGGACTTTTAACTATAGTAAACACGTAAGTAAATTTTCTGATAATTCTTATATTTTAGAAATATCTGAGATAGCTAAAATTCTTAGCTGAATATTTACACAAATGTTCCACGTGGAACATTTGTGTAAATAACAAATTTAAGAATGAAATTCTATATACTAGTCTTTAAATACACTGAATAATATTTTTTAATACTAAGGATGATATAAAATATGTATAGTAAAAAATTAGGTAAAGGATTATCAGCACTTTTTAGCGCTAATAATATCCCTCAAGAAGACAAAGATAGTTTTGGAGTTCTTTATTTACCACTCATTTCAATAATTCAAGATCCTAGTCAACCACGAAAATATTTCGATCAGGACTCTATAGAAGAGCTAACTCTTTCAATTAAACAATACGGATTACTACAACCTATTATAGTAAAAAAAACTACTGATGATAAATATTTAATTATCGCAGGAGAACGAAGATGGCGTGCTGCAAATTTAGCTGGATTGGAAGAAATTCCAGTTATTATCAAAGAAAGCGATGATGCAGAATCATTTACTATAGGATTAATAGAAAATTTACAGCGGGAAAATTTAAATCCTTTAGAAGAATCCGAAGGTTATGAAAAATTAATACAAATTTTTAAATATAAGCAAGAAGAGTTAGCTCAAATTTTAGGTAAAAGCCGTAGTCATATAACTAATATATTGAGACTAAATAAATTATCACCAGATGCTAAAATGGCTTTAATTAATGGATCAATTAGCCTAGGGCATGCAAAAATTTTAGTTGCAGCAGAAAATCAAGATGCAATTTTATCTGCAATTTTAAATAATAATTTAACCGTACGAGATACAGAACAATTTGTTAAAAAAAATTCAGTATCCTTAAATTCATTGCCTCATAATAGAGTAAATTTAAAAAGAGTTGCTATCAATAAAAATTTAGATCCAGACTTATTAGAAATTGTTGCAAAATTATCCCAAAAGATAGGGGTAAATGTTGTAATGCAGAAAACGTCAGAAGATAACGGCAGGATAATCATAAATTTTAATAATTTAGAAGAATTAGATAATATTATAACCAATATCACTTCTGATTAATAAGTAAAACTACTGTAATTACTTACTACCCTATATAATATATAGTAATTTAGCTAGAATGTAAGAGTTGAAAGAATTCAAAGAATGTGAGAGTCATATTCTTGTTTTCTTAACCAAGAGCTAAATAGTCTCCTTTTGATTACAACTATATAAGAAATTTACTGCCACATTCTACCTAAATTACTATAATCAAAATCTGTTCTATTAAGATATACCCTAATTACATTATACAAAAACTAATAAAAAGCCATTGCGGTTTGTTACTTATCAAACCAATAACTATATTAGTGTGCTAGTGATATCTGCAACTCTTTTATTAAAAATAATACACACTAAATTGTTTGGACTAAATAACGTAGGTTTAGATTTCACAGATGAGTCTTTGGAGATGATAGCTAACAAGGCTTGTACTTGATCAAAAAATATATAAAACTATACTACTTCAAACGATACTTTGCAACAGCTTCTTTCCTTTATTAAAAAAATTGTAGGGTAGTATGCGCTGAAAGACCCTGTTGCAAAATACCCGTAAAGTATATTCACGATTTTATAAAAAATTTATTCAAAATCTGTTATACACCTCAGGGATATTAGGCTTATTAGCATATTTTGCTGCTATTTAAAGTCATCCCCAAAAAACTAAGCTATTATATAACTGGCATTAACTATAAATTAGCTTAGAATATTAGGTTGTATAAAAATATATTAAAGATTTATCTTAAC
>CANGIW010000034.1 GCA_947454145.1 Rickettsiales bacterium
AATTCAAGGTTTAAGCTCGGATAAAATTAACAATATATTAGCAAGCTTAAATCCAACACAATTTGGATATTTAAATCAAGAGCAAATTCAAGGTTTAAGCTCCGATAAAATTAGCGCTGTATTAGAAAACTTAAATCCAACACAATTTGGATATTTAAGCGCAGAACAAATCGCTGACTTCACTCAAGATAATATTCAAGCTTTAAGCAATAATAAACTATCTGATATATTAAAAGCTTTAAGTGATACTCAATTAGATTTTATATTCCAAAATATCAATCAAACACAAATCGGATATTTTACAAGACAACAACTTGGGGCTATAATTGATGCTGCCAAAAGTTTAAGCAATAATAAACTAGCTACTATATTACAAGTTTTAAATGATACTCAATTAAATCTTATATTAAGCACTTTAACCCCAGCACAAAGAGAATTTTTTAGAGTAACACAAATCAAAGCTTTAAATCAAGAGCAAATTCAAGCTTTAAGAAATGATCAATTAGCTGATAAATTACAAGACTTCACCCCAGCACAAATGCGATATTTAAGCGAAGAACAAATTGGATCTTTTACTTTAGCTACAATTCATAAGTTAACTACTCCTCAAATTCAGGCTTTAAGTCTTGCTCAAGTTACTAAGTTAAGAGATACTATTCTTACTCCTTTAGAAAAAAGTAAGGAAATTAAAGAATTTGTAACCAACTTAGATAAAAAAAACGTTAATCCTTTTGTGATTAATAAGCTTGTATTTAGCAATAATGTAGCTTCAAATATTGAGTCTGCAATTCAAGACCCTCAACAAATAGGTAGCAAAGTTGAAGTAATAAATGATGCCGTTAGTAACAATTTAGTAGTCGTAAATACACGAATAGAATCAAATAGCGCTATTTCTTCTGGAGAAAATGATAAATCAAATGGTGGAATTTGGTTTGAGTTAAATGTAGCAAGCAGTAAGTTGAAAAATGATGCTAATCCTTTTGCTGATTATAATTCCAACGGGCTTGGTGTAGTTTTAGGTGCAGATTACAAGATCAAGAATTTTACATTAGGTGTTTTTGGAGGACTAAATTCATATACTATCACCGATGGTAATAATTCTAAAAGTCAAGATGATTTAAGATGTATATTGGGTGGAGCATATTTAAACTTTAAAGTTAACCAAAATTTATCATTTAGTGCAATAGGTGGAATAAATGATACATCTCTTTCGGGTAAAAAATCAAATGGTATAACCACCAAACTCGATAAAGATCTTACTGGTTATTTTGCTGATATTAGAGCTAAATATACTGCACAACTTAGCAGCAAGTTAGCATTAATTCCTGCTATTGGTTTAAAAATCTATAACAATGAATCCTTTAGTTACATATCTGGTGATGTGGCTAGTAAATTTGACGCTCGTACAAACAAATTCTTTGTAATTGGTACTAATGTTGCCCTCTCGCCATTTACAAAGAATTACTATACTATTTCACCTGAAATGCATATATTCGGAGAGTTATCTCTTGATAAAAATGAGAATATTGTGAACGTAAGCTTTTTGGGTAATGACATAATTTCTACTCCAATCGATAAAAATTATAATTTATTAAATGTGGGTGCCTCTGTTTCTTTCCAAGGTGAAGAAAATGTTGTGAGCCTAGGAATAGACTGGAACACCAGAAAAAACTATACCGGTTTGGCTGGTAAATTAAATATTAGAATGAACTTTTAATGATCTTTTAAGGATAGCTGATATTTTTTTAGCTATCCTTGCATTAATGTTTATAATAATAAACGATAAACATCAAAAGAATAGTAACTGCTTGAGCTATCACTCTTAAATTCATAAATCTGTTGCCAAACTTATCACTGAGTTTTTTACTCACAGACATCACCACTACCCCAATTAACATAATTAACATCGTGATTGCAAGGCCTATGTAAATTAGAGTCATAAAATTTTATATTTATTATTTGTCGAAAATTAGATTAGAGTGCTAAAAATTAACACTTCTTTCTTAATTCAACATATATCATAGCCTATGTCCTTTAACAACTTTTAGATATCTTATTTAAACTATAAATAATGAATTTTTGCTTGAAGTCTACAATTTCAGCAAAATATTCTTTTTCCTACAATAGCTTTATAAAACTTTTGTAATAGAAATAATCTTATAAAAGTTATATACTAACAAATAGACGACAAAAAAAATAAAAATTTGTAGATTTTTAAGCTATGTTTATTAATTATGAGAGTTTTGAACAAATACAAGAGCTCTTTTGAGCCTCCGAAAAAAGTTATAGTAGGTGATGACTACAGACCAGCAGTGGGTCTTATGATAATCAATAAAATGAATGAGATTTTTATAGGTAATCGTATTGAGGCAAAGCATGCAATGTGGCAAATGCCTCAGGGGGGTATTAATTTAGGCGAAACCCCCAGCCAAGCAGCTATGCGAGAAATGCTTGAAGAAATAGGTTCTAATAATGCTATTATAATAGCCGAAAGCAGATATTGGTATTGTTACGATATACCATCAAAGTCTATACCTCAATTATGGGATGGTAAATATTGCGGGCAGAATCAAAAATGGTTTTTGATAAGATTCGAAGGCAGTGATGATGAAATTAATATCAAAACACAAATTCCTGAATTTTCTGAATGGAAATGGATTGCACCCGACAAATTAAATAGCACAATATCCTATTTTAAACGTAGGTTATATGGAACTGTTTTAAGGGAATTTAAGCCCCTACTAAACAGACTATAATAAATACAAAATATAAGTAAGATGTTTGCAGAAATATTGCTGCCTTTGGTTAAACTATTTCCGTTAGATTATTTAATTCCACCAGAAATTCATCTCTTGGTGGGTGATCTTGTTATAGTAAATTTTCGCAATAAGCAATTGGTAGGAATTGTCTGGAAGTTAAAAGAAACAAGTTTACTTGAAAACAAAATAAAATCTATAATTGATAAATTCACTAAATTTTCTTTATCTGAAAAATTTATAACTTATTTACGTAAAGCTGCTGACTATTATTTATCTTCTTACGGATCTATTGCTAAACTCTCCATTCCTATAGATTTACTAAGTGAATCAAAAAATAAAAATAAGCTGAATTATGATTTTGAACTGTCTCTAGCTCAATTATCAAAAGAACAAAATGAAGCTTTGAATTTGCTGAAACAAGAACAGTTTTCTGTGCTTCAAGGTGTTACAGGTTCGGGTAAAACGGAAGTTTATTTCAATCTTATAAAAGACTTTTTAGATGAAGATAAACAAGTTTTAATATTACTTCCTGAAATAGCCTTAACTTCTCAAATTATAGACCGTTTCATTGAACGCTTCTCTTTTGCTCCAGCCATATGGCATTCATCTAAAACACTCAGCTACAAAAAACAAATTTTTCAAGACATAGCATCAAAAAAGGCAAAAATTATCATAGGAGCAAGAAGTGCTACATTTCTACCATATGCAGATTTAGGACTTATAATAGTTGATGAAGAACAAGATAGTTCATATAAACAAGACCAAGGTATATTATATAATGCCAGGGATATGGCTATCTTACGCTCAAAAATTTTTGATAGTAAGTTAGTTTTAGTATCAGCTACACCCTCAATAGAGACATATTATAATGTTAAACAAGGTAAATTTAAAATTGTTAAATTACCTACAAGATATTATACAAATTTACCAGATATAAAACTTATAGATTTGAAAAAAGATAAACCCAAAAGGGGTAGTTGGTTAGCAGAAGAATTAAAATATGCAATATCGTCAGCATTGGCTCAAAATCAACAGATATTGTTATTTTTAAATCGCAAAGGCTACGCGCCTATGCTGCTGTGCACTAATTGTGATTTTAGATTTTGTTGCGCCAATTGCAGCACTTGGCTTGTATATCATAAAAATATTGATAAATTAATTTGTCACCACTGTGGTTATTCGATTGTAAAACCTTCAAATTGTCCAGAATGTAATAACAAAGATAGTTTTGCTCCATGCGGTCCTGGTATTGAAAGAATCGCTGAAGAAATAGCAAAAATTTTTCCTCACTCCTCATTATGTGTGTTAAGTAGAAATGAAACCAAAGACCCATCAGACGGTAAAAATTTATTAGATAAAATCACTAATCACGAATTTAATATAATAATCGGCACCCAAATTATAGCCAAAGGTTTGCATTTTCCTTCTATATCTTTAGTAGGCGTTATTGATTCAGATAGTGGTTTTAATAATGGTGATTTAAAAGCTGCGGAACGAACTTTTCAACTGCTTCACCAAGTTGCTGGACGAGCCGGAAGAGAAAAATTTTTAGGAAAAGTTTTCCTTCAAACATACTATCCAAATAGCAACTTAATGAAAATGTTGCAAAATAATGATTATGAAGAATTTATAAAACAAGAGCTAAAATTACGTTTAGAAAATGATATGCCACCATTTTATAATATGGCTTCAGTTAATATATCGGCTAATTCAAATGAGAAAGCTTTAAGTCTATGTAAAATTTTGGGTAAAAATATAGAATTTTTGTCTAAAGTTCGAGTCTTAGGCCCTGCACCAGAACAAATTCTGCGTATAAATAACAAATATCGCTATAAATTTATTATTTTTGCAAGTCGTTCGTTTAATATACAAAAATATATTACTAACTGGCTATCCAGGGCTAAGTTAAAGAAAGATATAGCTGTTAACATTAACCCCTATAATTAATTTATATACTAATTTATATCATTTCCAATATTTGTACCTTCAGTCAATGTATCGTTACCAGCTATAAATATTTCGGATGGAGTATTACCTATTTGATAATTTGTTTGCAAAGAATTACTAGAATTACTTTCTATTGAAAATTCAATACTTGCAATTTTATGATCTTTCTCAACTAATACCCCATCATTATTAGAAGGCAAAATCTTTTCATTTTTTGAATCAAATATAACATTAAAGGAAAAATTTATAGCTTTTTCATTTGAATGGCATTTTATAGACAAATTTATAGTTAGATTATTTTTTGTTACGCAATCTTTTTCTGGTGTATTTATATTGTTAGCAAATCCATTTTCAGCTATGGGTATTTTTACAATTGAACTATTATTATTTGATATATCTAGTGGCGAAAATTTACATTCATCACTTTTTTGAGCAGATGAAAAATTTGGTGTATGATCAATACAATTTTCCGTTAAACATTGTAAAGAGTTATTATAAAATTTATATTTAAAGAATTTTGCGCTTGTATTACTAGTATTATCACTATTTTGTTGTATGATTTTATCTTCTTCCTTGTATGGATCAACAACATGACTTTTATAAGCAGTATGATATTTTTTCATAAAACATTCCCTTCAATTTTTAGTTGCTAAATACTAAAAGTCATTTTTTAGTTAATCAAAGATTTAAGCTAGTTTTATATGAGAATATTGCAAAATTTAGTACATCAAATAATCGTAAGTCTAACTAGAGTAACTAATTATTGTTACTATACTAAGTTATACTATTATTATGTTATGCTAATAGGATCTATTTTACAACCCTAGATTGCGTATAAAATCTGTATAACTATTCTATAAAGTACATTAAAACTAAAGCCTAAGTATACCAATTAATCACTTAGCTATTATTAGTTAAGTGATGCTTGCTTTTTGATAGATTTTGTTGTACTATTATTGCATTTGATAATTACTTAAATAAGTATTACTTTTTATTAGTTTATTTAAATCACTATATTAAAATTTATGAATTATGCATAAAATAATAAAAAAATTACATAAAACTCTTTTTTCTTTAGCTTGCACGAGTTTTGCAATATCAATATTCTCTTTTTCTGCCGGCGCCAATGTAATTGCTGAAAGAGATTTGTTGGTCAATAGCGCGCTTGCCGGAGTGGATCAAAATTTTCTGGGTAAAAAATTTTCTACAGCGGCAATATTAAGCAACCAAGGGCTTGGTGTTTTTGCAGGATTAGATTATTTAAAAGAAAATATGTCTTCTTTGGGGTTTCATTTTTATTCCAATCGTATAATTGATGGTCCCACCACCGATAATTACAAGATGAACCTTGATACGTCCATTAAATTCAAACTTATAAACAATTTTTATTTAGGTGGCGGGATAGGATTTATTGTAGATAATACACATGAAATTCTATGCACTACTAATAATTTCCATGGTGTTGCACCAAAGAAAACTTCTTATCTGAGGGGAGGAAAATATAACATATTTTTATGTAATCAAATATCTATAGGTAAAGATAGGAATTTTATTGTAGAATTATCTTATTATGGTGTTAGCACTCCTATTTATGCTTATTATTCATTTAAATTATTAAATTTAAATATAGGGTGGGATTTTAAAATTGCAGAATTTAATTTAAATACAAGATTTTCAAATTTTATAAATTTCGTAAATATCAAAGAGGTACAAGTTCCTGCATTCACAATCAGCGCGAATACAGATACATCTTGGGCTTTTTTATCATTTGGTGCAAAAACAAATTTAAACTTTGATCCAAAAAACATGATGGGTTTTGTTCAAGCTACTGTTAAGCTTTAGTTTGTTATTGTTTTTAACTTGTATTTATTGTAAAATTACTTCGTGAAACCTAATTTATTAAAACTAAAGAAGTTGATTTTTTGTATATTACCAATTCATTTTTTTTATTTAAATCACTATATTAAAATTTGTGAATTATGAATAAAATAATAAAAAAATTACATAAAACTCTTTTTTCTTTAGCTTGCACGAGTTTTGCAATATCAATATTCTCTTTTTCTGCCGGCGCCAATGTAATGGCTGAAAGAGATTTACTACTCAACAGCTCATTTGTTAGCAGCGATCACATTTTAAATAGGGTAAATCTTTCTGCTGCTGCAATATTATCAGGTGAAACAAAACCCGGTTTTTTTGTACAGTTTGACGCTTTAACTAATCTTCATAATTTAGGCAAAGATATAAATATAGGAGCTTTTCTATATTATGTACACCAAGAAAAAACACCCCCTGTCTCTAATAACGACAAACTTGCATTATCTCCATATATTAAATTCAACTTTACAAACAATTTTTATCTAGGCGCAACCTTTGGTCTTATGGTAGATAATTATACATTAATCAAATATGAAGATGATGCCAATAATTCTCGTGCGCAGGATACTTGTACATTGATAGGAAGGCTGTTTAAAAACTCAATCTATGGAAAACAAACTCTTATATTTTGTGCTAATAAAATATCTATAGCTGAAAATACTAACTTATTTACAGAATTATCTTTTGGGCGTTTAGATAACTCAACGAAAAACTTTCTGTTATTCAATTTAAATATAGGGTTGGATTTTAAAATTGAAGGCTTTAATGTAGAGACAAGATTGTCAGATTTTATTAGTGTGGAAGAGCACACTGACAAGTACTATATAGGAACTCCTGCATTCACAATCAGCACGACAGATACATTTTGGGCTTTTTTATCATTTGGTGCAAAAACAAATTTAAACTTTGAAGCAAAAAACATAATGGGTTTTGTTCAAGCTACTGTTAAGCTTTAGTTTGTTATTGTTTTTAACTTGTATTTATTGTAAAATTACTTCGCCAAACTTAATTTATTAAAAATAAAGAAGTTGATTTTTTGTATATTACCAATTCATTTTTTTTATTTAAATCACTATATTAAAATTTATGCATTATGAATAAAATAATAAAAAAATTACATAAAACTCTTTTTTCTTTAGCTTGCACGAGTTTTGCAATATCAATATTCTCTTTTTCTGCCGGTGCCAATGTAATAGCTGAAAGAGATTTGTTGGTCAATAGCGCGCTTGTGGGAGTGGATCAAAATTTTCAAGGTAGAAAATTTTCTACAGCTGCAATATTAAGCCCCATAGGCTTAGGTTTTTTTGTAGAATTTACTGATTTAAGAGAACATATGTCTTGGGGGGTTAGTTGGTATAATTCTAACATGATTTTATATACCCCCTACCCTGATTTTCAGAAAAAATTTAAGCAAGATCACGACAAAGAGGCTACTTACGAAGAGTATGAAAATAATAATGATTATAATGAAAGAAATAATTATGTTCTGCAAAAAATTATGTATCGTTGTAACAATTTTAAGAATAGCTTCAATGCATCTATTAAATTCAAACTTAATAATAATTTTTATTTAGGTGGGAGTTTGGGTTTTATTATGGATATAACAACTAAACTTAACAGCATGTATCGAGATGCTGATAATGTAGCTCATGTTACTCCTCATGAGGATCAACTATTTTGGTGGGAAAACCGTATATTTTTAGGTAATAAAATATCTATAGGTGCAAATCGTAATTTTCTTGTAGAATTATCTTATAATGATATTGAGAGAACCACTCTGAGAAAATATGAGAACGAGGCATCTTTTTCTCCCTTATTAAATTTAAATATAGGGTGGGGTTTTAAACTTAAAGAATTGCATGTAGAAACAAGATTTTCAAATTTTATAAATTTCGTAAATATCAAAGAGGTACAAGTTCCTGCATTCACAATCAGCGCGAATACAGATACATCTTGGGCTTTTTTATCATTTGGTGCAAAAACAAATTTAAACTTTGATCCAAAAAACATGAT
>CANGIW010000035.1 GCA_947454145.1 Rickettsiales bacterium
GGTCGGAATAACTACCATAAGTAGTACTGTTACTAGTAGTATCGGCTAAAATTTCGTTAGTTGAAATAAAAATTATAGCTGTTGCAATGAAAAATAAAAGAAATTTCCATGTTAAGTTTAGATTATCAATTTTTTGCATCTTTTCCTCTCCAAAATATTTTTAAATTAAAAGTTGTTTTAGGCACTAGTAATATAATCTTAGGGAGGTAGTAGTTAATTATTAGTTAATTTTAGAATTTTATTTGATTCGCTTTTTGAAAAATATAGGTTGACACAGCCTGTGTTTTTAGTTAATAATAAGAATGAAATTTAAGATAATTGAGGTGTAGCCAAGCGGTAAGGCAACGGTTTTTGATATCGTCATTCGCTGGTTCGATCCCAGCCACCTCAGCCATAATAGGCTTTGAATTTTGTTCATTTTTTTAAAAACCCATCCTTTTTTCTGCACTAAAAATGATTTTCCCATTATTAAACCTTTTGCATAGATATTTATTACCCAATTGCTGTTTAATATGTAACAAATCTCTGCAAATTGAAGGTTATTTTTGTGAAAAATGCTGGCCTACTTTAGGGTTTATTGGTGATGCTATATGTAAAGTTTGCTGCCAAGAATTTACCGTAGATATCTCGGATTTACAAAACATTTGCGCCAAATGTATTGCAAACCCTCCAATATATAACGAATCTAGGTCGTTGATGAAATTTACACCAAATAGTCAAAAGTTAATTCATCAATTCAAATATTACAATTCTCCTTGGCTTGCAAAAGTTTTTGCAAAGTTAATTATTTTTCGCTATGCATGTTGGATAAAAAGCTTTGACGCTATAATAGCTGTACCAATGCATAAATTAAAACGAATTTGGCGTGGATATAATCAAGCTCAAGTACTAGCCAAAGAATTATCCTATTTAAGTGATAAAGTTATTTTAAATGATGTTTTGACAAAAAGCAGAATAACTAAATCGCAAAGCTCTTTACCAAAAAAAGAACGCTTAAAAAATTTAAATGATAGTTTTGCTATAGGTAATATTGATTTTATTAAAGAAAAAAATATTTTGTTAGTTGATGACGTTATTACTACAGGAAGTACAGTTAATTTATGCGCATCTTTATTAAAAAAAAATGGCGCGAATAAAGTTGGCGTGATTACGATTGCCAACGCATAATTAATTATCCGGTAGCTATTTAAAGAAACTCTAAATCTAAATTTGCTATATTAATATATATGTCAAATTGACAAAATTATAAATAATATGTAAGGTATGAACTACAAATACGAATAGATTGATGCTATACAAAGTTCTTTATTAACTCTATTTGTACAAATTAAAATTAAATTTAAGATGTTGCGAGATCATAAAATTAAAAACACTAAACGTCAGCAAATAGCCCAAGAAATCAAAGGGGCTTTATCTGAGGTTTTAAAACTTAAAGCTCAAAGTTTAGATATAAGGCTTGTTGATTCCTCTATTACCGTAACGAACGTTGAAATGTCTGGGGATTTAAGAATTGCTTTTTGTTATTTTATACCTTCGTTTGGCATGAATAAGAAAAATGAAAAAGAAATAACAGAAGCTTTATTTGATAATGTAAAAATTATTAGAATGCTAGTTTGTAAGATTGTAAAATTAAAATATTCTCCAGAAATTAGGTTAATTTACGATAGAAGTTATGACAAAGAAGAAGCAATAAGTAATCTTTTGCAAGATTTATAAAATAACAAGTGCTAATAATATTCAGAATATTGAAGAATGTTCTTTGCAACAACACTAAAGTCGTGTTATAAATAGTACAGTGTATATATTTGTGTATTATTTTTTTAGATAACTACGGGATTTAAAATTATAAATATCAAATTAGGAGTATAGCTCAATTGGTAGAGCACCGGTCTCCAAAACCGGGGGTTGCGGGTTCAATTCCTGCTGCTCCTGCGCTAAAATCATTTTATTAATAATTGAGAATGTTATGTTGTGTTTCGGCAAAATAAATAAATTTTATAGAGAAGTTAGAGCTGAGGTGCAAAAAATTTCTTGGCCGTCTAAAAATGAGCTAACATCTTCTATGCTACTTGTTGTTATTTCAGTAGTAATAGTTAGTCTGTTTTGTTTACTTGTTGATTTTTGTGCTTACAAAATTATACAATTTATCTTAAAATTTTAATTAATAATTGGCCTATAAAATGGATACAAATTATAATTGGTATATAATCCAGGTTGCTCCTGGTTCGGAAAAAAGAGTGAAAGAAACTATTGTTGAACAAGCTCGTAAAAAAGAAATATCTCATTTTTTTGAGCAAATACTAATTCCATCGATAGAAGTACCTGAAATGAAGAAGGGGAAGAAGATATTAGTAGAGAAAAAAACTATGCCGGGATATATATTTTTACGCATAGTAATGAATGATCAATCGTGGCAACTTGTTAGAGCTATACCAAAGGTTCTTAATTTTTTAGGTGACGGTAAAAACCCTAAAGCTATAAGCGAACAAGAAGTAAAAAACACCTTCAATCAATTAGAAGAAGCAGCGCAAAAAATAGGTCGTAATATAGAATTTACAAGAGGTGAAAGCGTTGAAATTACCGAAGGCCCTTTTGCTTTTTTTACCGGTAATGTAGAAGAAATAGATGAGCAAAAAGAAAAGCTTACAGTTTTTGTAAAAATATTTGGTAGGGATACTTCTATAGAAGTTAACTTTTCTCAAGTGAAAAAGAAATAATTATTCAGTGATTGTCTTTTGCACTTTTCTTATTTTTTTATAGAGATAGTGTAAAAAAAGCTTGAGATTAGAAATATACTATACTATAATTTTATCAAAAAACCTGTTAGGATTTTATTTTACCGATAAAATTTCTGAATATATTAGGTCTTTAGTTTTACTGTTACTTGTTTTCAAAAAATTTACGTAGATTACTTTTTGCGTATCTAATTTATATGGAAATTTATAGTTTATCGTGGTTTAAATGTTTAAAAATCACGGCTAATTCATTAATGTTACTTTTATTTTTTAAAAATTTTTTATGGCTAAAACTATTATAGGTTATATCAAACTAGAGATACCGGCTGGTAAAGCTAACCCTTCACCACCAATAGGTCCCGCTTTAGGGCAAAGAGGATTAAATATTCCTATGTTTTGTAAGGAATTTAATGCTTCAACTCAAGATATGGAGGCTGGAACACCTGTGCCTGTTGTAATAACAGCTTACAGTGATAAAAGTTTTACATTTATAAAAAAACTTCCACCTGTTTCTTACTATGTTAAAAAAGTGAGTAAAATTGTAAAGGGTTCTAGTTTAACAAAACGCGAAGCTGCCGTTGCTACTATAACAAAGCAACAATGTCAAGAAATAGCAAATGTCAAAATGGTTGACATGAATACCGATTCTTCAGCTTCTGCCCTGAAGACTGTTATAGGTACTGCTAGATCTATTGGTTTAGAAGTAGTAGATTAAGATTTATTTAAAAATATATAGGTTTATGGTAACAAATTTGAAGCCAAGAATTGTAGGTGGGAAAAACCTTCATTCAGTTAGACAGAAAATTACATCAGGTGTAGATTATAAATTATCTGATGCCTTAAATTTTTTGATAGCTAACTCTTACACTAAATTTGATCAAACTCTTGATATAGTTGTAAAGTTAGGTGTAGATCCTAAACAATCAGATCAAGTTGTACGAGGTGTTACAGTTTTACCAGCTGGTACTGGTAAATTAACTAGAATAGCAGTAGTTTGTAAAGATGATAAAATTTCTTTAGCTAAAAATGCTGGCGCTGATATAGTAGGATCTTCTGATATTATAGATGCAATTAAATCTGGTAAAATTGATTTTGATGTTTGTATAACTTCTCCTGATATGGTTCCAGCTTTAGCGCAAGTAGCTAAAATACTTGGCCCTAAAGGTCTTATGCCTAGCGCTAAAACTGGTACAGTTACAAATGATTTAGAAGGGGCTATTGCTAGAGCAAAAGCTGGTCAGGTTAGTTTTAGAATAGACAAAGCTGCTATAGTACACGCTGGTATTGGAAAACTTTCATTTGGTTTAGATAAGCTTAAAAAAAATGTAAAAGCCATCATGAATGAAGTAGTTAAAGCTAAACCTCAAGGTTCAAAGGGAGCTTATATAAAAGATGTATATTTAAGCTCTACTATGGGGCCAGCTTTAAGAGTATTATTATCTGATCTAAATCTGTAATTTTAAAAATTAGGAGAATAAAAAGTGCCAAATGTTCAAAAAAAAGATGTTGTGCAGCGTTTGCAAAATATCTACAATAACAATGATTATGTCATTTTTGCGCATTATCATGGTCTTACTTCTGAACAACTTAGAGTTTTAAGATCTAAATTGAAAGAAAGTAAAGCAAAATTTACAATAGTTAAAAATACTTTGTCTTACATTGCCGCCACTGGTGCTAACATAGCTATTAGTGAAGGCATGAAGTCTGGTCCTGTAGGGATAGCTTACAGTTCTTCCGACCCTGTAAATTTGGCTAAGACTATGATAGACTTTTCCAAAACTAACCAACACTTAAAGTTAGTTGGTGGAGTTTTAGATAAAGCTATTTTAAGTACTGCAGAAGTAGCTAAACTTTCAGCATTACCTTCTTTGTCTTCTCTAAGGGCTACTTTAGTTGGATTGATACAAGCTCCTGCTTTGAATTTAGTAAGAGTTGTTTCCGCTACTCCAGGTGCTTTAGTTAGGGTTATAAAGGCTAAAAGTGAAAAAAATGAATAAGGTGAATAGTTAAAAAATAATAAAATTAAAATTTTAAATATCAGGAGAATTTCTTATGGCTAAAAATATTAATATGGATAACATTATTGAAACTTTGTCTAGTTTAACAGTTTTAGAAGCTGCAGACTTAGTAAAATTATTAGAAGAAAAATGGGGTGTTTCCGCCTCTGCTCCTGTAGCTGCTGTAGCCACTGTAGCTGCTGTAGCTGCTGTAGTTGAAGAGCAAACAGAATTCAATGTTATTTTAACTGGTTTTGATGCAGCTAGTAAAATTAATATCATTAAAGAAGTTCGTGCTATTACTGCTCTTGGCTTAGCCGAAGCTAAAGCTTTAGTTGAAAGCACACCTAAAACTTTAAAGGAAGCTGTTTCTAAAGCTGAAGCAGAATCTTTAAAGGCTAAGTTTGAAGGAATAGGCGCAAAAATTGAGTTGAAATAAATTGATTTTTTATCTGAAGAGTAAAACTAAAAATTTTAGATTTACTCTTGAGTATTATTACAACTAAACATTTTTACTGACTTTATTTTATTTTTTTACAACTTATTATAAAATGTTCAAAAAATTTTATCGATATCCTAAAAATAAAAAATACTAAATTATATTTAGTTTGCATAAATTAAACCAAGAATACAGATTTAAAGGTTAATTAGCTAACATTGTTAATTTTATTCTAGCTTTTAATTATCTATCTATATAGTATATATAGATTATTTATATATACAGCTATTGTTTTTTATATTCTTAAAAATCATTAAATTTATTTATATTATGCTTTTGGCGAGGTAGCTCAGCTGGTTAGAGCAGCGGAATCATACTCCGCGGGTCGGGGGTTCGAGTCCCTCTCTCGCTACCAAAAATAAGTTCCTTTGTGTTAATTCTCAAGACTAATTCAAGCCATACTACCCTACAATTCGCTGCCACCAATCTACCCCCCAATTTCCACGCGCTCAACTATTAGTTGAGTATGCGCATGAAGATTCGGTTGCCCTGGATTGCTGCAGCGAGGACGCTTTAGGATTGCTTGAGTATTCTATTATTATGGATTCTATGTGAGTTAACTATTATTCCAGAGGGGAGCCCTTTAACGCGAGCAAAAAGCGCATAGGACTTTTCTGCTAGGAATTGTTACTGTTTTTAGATTTTTACAAGATATTAAAATTCCTCTGAGTTTAACTCCTGCACCTCTCGAACTTTTGGTACAAAACAGACATTAATATTTTATTTTTAGTAATAGTAGTTGGCAAGGTGTTGATACCAATTTACTGGTATAGTCTTAATCATGGCTGGGGTTGTAGTCAACTAATAATGGAAGAAATATTGAACAGGTTCATCAACAATTTTAGCGCAAATAAAATCAAATATTTACTAGCTGACCGCGAGTTTATGAACCGTAAGTGGTTAAGCTTTTTGTGCAAAAATCATATTCCATTTTCTATCCCTTTGAGAAAAGATATGCGGATTAGATTTGCAAACAGCTTGCTTACAGTAGCCGCAGATAAAAGTTTCAACTATTTAAAGCGTTGAGAATATGTTGAAAGCGCTGGAATTTTATGGGGTTATTCAGTGAAATTTGCTGCTTATAAAAATAGTAAAAATGAACTAATGGTTGTTATAGCAAATGCTGATATTAATGTAAATATTTTTGCTTTATATCGGTTTCATTGGGCAATTGAAAGACTTTTTAAATACTTAAAAACTGCTGGTTTTGATATTGAAAAAAGTTATATAACCAATACAGAAAGATTTGCAAAAGTACTCGCAATTTTAGCCATCGCAACCAGTTTAATAATAAAACATGGCCTTATTGAACATGATGATATTGCGCCAATAAAAATGAGGCATTTCAGGGGGGCTAAAACGCAACCATTTTCACTATTCACCCCCCCCCCGGGTTCGGATTCTTTGGAATACTGCTTAAAAAAAGGCGTACGGGCCCTTTCCTGGAGATTAAAAAGAATCCTCGAATATGCTGTTTTTTCTATTTATAACGCCACTCTTTTCCTTGTATTAAAAAAATTGTAGGGGAGTATGGGTATACGCCCCCCTCCCCCATCTCTGTGCTTATGCTGCTTTTATCCATCCAAAGAAATAGCCGAAGAAATAGCCGAATGGACTAAGATTACGCCCCCCTCCATCTCTGTGTGCTTATGCTGTGCTTTTATCCATCCAAAGAAATAGCCGAATGGGCTAAGATTACACACCATCTCTCTGTGTGCTTATGCTGCTTTTATCCGGATATAAGAAATAGCCGAAGAAATAGCCGAATGGGCTAAGATTACGCACCATCTCTCTGTGTGCTTATGCTGCTTTTATCCAAAATAGCCTAAGAAATAGCCGAATGGACTAAGATTACGCCCCATCTCTCTGTGCTTATGCTGCTTTTATCCATCCAAAGAAATAGCCGAAGAAATAGCCGAATGGGCTAAGATTACGCCCCATCTCTCTGTGTGCTTATGCTGCTTTTATCCCCACCCTTATCGCGAGCTCTATGGCCCAATAAGGCCACGATGTATCTTTACTCTTTCTTTCAAACTCCAATGTGTGTATAATATTTTTATAGTGCAACCTTTTGAATTTTCAAAGATATAGAAATATTTGATCCTAAAAAATTTTCTTATTCTTTAATCTAATACAACAATTCGGTAATCATAATTACGATGCAAAGTGAACCTGTTACAATAATCACACACAATCCCAACTAGAAAAGATAATACTATAGTGATTTACAATGAAGTTTATATGGGGGGTAATAAAGGTATAAATAAAATGTCAGCATCGTATAGTAAGAATTTTAGAGAAAAAGCACTAGTAGGAGAAATCTAAAGTGAACCTGTTACAATATCAAGAATTGAAGCACAGAAGTGAAAAATCTTCTAAAATATATTGTAGTGTTAGTTTGTTTTTATGTAAATGATGATAAGAAAAATAAAAAAGTAAAATACATAATCAGTTAAAGATAATAGCGGCGAGACTTGTCTTTAAAGGAGGTAATCCAGCCGCAGGTTCCCCTACGGCTACCTTGTTACGACTTCACCCCAGTCGCTAATTTTACCGTGGTTAGCTGCCTCTTTCGTTAGCTCACTAGCTTCAGGTAAAACCAACTCCCATGGCGTGACGGGCAGTGTGTACAAGACCCGGGAACGTATTCACCGCGGCATGCTGATCCGCGATTACTAGCGATTCCGACTTCATGCACTCGAGTTGCAGAGTGCAATCCGGACTGAGATATCTTTTTAGGATTTGCTCCACGTCACCGTATTGCTTCCCGTTGTAGATACCATTGTAGCACGCGTGTAGCCCAACTTGTAAGGGCCATGATGACTTGACCTCGTCCCCACCTTCCTCCGGCTTATAACCGGCAGTTTCCTTAAAGTTCCCAGCATAACCTGATGGCAACTAAGGATGAGGGTTGCGCTCGTTGCGGGACTTAACCCAACATCTCACGACACGAGCTGACGACAGCCATGCAACACCTGTGTGTGGTCCAGCCGAAC
>CANGIW010000036.1 GCA_947454145.1 Rickettsiales bacterium
GATATATACAATATTATCTCTTACTAATTTTGCTAAAAAATATAAATTCCCCTTACAAGATCTCCCCTATAGCTTGAGAATATTATTGGAAAATGATCTCAGATATAACTTAAGTCGCAATAAAGATATAACCAAAACTGTTGAAGCTTTTCAAAAATGGATGGACAAAAGTTATGATCGAGGTGAGGTAAGTTTTATGCCAGCTAGAGTGTTAATGCAAGATTTCACTGGTGTACCAGCTATAGTAGATTTAGCAGCAATGCGAGATGCTGTGTCTGAAGCTGGAGGTGATCCTCTTGCAATTAATCCTTTAATACCGGTAGATTTAGTAATAGATCATTCTATTCAAGTCGACTATTACGGTAATAATCAGTCTTTAAAATTCAATACTGATATAGAATTTAAACGTAATTATGAAAGATATCAATTTTTAAATTGGGGGCAAAAAAGCTTCAATAATTTTACGATTGTGCCACCAACTACTGGTATTTGCCACCAAGTTAATCTTGAATATTTAGCTAAAGTTGTTTGGGAGGGAGAACTATTTGGTACTAACTATTTATATCCAGATAGTTTAGTAGGAACTGATAGCCACACTACCATGATAAACGGTTTAGGGGTTTTAGGTTGGGGAGTAGGGGGGATAGAAGCAGAAGCTGCAATGTTAGGACAAGAGCTTTCTATGTTGATACCTGATGTTATTGGTGTAAAAATTACCGGTAAGCTAAAAGAAGGTGTTACTGCTACAGACTTGGTATTAACTATTACTGAGATGTTACGTAAATACGGAGTAGTAGGTAAATTTGTAGAATATTTCGGCGAAGCCATTAGTCATTTAACTGTTGCTGATAGAGCTACTATAGCAAATATGAGTCCAGAATATGGTGCTACATGTGGATTTTTCCCTGTTGATGAAAATACATTAGAATATTTATCTTTTTCAGGACGTTCTGATGAACTTGTCGAGCTTGTTGAGAAATATAATAAAACACAATATTTATTTTATAATAACAGCTCACAGGTTCAATATACTGATGTGATAGAGTTAGATTTAAATAAAGTAGAGGCTTGTATTGCTGGTCCTAAAAGACCACAGGATCGGGTGTTACTAAATGATGTTATTGCAAATTTTAAAAATAATTTTGAAAACATCGATCTGCACAACAAACATTCAAATCACAAAATTGAAAATGCTGACATAGCAATTGCAGCTATCACAAGTTGCACTAATACATCAAACCCTGAAGTTATGATAGCTGCTGGTCTTTTAGCAAAAAAAGCTTGGCAACTAGGTTTAACAGTTAAGCCTTGGGTTAAGACTTCTCTAGCACCAGGCTCTCAGGTGGTTAGCGAATATTTGAAGATAGGTGGATTGCAGGAATATTTAGACAGTTTGGGCTTTAACATAGTAGGTTATGGTTGTACAACATGTATAGGTAATTCTGGGCCTTTAAAGAGTGAAATAGAACATGAAATATCATCGCGCAAATTAGTTGTAGCAGCTGTTTTATCGGGCAATAGAAATTTTGAAGCCAGAGTGCATCAATTGGTAAAGGCTAATTATCTTGCCTCTCCACCTTTGGTAGTAGCATATGCGATAGCGGGAACTGTTAATATTGATATAACTAAAGATGCGTTAGCTAAGGATAAAAATGGTAATGACGTATTTTTACAAGATATTTGGCCGTCACATCAAGAAATATATGAGTATATAAAAAAATATTTAAAGACAGAGATGTTTATTAACAAATACGCTGATGTATTTAAGGGTGATGATAATTGGCAAAATACCAATGTTGCAGCAAGCAATACTTATCAATGGATAAAAGATAGTACTTACATAAAACAACCACCTTATTTTAAAATACGCCAACTTTATAATAATAAATTTGATGTAATAAACGGCAGAATTCTTGCAATTTTTGGAGATTCGATTACTACGGACCATATATCACCAGCTGGTAATATAGCAAAAGACAGTGTTGCCACAAAATATTTATTAGCTCAAGGGGTGAGTGAAAAAGACTTTAATTCATATGGTTCTAGAAGAGGTAATCATGAAGTTATGATGAGAGGTACTTTTGCAAATAAAAGGATTAAAAATGAGCTTTGTTCAGGAATAGAAGGCAATAATACAATCAATCATTTAAGTGGAACCAAAACGAGCATTTTCGAAGCTGCTATGGATTACATAAAAAACGATATTCCTAGTGTTATTATAGCTGGTAGTGAATATGGAACAGGTTCATCAAGAGATTGGGCGGCAAAGGGGCCAAAATTATTAGGAGTAAAAGCCGTAATTGCTGAAAGCTTTGAACGTATCCATAGATCTAATCTTGTTGGTATGGGTATTTTACCACTAACATTTTGTAACGGTCAAAATAGAAATAATCTACATTTAACAGGAAAAGAAATAGTTAGCATAATCCTACCTCAAGTTATTATTCCTTCCAACGCTTATGTGATATGTAAAATAATAGATGAGGATAAAAATATCGAAATAAAATTAAAATTGGAAGTTTATACCGATGGAGAGCTACAAAATATACAATCTGGGAGCATTTTGCATAAAGTTATTAGGGATGTTTTACAAAATTAAGGATATCAAAATAAAAAAGAGCTGTTTTGAATAATTATTAAAGACGGTAAATTCTAGCAATTGACAATATAGTAATAGAGTAAATTTATTCTAATTAATTATTAATCAAGGGGTCGATATAGACTTTATTTAAGAGAACCAATAAAATTAGCGATTTTAACGTATTCCTTTAAAGACTTGCTACTATATATGTAATTTTTACTTTAACTCTCTTTGAAAATATAGCGATAATTTTTTCAAAAAGAGTTATGTAATTTTTATGATGGTTCTATAGATTTGTACTTTTACTTTTAAAGAAGCTAATAGGAAAATATAATACAAAAATCAAAAATATCCATCCCAACAAATATTTTGCTTCTAAAGTTAACATATAATTATCGTCAAACAATTGTTTAGATAATAAAAATGCACAAGATATTATAGATATAGGAGCTACAATAAATAAAATAGGGCATTTAAACTTACGTTCTACATGAGGTAAAGTAATTCTAAACATTACTACAATAATAGTTACGATAATATAATCCAATAAGGCTCCCATACTTGTTAATTGACCAAGTTGCTTATAAGGAAAAAATCCTGTTAAAGCCGCAGCTAAAATTGCCACAGAAAATAATGATATGTATGGGACATCAGTTTTTGGATGTAACTTGGCAAAAGCTTTTGGCAAAAGTCCATCACGAGCAATAGAGTAAACAATTCTTGAAGTACCGTATATATTCATCATAAGCACTGTAGTCATACCGCATATACCACCTATTGATACAATGGCAGCGCCAACGTTGCTGTTATTTAATTTGAGTGCATCGGCTAAAGCTCTTTCACCCGATAAAATTGAATAAGGAGCAATACCAGTCAACAAGCCTCCTATTAGTACATATACTAAAGTTGTTAAAACAAGAGCTCCTATGATGCCTATTGTAATGTCCCTGGTAGGATTCTTACACTCTTCAGCAGCTGTAGGTATTATAGTAAAACCATTAAATGCAAAAAATAATATAGAGGATCCAGTTAAAACTTCACCAAATCCAAACGGCATAAAATTATCCCAGTTGTGGTGTTTAAAATTTGGGAGTGCGGCAATAACGAATGCTACAATAGCTCCTAATTTTATGAATACAAGTGCAGCATTAAGTTTTTTGCTGTCTTTAGTTCCTAAATACACTATTAAAGTAACAAATCCTATTATAAAAATTGCAAGAAGATTAACAACCCCACCTTCTGCGGGAACTTTAGTAAATTCTTCGGGCATATTAAGACCAGCACCTTGCAAAATAGGTAAAACATATCCAGCCCAACCAGCTGCAACCGTTGCTGCTCCAAACGTAAGCTCCAATAATAAAATCGCAAGCATTATCCAAGCAAATATCTCACCAAAAGCTACATAGCAATAGGTGTATATACTACCAGAAGTAGGTAACATAACAGCAAGTTCGCTATAAGCAAGCGCTACTAAAATACATATACTCCCGGCTATTGTATATGAAAGCATAACAGCTGGACCAGAGTGTTTAGCAGCAATTGCACCAGTGAATACAAAAACACCAGTACCTATTATAGCACCTAGTCCTATAAGTATTAAGTCAAATGCTGTAAGAGTTTTACTAAGTCCACTAGAATTAGAAACTTCTCTAACAGATTCTATAGTCTTTCTACGAAAAAGATTCATGATTCCCTTGAGTTATTGTTAAAATTAATAATCGGTTGATTTTATTCTTTAGTTATCCAGCCACCACCTAAAACCCTGGTATCTTTATATATTACGCATGCTTGCCCAGGAGTGACTGCTCTCTCTAAACCTAGTAGTTTAACAAAAATACTATCATTGTCAATAGTATAGATTCTAGCCTCAGCACCACTGTGTGTAGAACGAATCTTGACTGTCACTTCTAAACCATCAACGGGGGGGGTATGATCGAGCCAGTTTATATTCTTGATTTTAAAAGTTGATACTTCCAGGGCAGATTCTGGTCCTACGTAAACTATATTATTTTCGGGATCAAGCTTGATGACGTATAACGCTTCATAAAAGCTTACCCCAAGTCCTTTACGTTGACCTATGGTATAATTTATAATACCATCATGCTCTCCCAAAACATAGCCATCTACATGCATAATTGCACCAGTTTTGATAGAGTCTGGTCTTAATTTTTTAATTAAGTTAGCATAAGATCCATTTGGAACAAAACAAATATCTTGACTATCCGCTTTATCCGAATTTATAAGTCCAAACTTTCTAGCATATTGACGCGTTTCTTCTTTTGAAAATTTCCCTAATGGAAAATCTAAAAATTCAAGCTGTTCTTTAGTGGTAGCAAATAAAAAATAGCTTTGATCTTTTTTTGGATCCAATCCCTTATGCATTTCTGCGCCTTGATCGGTATATATTTTTTGCACGTAATGTCCAGTAACAAGCTTTTTAGCTCCTAAATCCTTAGCAAAATTTATTAAATCATTAAATTTTACAGATTGGTTGCATTTAACGCAGGGAAGTGGGGTTTCTCCTTTTAGATAACTATCCACAAAATCATCGATAACGCTTTGTTTAAACCTAGATTCGTAATCAAGTACATAATGGGGGATATTTAATTTTGCTGCCACCATAGATGCATCATATATATCTTGGCCTGCACAGCATGCCCCTTTTTTGTTAATAACAGCTCCATGATCGTATAACTGCAGCGTAATGCCGATTATATCATTGCTTTCTTGGCTAAGCATTGCTGCAACCGTAGAGCTATCTACACCGCCTGACATAGCAACCACTATCTTACCTTGATTTTCTGATTTAATTTGGACTATAGACATTAATTATCCAATTATTTTTAATATTTTTTTACTATAAGTATTATACACAAAAACCACCTGATGTAAATTATGTTTTTAATTAGGTAAATATTGTAAACTTAACCAAAGAGGTAGAAAAACAGCCTCTTTAGTTGTATAGATTGACAATTTTCAACCCTGATAATATAATTATGTAGTAATTAGTAATGCATATAATACATAATCCCGTGAATCTTAATCCCGTTAAATTTATTTACAAAAAATTATATTACATAGTAATTCAATATGTAAAAATTATTATGATTAACATTTTTTGCGCAACAAGTTCCTTAGCAATTAATTACAATTTTAAACATGAAGATCTTTCAAGTCTGTTTAACCAACAACATAATAATTTCAAAGCTTTCGAGGATTTAGATATAAAATTTTATATTTATAACCTATATCTTACAAATATTTTAGAGACATCAAACAATGAATTAGTATATGATACTAGTCGATTAGTAAATAAATCTGATACTAGTCGATTAGTAAATAAATCTATAAAGTTCAATTCTAATGCTTTCAAGATAATAGAGGCTGGTGGAGGAGGTGACTGCTTTTTTCATTCAATAGTAAAAGGCCTAAAATTAAATCAATATAATAAAGATCCAGCTATTGAGATAAATTATTTTAACCACAGAGAGCTACGCAAACTTTTGGCGCAAGATTATCAAATGATAGCTGAAGACAAAAAAATAAATATTTTAGATGATTATGATAAAAAAATAAATAGTTTAGATGATTATGATAAAAAAACTCAATTGAGTATGGGTATTAATGCTGAAGATCAATACGTTATTGTTCCTAACATTTATGAAGAGTTTAAAGACTTCTTAAAAGATGAGGCAAAAACAAATAAAATTCAAAATGATGATCCTCTGATTTATGCTCAAAGTTTTAAAGATGGTACTCTAAATACACCATATTATGCCCCAAATATAATGTTGTTATTAGAGAAGAAAAATGTAAGCTATGCATATTTTTCGAAACAAGTTGGAGATAATTATTATCAATTGCTTGTTTATAAAAAAATTGCAGATAAACCATTAATTTTCGTATATTTCAATGGCATTAATCATTATCAAACTCTTGCTTTGTATGATGAAATAATGCCAACAGTTATGCTGCAGGATATAAAAATTGAAGACGTAGAAAAAAGAGTGTCATTTAGTACTCTAGATTTGATTCAATCAGATGAACTACTTACAAAAAATTTATCTCAAGCATTATTTGATATAATGCAAGAAGATGGAGCTTTTGCTAAAGATTTTGTAGAAAAAACTGAAAAACAAAGTGGTCTAGACGAATATGTAACACAACTTTTTACTTATAGTTCTGTTAAAGAGGATGCGTTCAGATTTATGCATAATAAAGCTATAAATATAGTACACAATAATATTCGACCTAATAATCATTTAACAGCTGTTAGTGCAGGCTCTAATGAAGATAAGTTTACAAATTTATGGGGGCAAATATTAATAGGGCGAGATTATTTTATACAAGATGATATTGATATTACTTCAAGCAGCGATGCTATTATTGGTGGAATAGATTTCAACATCGATAAAAATTTGCTTGTTGGTGGATTTTTAAGTCTAAATAATTTTACCGTTTATAACGGAAGCAAAACAGAAAATAATGAAAATATTATAGGCGGTATTTACGCTGATTTTCTGTTTACCTCAGATATATCTTTATCAACAGTCTTTGGTGGAAGTAGAATAATTTCTAAAATTGAAGAATCTGAAAATTCATGGGGTTATTTTGCTGATACTAAGTTTAAGTATAAATTAAGAATAGCTAAAACAGTTGAATTAATAACGAATGTAGGATATAGACTAAATAAAAATTGTGATTTAGTGGATAATTTTTCTGATCGACTTGCTAAAATTAATTCAGGCACCTCGCATAATTTATTAGTAGGATTAAATTTACTAATAGATAATTTTAAATTGCGTAAAGTAAATATTTCTTCTGAAATTCATGTA
>CANGIW010000037.1 GCA_947454145.1 Rickettsiales bacterium
AACTTCTTCTGCACTGGTATAATCAGCTGCTGCTTTCATTGGTAGATCAAAGCCATTTTGCGGGTTTAAACGCATCACTTTGCCACCCTCTTGATCAATAGCTATTATTATATCTTTTCTAGTTCCATCTTTTAAAAAAGCAATAAGGTATTTTAGTTGACGAGGACTTATTATATTTTCTCTAAATAACAAAATACCTCTTATCTTACGTTCTTTTAATAATTGTTTGGCTTGTTTGATTTCTGTATCAAGGGGAGAAACTCCAAAAACACCTACAATTATACGATCACCAAGACTTAAAATTGAAGAGGGATCTTTATAGGCGTAAGATGAGGAAGCTATAAAAAAGCTAATTAACATCAATAAGAAATTGTTGAATTTAGACATATATGAGTTAATCTAGTTAAAAATAAGACTACTTATGGATTATATCTGTAAAAACATCTTTTTACAATAACATCAATAACATTATTTTAAAAAGTTATTTAGGTTTAGTAATAATGGTATTTTATTCTTTACAATGAAGGAATAAATGGTAAAATCTAATTGTTCTGTTTAGGGGTTGTAAAAGCAATAAGCTTAGCAATACAAGATATTAAAATTACTAGTTTGTTACATTTTGTATATTCTAGTTCTTAGGTATGCATACAAAATAAACGTGTATTTTTAGGGGCGATTAGCTCAGTTGGTTAGAGCGTTACGTTGACATCGTAGAGGTCGGAGGTTCGAGCCCTCTATCGCCCACCAGTTCATATAAATCGTTTAAATAAAAGTTTAAATAAAAATATTGTTCATAATGCCTTAAAATTTTTACTTTAGATGGAAAGTTAATGGTATTTAGTTATGTGAAATTAAAAGTTAAATATGAGTAATTACGGTTTTGATAAAGTTCTAGTAGCTAATCGCGGCGAAATAGCTCTTAGAATAATGCGCACATTAAAAGCAATGGGAATAAAAACTGTTGCAATATATTCCGAGGCTGATACAGACTCATTGCATGTTAAATATGCAGATGAGGCTTATTATGTAGGAAATTCCCCAGCTATATCTAGCTATCTAAATATCCAAAATATAACAAATGTAATCAGGGCTAGTGGTGTTAGTGCTGTTCATCCGGGATATGGTTTCTTATCCGAAAATGCTAAATTTGCATTGGCTTTAGAAAAAGAAGGGGTTCACCTTATAGGTCCTAGTTCTTATGCAATTAAAGTTATGGGTGATAAAATCGAAGCAAAAAAAATCGCAATAGAATCTGGTGTTAACACTGTCCCTGGATATGTAGGGGTTATTAATTCTGAAAAAGAAGCTTTAGAAATAGCTAGATCTATAGGTTTTCCTGTTATAGTAAAAGCTGCTGCTGGTGGTGGTGGAAGAGGTATGCGTACAGTCTATGAAGATGAACAAATGAAGGATGCTTTTTTCTCAGCTAAATTGGAGGCAACTAATAGCTTCAGTGACGGCAGGGTTTTTATAGAAAAATTAATAGAAAATCCTAGGCATATAGAAGTACAGGTATTAGCTGATAAATACGGTAATGTGGTGTGTTTAGGGGAGCGAGAATGTTCATTGCAAAGATATCACCAGAAAGTTATAGAAGAGGCGCCCAGTGTAATTATAGATGAAGATTTACGCCAAAAAATGTATGAGCAGGTTAGGGCACTAGTAAAAAAAGTAGGCTATTATTCAGCTGGAACTGTTGAATTTATTTTCGATCAAAACAAAAATTTTTATTTCCTAGAGATGAATACTAGGTTACAAGTTGAACATACTGTCACTGAGTATATTACGGGCATAGATATCGTTAAAGAAATGGTAAAAATTGCTGCTGGAGGTAAGCTAGAATTTAAACAGGAAGATATAAAACTTAATGGTTGGTCGATAGAATGTAGGGTTTATTCTGAAGATCCATCACGTGGATTCTTGCCTTCAAGTGGAAGAATTCGTGAATATATCGAGCCCACTACAAGTGAAAATGTAAGAATAGATAGTGGTGTTAGTGGTGGTTCTGAAATCAGTATGTTCTATGATTCTATGATTTCTAAAATTATTACTTGGGGTCCAACTCGTCTTGATGCAATTACTACAATGCAAAATGCTCTTAGTCGTTATATTATAAGTGGTGTAGCTCATAATATAAGTTTTTTAGAAGCATTAATGCATCATAGTAAATTTGTTGAGGGCAATATATCGACAAATTTTATACAGGAAGAATATTCTAAAGGTTTTGTTGGAACAGATCTTAGGTCTGATACTACATTAGTTTTTTTAGCAGCAGCGGTATATATTTTCTTAAAAGAACATATCAGAGAAGCGACAATAGATGATGGTTCTGTGAAGGGGCAAAATACTATGAAAATAGGTACTCGTTGGGTTGTGAATATTGAGGATAAATTTTTCCCAGTAATCATAAGGCCAATAGAAAATGGATATAAAATAAGGCAGGGGATTAATCGTATTTTAGTAAATTCAAGCTGGAATGTGGGAGATAAAATTTTTACCGCTGTAGTTAATGGAAAAATAGTAAATATTAAACTTGAATATGTTACAAGTGGATATAAGCTTACCTATAGTGGTGTTAGTGTAAAAACTTTTGTGCGTTCGCCAAGAATGTCAGAATTAGAAGCTATAGTGGCAAAAAAACCTTTGAGCATTAATAATACTGATGAACTTTTGGCGCCTATTTCAGGACAGGTAAAATCAGTTAAAGTTAAAGAGGGGGATTCTGTTTCAAAAGGCAGTGAATTGGTTACCCTTTTAGCGATGAAGATGGAGAATATAATTTTGGCTGAGTTTGATGCAGTTGTAGCTAGGGTTAATGTTAAAGAAAGTGATTGCGTTGATAGCGGTCAAATCTTACTAGAGTTTGAGTAGTATATTCTATCTTAATTACAAGATATCAGCTATGAAAAAATTTTTTATAGCTAATTTTAATTTTTAGGCAGCAAAAATGTTGGTTTTTTATCTTTGATTATGCTAGGATTGCAACATCAATTTAGGTTATACTCGTTAAATATTTGAATAGAGTTTATGATACAAAAAATACAATTTAGACTACAAATAGTAATACTGCTTCTGTTAACCTTTGTTGTTAATGTGAATTACATCTTTGCTACTAAGATAACTTCAATCAAGATAGAAGGAAATCAACGTATAGAAAACAATGTGATATTGAAAGCATTAAATATAAAAATAGGAGAAGATGTAGAAGAGGAAAGAATTTCAGATTTGATCAAGAAACTTTATGCTAAATCTTTATTTAGCAAGGTTACTATTAACTTAAATAAAGATATACTGGTTGTATCAGTAAAGGAGAGTTCTTTAATTGGCGCTATAGAATTTGTCGGAAACAAATTAGTGCCTACTAAAGAACTATTAAAAATAATTTCAACCAACAAAGGGCAAAATATAGATCAACTTGAAACTACGGCTAAAGGTAGGGCTGTTAATGATAGTAAAATTTTTGAAGATATACAAAATATAAAAGAAATTTACCATAGCAATGGTTTTTATAATGTTAATATAACGCATGTTATTAAACCTTCGCGTAATAACACCGTTAAGTTAATATTTACAATATTCGAAGGGCCAAAAAATACAGTACAGAATATTCATTTTTCTGGAAATGTGGAGTTTAATGATAGGGAATTAAAATCCGCTATTCTTACAAAAGAAACTAAATGGTATAAATTTTTTGATAGATATAATGTATATGATCCTAATTTTTTAGATGTTGATAGAGAGTTGTTAGAGAGATACTATAATCAAAGAGGTTTTGCTGATTGTAAAGTTAAAGCTATTTCTGTTGAATTAAGCAAAGATCAGCAATATTTTGATATATTTTATACTCTAGAAGAAGGGGATAAATATCACTTTGGTAATGTAGATATTGAAAGCGATATAGAGCGTATAGAATTAGAGTCATTAAAATATTATTGCCAAGAAATTAAATATGGTGCAGTTTACAATGCTACTCAATTAGAGCTTATATCTAATACTATTACTACACAATTAATAGACAAAGGTTTTAGTGAAATTAATATAAAAATTATTAATAAAAAGGATAATAAAAAAAAGCTTGTAAATGTTATTTTCAAAATTGAAAATGCTGAAAATTACTTCATAGGGAATATTAACATAACTGGTAATAATAAAACTGAAAGTAATATAATTAGAAAAATAATAAAGGCTCAAGAAGGAGAAGTATTTAAAGAAAGTGTAATTGGTATTGCATATAAAAATCTTTTAAGTACCAATTATTTTGGTAACATTATAATAAACCCTTCTATTAAGGCTAATAATAGTAAAATTTATGATTTATATATAAAGGTTCAAGAAAAATCTACTACTTCTATCAATTTAAAAGCAAGTTCTTCGGGAAAGGCTTTGGGGGTAAATTTAAGTTATCAGGAGATAAATTTATTTGGTAGTGGTAAAAATGCTTATATTTCGGCTTCGATCAATACCGATAAAATTCTTACAACTTCTTTAGGTTTTGTTGACCCCTATTTTTTAGGTAAAAATCTTACCTCAGGAATTAAATTTAGGAGATCTTATAAAACCTCTAACTTCACCAAGACGCATAGCCTGTACCAAGAGTTGATAGATGGTAATGATGCTATTTCAAATAGTGGGTCTTTAGATGTAGCGGGTAATTTTACATCAAATTTTGGATGGGATGTTGAATATGCTTTAGCTAACAATAGTTACAATAAAAAGACCAAAGTAGAAGATACATATTATTCATCTCTAATTGGTAGACTAACCTGTAATGCTTTGGATCCAATATCAAATGCCCCAAAAGGATTTAAAGGTTCAATTACCACTGATTTTACTGGTGTTTTTGTGGGTCAAAAATTCATCAAAGGATCAATTAACCTTAATTATTATTACCCTATTGTTGAAGATTTTGTAGCTTTAAAAATTTCTGGAGATGCTTCTTTTATAAGACCTTGGGGTAATGATACTCTGGCGCCTCAAGATTATTTTAATATAGAAGAACATGCTTTTCTTGGCTTCGCTGAAGCTGGTATGGGCCCTAGAAAACAAAATAAAGATGGGGGGGGTTCAACACAAAAGGAAAAGAACAAAAATGAAAGTATTGGTATTGGTGGTCAAAATTTTATAAAATTTAAAACAGATGTTTATGCTCCTTTGGATAAATTAGTTCAAATGGATATAGTAAAAGAATATGGATTTAAAGCTCATCTTCTTCTAGAAGCTGGAACACTTTGGGGTTATCAAAAGGAAATTGAAACAAAATATATAGACAGTAGTAAGGCCGAAATAGTTGGTAATGATTCTAATATAAGAGTAAGTGCTAGTATAGGTATAAGCTTTAAATATGGCTCTGTTTTTCTTTCATTACCTTTAAAATACGAAGATCATGATAAAATAGAAAAATGGCATGTTATTATGTCGCAGAGTTTATAATAATATATTCATTATATGAATATATACCAAGAAACTGAGATAATAAGATTAAATTTTTATTACTATAATGTTAACAAAACTTACGTTGCTTAATAAAAAATATTATATAGTTAATGTATGAAACAGAAAGAAAATGTTGATTTTACAGAAGAAGAAACCTTAACTCGTCGAGTTGTTGCACCAGAACTAGAAAAAATATTATATGAACCTATAAAAGTTTTAGATCACGGCTTTATTCGTGTAATAGATTATATGGGTACTGATGCATCTATAGTTCAGGCTGCTAGGGTATCTTATGGTAAGGGTACAAAACAAACAAACCAAGATAGAGGTTTAATAAATTATCTTATGCGGCACAAGCATACAACTCCATTTGAAATGTGCGATATTAAATTTCATGTAAAATTACCAATTTTTGTTGCTCGTCAATGGATTAGGCACAGAACATCAAGTGTAAATGAGTATTCTGCTAGATATTCTATTTTAGGTAATGAATTTTATTTACCAGAAAAACAGCAACTTTCTTCTCAATCTAGCGTAAATAAACAGGGAAGAGCAGATAATAATCTACCAGAAGAATATGTGGATAAAGTTCTAGGAATATTAAAAAGCGACTCATTGCAATGCTATAATCACTACGTTGAATTAATGAATGAAAACGAAGATGGAATGGTTGTTGACGAGAATGGTTACGGAATAGCTAGGGAGTTGGCAAGAATGAATCTTACTCTAAATTATTATACAGAATGGTATTGGAAAATTAACTTACATAATTTATTACATTTTGTACGTCTAAGATCTGACGCTCATGCACAATATGAAATTAGAGTTTATGCTCAAGTGATGCTAGACATAATAAAAAAATGGGTACCTTTTACTTTCGATGCATTCGAAGAGTATCAACTGGAATCTGTGCATTTTTCTCGTTCTGCAATTAATATATTAAAAAAAATGTTAAATGGAGAGGATGTTAGTTTTGAAAATAGCGGTATGACCAAAAGGGAATGGAATGAATTTATGGTTGTTTTAGATAAAAAATCATAAAAATTCTACATTACTCTAGATTACACTAACTTGACATAGAGTAATGTAAAAAAATCTATTGAATCCAATATAGTGCTTTAGGTTTGAATTAGGTATAGTATTTTATTTTAACTAAAACAAAATTATTTGTCTTATTCCCTAAAGAGAAATAATTTCATCTTCTTCTATAAAGATGCGTAATTCAAACTAAAATAGCCTATGTTTTTTGGCGTGGCTAAAAGTAATAGATATAAATTTATTAAGCCTTTCTTTAATTGATGCTCTATGGATCTGTTGCACAATAATCAAGGTAATTGAGGCAAAGAGGTTAAAAATCTACTAAAATATAGGATAGAAAAGTAAATAAAATGTTGGGGGGGGTATGAATGAAATTGCAGTAAATAACGCTTGCAAGATTAGAGGATTTGGTAGAATAGGGTCATGAGTATAGAGACAATTCAATGAAATATTTGATTTTGGGGTGGTTTGTTTGAATGCTTCAATATGTTGATTTACAATTTAGGGTATATTGTAACCACTAAAAGTTACCTATAATTGAATCAGATTGTAAATAATTGGATATAAATTTAAATTCTACCTTGAATAATAAAAAGAGTTAGAAAAATGGAAGTATGGAAAATAATGAATTTAATAGATGCAAATGCATTAGCGTAATTAGGAAAAACATATATAATAGATAAAGTACATAATAAAATTACAGGGAAATTTATCCTTAAAAGTTTTGTGCAATATATTTGTAATGG
>CANGIW010000038.1 GCA_947454145.1 Rickettsiales bacterium
GTATTTATAGCTGTATCTGATTTTTTAATAACCAAAATTACTATATAAACGATGCAAATTATGGGTAAAAGTATAAGATATTTTTTCATTATGTAGGTAGTTGGGTAGGTAAGTAGTTAGTAAATAGGTATAAAACTACTTACTAACCATATAATACTTATATTATATTATAATTTTATTAAAATTGCAATTTTAATTTTGTATTGAGAGCTGTAGCCAACCATATGACATTCCTTTATACAACTTAAAATAAAATCTTAAAATGCAACTATAGTAATTTATTTTTATGTAAATATTTTAAAAACTATTCAATAGTATAGTATAATTTCTCAAACGAATGAGTATTATTGTTAATTCAATATTTCATATTAGACCAGAATTTTTCAATAGGATTGAAATCTGTAGAATAAGTGGGGTAAGAAAATAAACCTACAGCAGAATGAGATTGTATAAGCTCTTTTGTTCTTTAGTTTTAGGGGCTTAGGAAACGCGTGCGTTGTGCATAACAATTGTATCACAAATTATATACAAAAATTTAGCCCTTTAATTACCCTCTGAATCTCCAAAAATATCTTTCATTTTTTTTAGCACATATTCCTGCATTTTGCTAATAGCTTTATTTTCTATCTGACGCACACGTTCTTTGGAAATATCCAATTTCTTACTGAGCACATCCAAAGTTTCGGGTTCTTCTTGTAGGCGACGAGCTTGAATAATTTCTATCTCTCTATAAGATAATTGTTCCATAGCTTCCTTCATTAGCTTTTTCTTTATGGCTAAATCTTCTTCTCCGGCCACTATCACTTCAACTGAAGGTCGATTTTCTGGGATGAAATTTATCATTTCATCGCTTTGCTCATCATGAGATGCCGGTTGATTTAAAGAAATATCAAAATTACTTAAACGCTGATCTATTTCTTGAACTTCTTTAACGCTAACACCCAGATCTTTAGATATTTGCTCATAATCTTCATAGGAAGTTTCTCTAGAATTTAAAGACTCTAATTGACGTTTAATCTTTTTAAGACTAAAAAACAGTTTTTTTTGATTTGTTGTTGTACCAATTTTTACTAAAGACCAAGATTTTAAAATATATTCTTGAATTGTAGCTTTAATCCACCACATAGCATATGTAGACAGTCTAAACCCTAAATGCGGATCATATTTTTTTACTGCTCGCATCAAACCCATATTTCCTTCGGATATTATCTCTATCAACGGCATGTGATAATGTCTATAAGACAAAGCAATTTTGACAACTAATTTTAAATGGCTAGTGATTAATCTGTGCGCTGCTTCAAGATCTTCATTTTCCAAATATTTGCAAGCAAGCATAAATTCTTCTTCTTTTGTAAGAGACGGAATGTTATTTACTTTACGCAAATACGATTGTAATGTATGTTCGCTAAAAGATGGTGTTTCTTGAGCAGCTAAAGCTGGAAGAGCAACAATTTCATTATCTTTTAATACTTCATCATCATTTAACTCTATCGAGTCTATTATCTCTAATTCCTCTTCATCTTCCATAATAATCCATAAATATCTTGATAATTAACATTATACATTAAAAATAAAAAACTATCTACATAGCTACAATAAGTTACGATTTTATCAAATATAGTCTTTAAAATAACTTATATAACCTAAAAATAAAATTCTTATACTTTTTTCAATAATGTATGATACATTGATTAATAGCGTAATATTATATAATATTGTAATACGCAATAAATTTATATAATTTAGATATATTCGGGATTTATTTGTTGTGAAAAAATTAAATGACGTACCTCAAAAAAGTGAAGATACCATATTAGACATATTACAATTAGTCCGTAGTGAAAATGTTAGTAGTAAGTTATTTTATGAACTAATTAACTTTTTTGGGTCTGCTAAAGTAGCATTAGAAAATATTGCCGAATTCTCTTTGCGTGGCGGTAAAAATAAAGCAATAAACATATGTTCTAAAGAATTAGCCGAAAAAGAATTATATACCGTAAAAGCCAATGGTGCATTTTTAATAAGTTACAACAACTCTAGCTATTCTAAGATGCTCTTAAATATCTATGATCCACCACCAATTCTCACATGCGTTGGGGATAAAAGATTATTAAATATGACCTCTGTAGCTCTTGTTGGAGCAAGAAATGCATCCGCAAATGGGCTGGCTTTTACTAAAAAGATAGTTCAAGAATTAAGTGCAAATGGTTTAGTAATTAGCTCTGGTTTAGCAAGGGGTATAGATACACAAGCGCATTGGGCATCATTACCTAACACTATAGCTGTAATTGCTGGTGGTATTGGGAATATATATCCACCGGAAAATAAAGAATTATATGCAAAAATTGCGAAGCAGGGTTTAATTATAGCGGAATTGCCCTACAAAACAGCACCACTTGCTCAGCATTTTCCTCAACGCAATAGAATTATCTCTGGTCTTAGCTCAGTGGTAGTTGTTATTGAAGCTGGGCTACAATCTGGTTCTCTTATTACTGCAAAATTTGCTTTAGAACAAGGTAGAGAAGTTATGGCAATGCCTGGTTTTCCACTTGATCCAAGATCTTCTGGCACTAATAAATTAATTAAATCTGGAGCTGCTATAGTAGAATCTGCAAGTGATATAATTAATAATTTACCAAAATTGCAATATCAGCAAAATGAATTTGAAGATAATTCAAAAAATATTTTTATTCTACCAGAAGATTTTAATTTTAACAAAATTTCATCTCAAGACAGAAAAAAAGTATATTCTGCATTATCAAACACGCCAACAGATATAATAAGTATTGCTAAATATTCTGAAATAAGTGTCGTAATTATAAATGTTATAATATTAGAATTCGAACTAGCTGGTAAAATTATTCGATATCCAAATAATAAAATAGCTTTACTTTACAAATGACCTAGCATTAGAATATGCTAATTGTAAATAAATCTAATCCATTTTTCTAGAAATTAGTACTTTTATGAAATTAGTTATAGTGGAATCGCCTACTAAGGCTAAAACCATAAACAAATATTTAGGGCAAGATTATAAGGTTATTGCTTGTTTTGGACATGTAAGAGCCCTACCCTCAAAAAAAGGTTCAGTAGATACTGAAAATGATTTTGCAGTAACTTATGAAATAGTAGACAAAGCGCATAAACATGTTCAAGAGCTTATTAAAGCAGCAAAAACCTCTAATGAAATATTGTTAGCTACCGATCCCGATAGAGAAGGTGAGGCTATATCTTGGCACGTAGCTGAGATATTGAAAGAAAATATTAAATCTAATAAGCCTCTGAATCTTAATAGAATTACATTTAATGAAATTACTAAAAAATCTTTGGATATTGCTCTAAAAAATCCTCGTGAAATTGATTTAAATCTTGTTGCAGCGCAACAAGCTCGTCAAGCTTTAGATTATTTGGTTGGTTTTAGTATTTCTCCTATATTATGGACTAAAATTCCAGGATGTAGATCTGCAGGAAGAGTTCAATCCGTAGCTCTTAAACTTATTTGCGAAAGAGAATATGAAATTGAAAAATTTATCAACAAGGAATATTGGGATATCACTATATATTTTATAACGGATAATAAAAATAAAATCGAAGCCAAATTAATTTCGATTGACAATAAAAAATTAGATAAATTTGATATACCTAATGTAGATATAGCTAATAAATGGTCTGAAGAGATTAATTCTCAAGATTTTTCTGTATTAGCCGTTGAGAAAAAAGAACAAAGACGTAACCCACCTGCTCCATTTACTACATCTTCATTGCAGCAAGAGGGTGTAAAAAAATTAGGCTTCTCCACAAAAAGAATAATGCAAATAGCTCAAAAACTATACGAAGGTATTGATATTGATGGAGAAACAAAGGGTTTAATAACTTATATGCGTACTGATGGAGTGAGTATATCTGACGAAGCTTTGGTTTTTATAAGAAACGCCATAACAAAAAATTTTGGAGATAATTATTTACCTTCGTTACCAAGAATATATAAGACAAAAACAAAAAATGCTCAAGAAGCTCATGAAGCTATCAGGCCAACTGATATAAACTTAAAACCTCAAGATTTATACGGAAAGCTTGATAATGACCTATTAAAACTATATACAATAATTTGGCAAAGAACTATTGCTAGCCAAATGGAGCAAGCTATTCTAGACATGGTAAGCGTAGATATAAAATCGCATAATAATCAATTTATCGCTCGCGCTACTGGACATACTATAAAATTTGATGGTTTTTATAAAATATATAGTGAAGGTAAGGATGAAGGAGAGGAAGAAGAAAAGGAAACAAAATTACCTAAATTAGAGGAAGGTCAAAATTTAGAAAAAACTGAAGTTCTACCAAAGCAACATTTTACCGAACCAGCGCCAAGATACACTGAGGCAAGTTTAATAAAAAAATTAGAAGAGTTAGGTATAGGCAGACCCTCAACTTATTCCTCTATAATATCAGTGTTACAGGACAGAAACTACGTTAGGATTGAGAAAAAGCGTTTTATTTCTGAAGATCATGGTCGTATTGTTACGGCTTTCTTGCAGCATTATTTTGCCAAATATCTTGAATATGACTTTACAGCTAAATTAGAAAATGAGCTAGATATCGTATCTTCAGGAAAATTAGAGTGGAAAGACTTGCTTAGAGATTTTTGGAGTGGTTTTAACGAAAATGTGAATCACGTAAAACAATATAAAATTATTGATATCATTGATACCTTAGATAAAGATCTTGAAGTATATTTATTCAAAAGCTCTTCTAATAATGTTGATCCTAGATTATGTAAAAAATGCGAAAAAGGTAGGCTAAATTTAAGATTTGGTAAATTTGGACCATTTATTGCTTGTTCCGAATATCCAAATTGTAATTATTCTAGAAAATTAAGCGCTAATAATGATGATGAAAATATGTCTGGTGCTGATCAAGATAATCTATTGCTTGGAACGATTGATGATAAAAATGTTTATCTAAGAAAAGGACAATATGGCTTCTATTTGCAGCTAGGAGAAGCTAATGCAGATGCTAAAAGAGTATCTTTACCCGCTACTTATAAAGTAGATAATTTGAATATGGAAAGAGCAGCTTTATTGTTGTCTTTGCCAAAAAAATTAGCGATATTGCCAGATACAGATCAAGAAATATTGTTAGCATCAGGCAGATTTGGTATTTACCTAAAATGTGGTAGTAATTCTGTTAGTATAGGAAAAGAAGAACCTTTTTGTTTAAGCTCTGAAAGAGCTATAGAGCTTGTTAGAGCTAAATTGGCCAAAACTCCAGTTACAGAAAAAACTGAAATTAAGGCTAAAAATGTACTTGTTAAAGCTAAAACTAAAACAGCTAGTAAAGCTAAAGAAAAAGTTGTGAAAACAAAAATTGCAACAACCAAATCTTATAAAGCTAAAAGTACAATATCTAAAACAACTACTAAAAAATAGAAATATGGTATTTGTTGACTCTCATTGTCATCTGAATTTAAAGCCCCTTGACGATGATATAGATAATGTTATTGCTAATGCCAAAAATAATAATGTGCAATATCTACAAACTATTTGTACAAGATTAGATGACGCCAAAGAATTGATTGCTATTGCTGAAAAATATCATAATGTCTTTACTTCGGTTGGAATTCATCCAAATGAAAATTTTAACGAGCTATCTATAGATTCATTAGCAGCAAAATTAATAGATTATTCAAAAAATTCAAAAGTAATTAGTTTTGGTGAGACTGGTCTTGATTTTTATCAAAATACCACACCAAAACAGCAGCAAATTGATAATTTTACGGCTCATATAACTGCATCGCAAGAAACAGGTCTTCCGGTAATTATTCACGCAAGAGATGCTGAAGAAGATATAGTAAATATTCTAAAGTTAGAAATGATAAAAAAAAGCTTTAAAGCTGTTATACATTGTTTTACAGGAAGTCAAGATTTTGCAAAAGCTGTTTTAGATCTAGGACTGTATATTTCTTTTTCTGGCATAGTCACTTTCAATAATGCCAAAATTTTACAATCAACAGCAACTAAAATTCCATTAAATAGAATTCTTATAGAGACAGATTCTCCTTACTTAGCACCTCAACCATTTAGGGGAAAAAGTAATCAGCCAGCTTATGTTGTACACATTGCAAAAAAACTTGCAGAACTTCATAATATTCAACTCGAAGAAATAGCAACAAATTCAACGAATAATTTTTTTACCCTGTTTAATAAAGCTAAAATGTAATATTTAGGTAGAAAAAGAGAAAACATCTAACTTTAAAGAGCTAGAGACATTGCTAGGTATAAGCTAAGCTCTTGCATGCCAAATAAGCTTACATTAATTGATGGGCTGCTTAAACTTGCAGCTTTTCTCTCCACCAAATTAGCTAAAAGACCATGACTTGTATCGGCTTTTCCGTCTTTAGTTATTGTTAGTTCATTTATAGATGGGAGCGTTCCGTATGCAGACCAACTCACACCAAATTTCGCTTGAAACCTATCTGAAATAGAATAAACTCCACCAA
>CANGIW010000039.1 GCA_947454145.1 Rickettsiales bacterium
ACAGATGTAGCTTTATCCTTAGCTTTACAAGGTCCTACTATCCAGGCTTTTCTAGGCGGAGCTACAATTGGATCAATAAATTATCATAATAGCCAACAACATCCAGACAGCAACAAATTATCAACCAGCGTTGCTTTTGCTACAACCACTACATCTTTAACTCTATGTTATAAATATGCAACCACATTAGATAATGTTGGCCAAAAGCTTTTATATATACCATCAATTTGTATTCCAAGTGCTGCTTTAACACATTTGAAGACTAAATATTTAGTGGATACAAGTATGGATGTTTGGAATTCATTTAATAGTGTATTTGAAACAAAAAACGAAAATTTAGAAGCACATATTGAATTGAGTGGAAATAATTTAGATAATTCTGGTAATGAAAAAGAATTATAAAAAAAACTAGACAGTATTTTAAATTACTCTAGGGTATATAATTCTAGAGTTGTTTTATTTTACTGGTGCCGAATGTTAGACTTGAACTAACGACCTACCGCTTACAAGGCGGTTGCTCTACCACTGAGCTAATCCGGCATTTAATTTTTACAAGCAACTGTGGATAGACTATAAATAACATTCAAGATTTATCCTCTTAAAATAATAGAGCTTTCTAAGATGTTGTCAATATAAAAATTGCTATAAATTCAATAAAACTACATCAGTCTAAATCTATCCGTTAAAATTTTTTGTTCTATTCTTTCTTCCAAAGAATTTACGTAATCTTCTGCTGCTAAAGAAATACCCAATTTTTTCTTTAACCATGGCTCTTTAACGCCTATTATATTAATTTTTACCTTGCTACCATATTTTTTATCAATAAATTCATATAGATTTTCTATACCGTCTATTAAACCAAAATCTTTTGCAGTTAAGCCAGACCAAAATTCACCATTGAATAATAAATCGTCGCTTTGTGTGAGTCTATTTTTACGACGTTTTTTTACGTGATCTATAAAATGTTGATGCACCTGTTTTTGTAAATTCCCTATGATTTTTACATCTTCACTTTTTGTAGGCTGAAAAGGATCAAGCACCATTTTATTTTGCCCTTGAGTATAAACTCTTCTTTCAACACCTAATTTATTCATAGTATCAACAAAACCAAAACTAGCAGATACAACACCAATGCTGCCTATTATGGAGCTTTTGCTGGCATATATCTCATCTGCAGCACAAGCAAGCCAATACCCACCAGAAGCAGCCATGTCTTCTACAAACGCATATACTGGAACTTGATTTTTTTGGGATAATTGAATGATTCGTGCAGCAATTAATTCAGATTGAACTGGTGACCCACCTGGTGAATTTATGCATAAACAAACTGCTGCTAAATTTTTTGGTTTGAATGCATCTTCAAGCTGTTTATTAAGCGCATCTAAATTCAACCCCCCTTTTATACCCACTTTACCTAGAACACCATATAAATTTACTACAGACACAACAACCCTGCCAATATTGAAAATATCTGCTATAAAACTAAGTATTTGGGTAATTTTGGAATTCATTGCAATTTTGTTACTTAATGCATCTGTAGCTACGTTTTTCATTTTAATAAATAGTATATTGTTAATAATTACTCTGATATTCCTATTGTTTGTTTATTACTATTTTTGGGTCTTGCAGGTTTTCCGGGTATTGTTGATAAAATGATGTCTCTAATTTCATCATCATTCCAGTCTACAACACCTTTAAATTGATGTGTGATACGACCGTCTTCATCAACCAAAAAAGCACTAGGTAAACCAATAACTTCCATAGCATTCATCAGTTTGTTTTTGTTATCATAAAAAATATTTAAATATTTGATTTTATTATCTTTATAAAATTCTTTAATATCAGCTACAGCACGATACCCAGAAGAGATTGGTAACACTTCAAGTGGTAATTTTTTAAAATCTTTTTTTAAGCTATCTAAATCAGCCATTTTTTGTAAACATAACGGACACCAAAGTGCCCAAAAAACAATTAAAACAGCTTTGCCTTCATATTGCGCAAAATATAAAGGCCTGTCATATTCATCAAAAAACAATGCATTATCGGATAAATATATTGGTGTTGTATATTCATGAATTTGAGCTGAGTAATGCTTAGAAGCTATGCTCAAAGAGTTGATGGCTAAACAATATATTGTTAATATTAGTTTTAGTAATTTTTTAAATTTCATCAAGATAAATATCCTAGATTTATAAACTCTTATATTTAAAAATATAATTTATAGTCTAATGTAAAAATAAAAAAATTGATAGCTTTTTTAGCTGACTTAATTATATAAAACCAAAAACAAAAAGCTTGTGATTGCTATTTTCAAATTTTTCAGCTACGATTTAGTTTGTCAATATTGGGCATTTTATAAAGACAAACCCGGTCAGGTCGAAAGAAGCAGCCGTAATTTTTAAGAATGGGTCGGTATTGACATTTTTTGCTAAAATAATTACCCCTTAATCACTTATTTATCTAATAAAAAACCAGACAACTTGAGTAACCTTGTCTTTTTTTAGCTTGGTATAAGCGATGACCTTTGTCTCCGTTCTTGTTTATTTTGTAGTAAATCTATGTCCCTCAATATAATCTATAGTGATTTGTGCTTGACTCATATTTAAGTTCTGCTTATACTATGGGTCATACCGAGCAAAATACCAAATTAATATTAAGTTATATTGCACGTATTTCTTATGCATAGTTATTTTAGGCAACTAAATCTAAGACTCATCTTCTTATCAATATTATTGTTTATTACTCTACAGCCACAGATATCTTTGTCTATGCAACAAAATAGAGATATGTCAGACAAGCAGCAAAAAGTGTTGAATGACTTGAATTCCCCTAGCTCTGGATTTAATCTAGCGTTGAAAAAACTTTTTGATTATAAAGCTACCGTATGCGTAGACACATTAGCAGAAACTATTACAAAGGTTAAAAAAGAACTCACTACATTAAAGACAACTATTGGTAATGAGGGTATTATTACTGATGAAAAGCTTTCATATGAACTTAAGAGGAGACAATTAGTTTTCCATCCTGACAAAATTACAAATAAGATAAAATCGCCTATTGATAAGAAACGGAATCAGGGGTCTAATAGTGAGTCTGAAAATATTGAAATGGACAAAGAATCCAATGAGATTAATGAGTTAATAAACGAACTTTCTCAGCAGTTTACAAGAATATATGAATGTGCTACTAAACTCTCCACCCATGAACAGCAGCTACACATGCCAACAGACCAAGATAGCTGCGAGAAGCAGTGGAAAGAGAACCTAAAGATAAAAATAGATACACACCAAATTGCTAAAGAATCAATAGTAACTAATGTAATAAATCACGGCGAGTCAGCAGCTTCTGTAGCCGCTAAAGCTGGATCCTCTGATGAAGTTAGTAATAAATTTAGTTTATGGTTACAGGGACTTTCCGGTAAATATAGTGTTCCAAATGCAACTACCGATTATAAAAGAAATATATTTGGATTTGTTGCTGGATTAGATTATAACTTTAATTCAAATTTTTCAGTAGGACTATTTGATTCACTGGTTATGGTGGATATAAAAAATTCTAATCTACCACTTAAAGACAATGATTATACAATCTCCGAAGCTATCGGTGTTTATTCTAAATATAGAATGAAGCAGTTATCATTAAGTGCTTTAGGTATGATGCTTGCCACTGAAGAAAAAGCAAACGAAGGCGACGTGTCAAAAATTTCTTATATATTAGATGTTAGAGCTAACTATGATATATTACTAACTCAAAATTTATTCTTAACTCCAATTTTAGGATTTGAATTTTGTCATAATACTGAGTTTCTTAAGGTTAATTCTTCTGTTTCAAGTAGATTTACCGCTAATAATATTTTTAACGCATTATTTGGAGCAAGCCTATCAAAACAATTACTCATTAATAATTATTCCATCGCACCTGAAATACATGCTATTCGTAAAGACCCCTATCTCAATGTAGGTGCATCTATTAATAATTATTCCATCGTACCACCTGAAATACATGCTATTCGTAAAGACCCCTATCTCAATGTAGGTGCATCTGTAAAAAATCAAAATAGTTATAATGAAATAACTTTTGGTTTAGATAACAATATAGGTGCTAATAAAATATCTACAACTGGTTATTTAGAAATAAATATTACCTTATAACACAAAACTGCGGTTTAGCTTAGGATCAAATTGCCTTAAAATTAAACAACTTTTTGAATTTACAATAGTGAGGCTTTTGACTTACCACCTGTGCTAAACTTAGGGTCGTTATTTGATTTAAGGACATAATTTCAATAGCAAAGATTTTTCAGTAAATTTTAATTCAATAACTTCAACCTGATCAAATTATTGTAATAGGTAATGCTACCTTTCCCTAAACTTGCTTTTGCTTATTGATTTAATTTTTATTAACGCTGCTGTTAGTTAATTACTAATTTAATATTAATTGACATTAATTTTATCTTAAGATAGTATATAATTTTATACAACAAACATATTATTTGTTAGTAAAAATTTTATAATTAATTTTATTCAATCTATTATTTACTTTATTTTTATGAAAAACACTTCCAATAATTTAAAAAAAATTAATCTAACATTTTTATCAATCATTTTGGGATTAACCTCTTTAAGTAGTAACGTTTGTGCCGATAGCAACATTAACAAAGAAAAGAGTTTGACATTACAAGCAGCAGAATTAGAGGCCAAAGCACAAGCATTGGTGATGAAAGCTAAAAGGGGGCTGCTGGGTCGAACATATAATGAAGAATTATATGGGCCACTACCGCATCCTGAAAATCAGGATGATAGCAACACCGACCAAAGTTCAATAAAAACCCGCGAAGAAAGCTTTTCTGAAATAGCTAGTTCAAAGTCCGATGTTACAACTCTTGACAAAGATATACCAACTCACCAAATAGATTCACAAAGTAATGACTTAATTGTATATGGTGAAGAAAATAGTGAAGTATTCGAAGAAAATAAAAATAGTGAAGTAATTGAAGAAAATAAAAATAGTGAAGTATTCGAAGAAAATAAAAATAGTGAAGTAATTGAAGAAAATAAAAATAGTGATCCAATAATTTCATCTGAAAATCAGGATGATAGCAACACCGACCAAAGTTCAATAAAAACCCGCGAAGAAAGCTTTTCTGAAATAGCTAGTTCAAAGTCTGATGTTACCAACAAAGAACAAAAAACAACTCTTGACAACAATATACCAACTCACCAAATAGATTCACAAAGTAATGACTTAATTGTATATGGTGAAGAAAATAGTGAAGTATTCGAAGAAAATAAAAATAGTGAAGTAATCGAAAAAAATGAAAATAGTGAAGTATTCGAAGAAAATGAAAAATTATATGTGCCACTACCGCATGTACCTGAAAATAATGATCCAATAATTTCATCTGAACCTCAGAATGATAGCAACACCGACCAAAGTTCAACAGAAATCCGCGCAGAAAGCTTTTCTGAAATAGCTAGTTCAAAGTCCGATGTTACAACTCTTGGCAAAGATTTAGCATTATATATAGCACCTTCCGACGCTCCTAATGATCCAATAATTTCATCTGAACCTCAGGATGATAGCAACACCGACAAAAGTTCAACAGAAATCCGCGAAGAAAGCTTTTCTGAAATAGCTAGTTCAAAGTCCGATGTTACAACTCTTGGCAAAGATTTAGCATTATATATA
>CANGIW010000040.1 GCA_947454145.1 Rickettsiales bacterium
ATATGTTCAAAATTTTGCTGTTATTGCAAGTATAGCTATAGCCGCTGCTGGTTCTGCTGCATTAAATATGTGGTATGATAAAGATATAGACGGATTAATGCAGCGCACAAGTAAACGCTCAACTGTAAAAGGTATTATATCCTCAAACGAAGCTTTAACTTTTGGTTTACTAACAAGTGTTATATCTGTTGCTATAATGTTTTGGATAACTAATATATATGCAGCTTTGTTACTTGCTTTTACTAGTTTTTTTTATGCAGTTATTTATACTGTTTTTTTAAAACGTAGCACCATACAAAATATAGTAATAGGAGGCGCAGCTGGAGCTTTACCGCCTGTAGTTGCATGGTTTGCGCTAACAGGAAGCTTTCATATAACCGCATGGTTGCTTTTTTGGATTATATTTTTATGGACTCCACCTCATTTTTGGGCATTATCTATTCATTATCACAAAGATTATGCTACATGCAATATACCCATGATGGTGAACGTTAAAGGGTTACTTTATACCAAAATAAATATATTTATTTACAGTATATTACTTTTTTTAGTTACATTATTGCCTTATTTCTTAGGTATTTTTGGTATAGTCTATTTTATTGCTGCAATATTATTAGGCTTAAGATTTTTATTTCATGCAGCCAAAATTTTTGCAAATGAACAGCATGCCATTAAGCTATTTTTATTTTCAATATTTTATCTATTTAGCTTATTCACTTTTATATTATTAGATCATGTTAATAAACTGCTCTGATAAACTCTCTCAATTTGCTAAATATTTTGCAAAAAAACATAATTTAACTATTGTTCAGTCTCCTATTAATAGATTTAGCGATGGTGAGTTGTTTATAACATTACCCGATATAACATATCCACAATCAATATATTTATTGATAAATTCACTTGACGATATATCAGATAATTTATTTAAATTATGTCTTTTATCTCATTCATTAAAATTACACCACCAACCAAAAGAGATTATTGCAATAATGCCTTATTTCCCTTATGCTAGACAAGACAAGCAGCAATATAATTTCAGTTTAGCTAGTGATTATGTTTTAGATATGCTTAGCGCTTCTGGTGTAACAAAAATTATCACATGGGACATTCATTCTAATATATTACTAGAAAACTCTAAAATAGAAATTCAAAATATAATACCTTACGTTGTTTTTGCAGAATATACAAAAAAACAAATGCATCTGAAGGATACTGTGATTGTTGCACCAGACCAAGGTGCTAGCACAAGAGCTTTATTATTGGCGAAAGAGTTAGGGGTAGACTTAATGCTAGCTAAAAAAACTCGTAATGTATTAAGCGTAAGTGTAAATATACCTGAATTTATTGAAGCAGCCCATTACATTATATTTGACGATATAATAGTAAGTGGTAGCACAATATTAAAAACTGCAGAATCTATAATTTCTAAGAAGCCTAACTGTAAAATATTTATTTACGCTACTCATGCATTATTCACAAGAGAAACATCACAGATATTTAATCATCTAAATATAGTCCAAATTTTGGCATTATTTGCTTCTAATTATTCAATCAATAATTTTAATGACCTCAAATTTATTGATTTAACATAACTGCAAAATATAATAAAAAAATTTTAAAGGGAAAAGAAGTGGTGGGCCTGGCTGGATTTGAACCAGCGACTTCACCGTTATGAGCGGTACACTCTAACCGCTGAGTTACAGGCCCCTTAATATAATTGCTTTTTACTAACAAATAAAATCCAAGAAAGTTTTTAAAACTAAATATGTGATATTTAGTAATAATTAGCTGGGTGGGGCGAATGACGGGACTTGAACCCGCGGCCTCAAGATCCACAATCTCGCGCTCTAACCACCTGAGCTACACTCGCCACAAATTTAAATTTTTCTTATAGTAAGATTATTTATTCCTTTTAAAAAAAGATTTTTTAGACATAATTACTATAAAGTAAAATTAGATCAAAAATATCTTAACCTAAACAGCAGTTCATGTCAAAATATATTTCTATGATAAGCTATTTAAGAATACAAATTCTACTACATTAAAATCATATGCTAATTTATATTGCTTTATTAGTCAAGATTGTTTTAGCTTGAAAAAATTTACTTTACTTATTAGAAGAATTTTTTTTTGATTGGTAAAATTCCTACAACAATGCTACAATAATCATCGAATAAACCACATAATTATATTTATAAAAGCAAAATAAATGAGTAAAGAAGAATTAATAGAATTTAAAGGAATTGTAACTGAGATTTTACCAGGTAAATTTAGAGTCAAACTAGAAAATGGTCATGAAATTATTGCGCATAACTCTGGAAAAATTAAAAAGAATAAAATACGAATATTAATGGGTGATAGCGTTAATGTTGAAATGACGCCTTACGACTTAAGTCAAGGAAGAATTACTTTCAGAAATAAATAATAATACATTTAAGTAAAATAGTATGTCTTTACCTATAATACTTGCATCTGCATCGCCTGAACGTTTTAAGTTATTAGAACGTATGTACATAACACCCAACAATGTCATAGTTACTGATATTGATGAGAGTGCATTAAAGGCTGAGATGCCAAATAGATTAGCCCTTAGATTGGCTATTGAAAAATGCCAAGAAGCTATAAAACGTATAGATTATGATTGTTATATCATAACTGCCGATACTGTTGTGGCAAGAGGACGACGTATTTTACCAAAAGCAACAACTGATAATGAAGTTATGTCTTGCCTTAATATTTTATCCGGTGTAAGACATAAAGTTTTTACGGGTGTATGCGTAACAAAAAAAGAAAAAGATATAATAATTTCTAAAAACATACTTGCAGAGACAATAGTAAAATTTAAACAATTCTCAAAACAAGACATAGAGTTATACATAAAATCTAAAGAGGGTATAAACAAAGCTGGCGGATATGCTATAATGGGTTTAATGGAAGCATTTATTGTTAAAGTTATGGGTTGTTATTCAACAGTAGCTGGGATACCCATGAGAGAGACGTTGAATTTACTTTCTTCTTTAGGGTTTAAACAATTTAATATTTAATATACTATATTTTCGATATGGCTGGACATTCCAAATTTAAAAATATTCAACATCGTAAAAATGCTCAAGATAAAAAGCGTGCAAAATTATTTACACGAGTTGTGCGTGAAATTATAACAGCGGCAAAAACTGGGGCAAAAGAACCCGAACACAATGCCAGATTAAGAAGCGCTATAATAGCTGCACGTGCCGTAAATTTACCCAAAGATAGAATAGACAAAGCCCTAAGTCAGGCAGACTCAAACAATGAAGATTTCAACTATATTGATATTAGATATGAGGGTTTTCTTCCAGGAGGTATAGCTGTTATAGTTGATGCCTCAACCAATAATAGAAACCGTACTGCTTCTGAAGTTAGATCTATTTTTACAAAATTTGGTGGCCAACTTGAAGAAACTGGTAAATTAAGCTTTATGTTTGATAAATTTTGCTTTATAGAATATGAAGCTGAACTAGCAACAGAAGATGAATTTATGGAAATAGCAATCGAAGCCGGAGCTATTGATTGCATTTCTAATGAATGTAACCACACAATATATACAACAATTGAAGAGTTTAATAAAATATTGGAAATAGTTACAAAAAAATTTCAAGCTCCTACTGATGCATATATAGGATGGAAACCCCAAAATATTATCCCTATAGAATCAGAAGAAAAAGAAGAGAAAATTCAAAGAATGGTAGATTTACTTGAAGATAACGACGACGTTCAAAGAGTTTTTTCGAATAGCTCGGTGACTAATTGAGCTATTTATCAGCTTTTTAATTGCAGTAATATTCTACATTTTATATAACCACAAATATTCTACATTTTATATAACCACAAATAATATATAGTTTATCAAAAATTATATACTAGAATATTATCCCGCAAGGCTTTTTGCACACTAATCAAGGTAATTGAGGCAAAGAGGTTGAAAATCTACTAAAATATAGGATAGAAAAGTAAATAAAATGTTGGGGTATGAATGAAATTGCAGCAAATAACGCTTACAAGCTTAGAGGATTTGGTAGAATAGGGTCATGAGTATAGAAACAATTCAATGAAATATTTGATTTTGGGGTGGTTTGTTTGAATGCTTCAATATGTTGATTTGCAATTTAGGGTATATTACAACCACTAAAAATTACCAATAATTGAATCAGATTGTAAATAATTGGGTATAAAGTTAAATTCTACCTTGAATAATAAAAAGAGTTAGAACAATGGAAG
>CANGIW010000041.1 GCA_947454145.1 Rickettsiales bacterium
GGCTGGAGAAGGTCCCAAGGGTTCGGCTGTTCGCCGATTAAAGTGGTACGTGAGCTGGGTTCAGAACGTCGTGAGACAGTTCGGTCCCTATCTGCCGTGGGTGTTAGAGATTTGAGAGGGCCTGCCTTTAGTACGAGAGGACCAAGGTGGACATACCTCTGGTGTGCCAGTTGTTGCGCCAGCAGCATAGCTGGGTAGCTAAGTATGGAAGGGATAACCGCTGAAAGCATCTAAGTGGGAAGCCTGCCTCAAAACTAGATCTCTCCATTAGAGTCGTAGTAGACCACTACGTTGATAGGCCAGGTGTGGAAGCACGGTAACGTGTGTAGCTAACTGGTACTAATAACTCGATAGTTTTTTAATTAAACCGTATACAGTGTTAATTTTAAAACTATTCATATAATGAATGGATTAAAGACTGTAAGATTACTTTTACTTTTTACTTTTTAGATTAGTTTTTATATTTTAAAAAGGCTTTATATAATAAGCTTGGTGATTATAGCTTAGGTGACCCACACGATCCCATCCCGAACTCGAACGTGAAACCCTAATACGCCGATGATACTTCGCCCTGAGGCGCGGGAAAGTAGGTAGTTGCCAGGCTTATTATGTGAAGCCTTTTTTATTTTCTTTATTTTTGGATAATTATTTTTATCTTAAAGCTATCCACACTCAAATTTTCCTCTTTTTATCTCCCATCCCAAAGTTGAGATTCAAACCATAATACGCAGGTGACACTACTCGCTACTTTAGGCACAACAGAAAGTAGGTAGTTACAAGGCTTTACGTGAAGATTTTTTCCTACAAATATTCAATAATATTTTTGAAATTTCTTGACGGCCAATAAATTTTCATGTAATTATCTTAACAATAATACAAAAATTAACTCATATTTATGCTAGTTGTACCCCATTTAATTTTAAAAAATGAGGATAAATTTTTGCTAACGAGACGTTCATCTGCAAAGAAAATATGGCCAAATCACTGGCATTGTGTTTCGGGTTCTATTGAAAAGGGTGAATCGCCGCAAGAGGCTATTATTCGTGAAGCGGAGGAAGAAATTGGCTTAAAAATCAAAGAAGTTAAGCTAGTAACAACCATGTTTATTGTAGAAAATGATTATTTTAACTCCGCAAATAAATATTACGGTGTAGAATTGTTTTTTTTAGCAGATTTACCTTATGATCAAGAACCAATTAACGCAGAGCCCTTAAAGCAGGATGCTATGGATTGGTTTTATATAGACAAATTGCCTTCGCCTATGATTCCAGGAGTAAAATTTGGTTTAGAAAGTTATTTCAATAATTTAAACTACGTGGAGTTCAGAAATGGCTAGACATATTGAAGTAGTTGCCTACAACCCAAATTGGCCAAAGATCTTTGATGAAGAAAGCCAAATTATCAAAAATTCTCTCAGAGATAATTGCACAAATTTGCATCATGTTGGTTCAACAGCTGTAGTTGGTCTTGCTGCTAAGCCAAAAATCGATATTATTGCCGTGGTAAAAAACGGTAATGATTCTATAGAACCATTGGAAAAATCAGGCTATGCGTATAGAGGGGAATGGAATATCCCTTTCAAATTTGGTTTTACAAGACGTGACACAAACCAAGTAAATCTACATGTTTTGGAAGAAAAGCACCCTGAGATTGAACTTAGTATTGTTTTTAGAGATCATTTAAGAGCAAATCCTAAAAGCATGCAGCAATATGCAAAAATTAAAGAAACACTATTAAGAGATCCATCATCTTTTGAAAAACAAGAAGGCATGCCTTTTGCTAATTATACTTTATGTAAGGATGATTTTATACGCAGTGTTTTATTAAAAGAAGGATATATGGGCAAGAGATTTGTGCACGCAACTCACGTGTTAGAATGGAAAGATTATCACCGAATTCAAAAAGAACAGATATTTGACCCGATAGGCGTAAAATATGATCCTTATAATCAAACTATCGCTGCAAATGGGCATTATCACTTTATTCTGTCTAAAGGAATGCAGACCTTATCTGTTGCGCATATAGAATTTTTAAATTCTAATGAAGCCGCCTTGAGATTGCTGGCAACAGACTTTAAGTATCAATCTGAAGGATACGGCAGAGAAATGATGTATTTAGTAGAAAAGTGGTTAAAACACCAAAGAATTAACTCGCTAAAAATTCATGTACGCCTTAATGCTGAAGGTTTCTATAGAAAACTTGGCTACCAGAATTGTCTTTTTAATGATATTTCTATTCAACCGCAATATATAGCTCTTGGCAAGATTTTATGAGTAAAATTGTAAAATCCCCCTTCAAAGCTACAGTAAAATGATATACAAATTAAAAAAAGTAATACCATGTAATTCATGGCATCAAGATATTTAAAATGAAAAAAATTTTTAATAGCAGTGATTTTAGGTATAAATTTATCTGTTTTAGCCGAAACACCATCAGTAATAAATGGTAATTCTAGTTTAAGCTACAAGAATATGATTCTTTGACTATAAATGGAGATCTTACATTTAACCATCTTAGAATAAACAATGATCTGGTAATTAACGGCGGTATGCAAGGTGAATATTTAGCCTGCAAAATACTTCAATTAAACGGTTCTTTTTTGGCTGAAAATTTTAGAGCAGAAATTATTAAAAGTAAGGGTTCATTTATCGGTGAAGATATTAAAATTACAGGGGCTAGGGAGTTTAATGGGCCCACATCAATAAAAAATGCAAAGCTTGGTTCGTATTGTAGTGGCAACTAAACTAGCTACTTTTGAACATATTGAAATTGCGGGAGATATTATTGTCAAAAAAGTCAAGATTCAATCAAGAGCTGCGGGTGATAAATCCGCTCAACCATGCACACAAATTTTAGAATTAAAGGGCAAAAACCTAGTCACGGGTAATATCACATTTGAAGACGAAGGAGAACTTCATATTTTCAGCAGACACTTTTGAAATGTACTATTACTAACGCTAAAATCATACGTAAATAAGAGATTATACGCATAACTCATTATTCTTAAATAATTAAAAAAGTGGATATAAAATTTTTAGCCACAGCCTCACAAAATCTTTCTAAAAAGCACTGAGTGATATAAAAAACATAACACTCTATTATTTTAGTATCCAAAAATAGTTAATATCATACTTTAAAGTTTACTCCGCGCTAATATCGGGCTTAATAAAAATAGATTTTGCATTAGGAATTTTGCATTTTCAAATCCCCTATCTGTGCGAAAACTAAAAACAACGCGCAGAATAATTACAGTTTATTAATCTTAGATAATGATTCTTATTAACTTTAGTCCCCACAAATATTAAACCACACTAACTTCTATACCTAAAAATTAAAAGCTTAATGATAATTAATAAAATAAATTTGGATAGTGGTATGCATACTACCCTACAATTTTTTTAATACAAGGAAAAGAGTGGCGTTATAAATAGAAAAAACAGCATATTCGAGGATTCTTTTTAATCCCCAGGAAAGGGCCAGTGCGCCTTTTTTCAAGCAGTATTCCAAAGAATCCAAACCGGAGGTGAATAGTGTGAAAATGGTTGCGTTTTAGCCCCCCTGAAATGCCTCATTTTTATTGGCGCAATATCATCATGTTCAATAAGGCCATGTTTTATTATTAAACTGGTTGCGATGGCTAAAA